>NZ_JBVVPL010000029.1:0-110385 GCF_055807615.1 Bradyrhizobium sp. MV1.5 | reverse complement strand
GTGACCAACGTCCACCGCCGTCCGGCCCGCGTTCGTGACGATCGCGATACGCCCCTCTTCCTTGGGCCGGAGTGAGGGATTACTAACAAAAATCCGAATTCTAATAAAGAGAAATATTTTGTCGCCGGTCCGTTGACCCCGGACTTGGGTGTTTCGCCCGAAATGACGCAAGGGATTGTGGCCCGAGCCGTCAATCCGGCGCGGTCGGCACCGGCGTAGTCTGCGCGACCGCCTTGGCCGGCGCGGCCGTCGTGGAAGTGCGGCCGCCATTGGCCAGGTTGCGGCGAAGCGATGGCGGTGCCGCGTGCAGGGCAAAGATGATCGCGATCTGGGTCCGGTTCTGGAGACGGTATTTGCGCATGATGTTGCCGATATGGGCCCGGACCGTGTTCTCCGAGATCTTGAGCTCGTACGCGATGTTCTTGTTCTGCATTCCGCGCGCGATCAGCATCATCAGGTCCCGCTCGCGTGGCGTTGGTGTGATCGAATTTTTCGGATCCGGACTCATGACTGCTCCTCCGTGGCCTTTGGTCGATGCGAACACCCCAGCATGTTCTCACTCCGTCTTGAGTGCCTCGATCGGACTGAGCTTGGATGCCTTGTGTGCAGGATAAAAACCGAAGATCAGGCCGGTCGCGATCGAGAAGGCGAGGGCAAGGCCGATCGCCTGGCCGTCGATCGAGGTGATCCATCCTGCCATGCGAGCCACCGTCATCGAGAGCGTGACGCCGGCTCCGACGCCGATCGCGCCGCCGAGCAGGCAGAGCACGAGCGCCTCGCAGAGAAACTGAAGACGGATGTCCCGCATCCGCCCGCCAAGCGCGCGGCGAATTCCGATCTCTCGCGTGCGCTCGGTGACCGACACGATCATGACATTCATGATGCTGATGCCGCCAACGAGCAGCGAGACCGAGGCGATAGCGACGAGCAGGAGCGCGACGGTGCGGATCGCTCCCTGCTGCGCTTCCATGGCGGCGGCCGGATCCTGGACCTTGAAGTCGTCTTCCTGGCCAGCGAGGATACGGTGGCGCTGCCGCAGCAGGTTTTCGATCTCCGTTCGCGCCCCCGCCATCTGTCCATCCGCAGCCACCTTGGCGATGATGTAGGCGACCGAATCCCGGTTGATGTTGCTCGCGCTGCCGAGGAAGCGCAGCTTGGCCGTGGTGAGCGGCACGAAGGCGACGTCGTCCTGCGCCGGCCCCTTGCGATCGAGAACGCCGACCACTTCGAGCGGCACCTTCATGATCCTGATCTGTGCGCCGATCGGATCCTCGCCGGGCGCGAACAGCTCCTGCGCCACCGTGCTGCCGAGGATCACGACCTTGCCGGCGCCTGCCTCCTCGGTGCTGGAAAAATAGCGGCCGGTCGCAAGCTGCCAGTCGCGCACCATGAAGTGCCCGGTCGTCGTCCCGTTGATCGTCGTGTTCCAGTTCTTGCTCTCGTGAATGACCTGGGCCGTTCCAGCAATCGAGCCGGCTGCTGCCTGGATCTCGGGGATCTGCTCGAGGATCGCCTGCACGTCGCTCTCGGTCATGGTCAGCTTGCTGCCATCCTTGAGACGCACGCCGCCCTGGTAGACCGCGCCGGGGTTGATCATCAGCACATTGGCGCCGATCGAGCGGATCTGCTCCTGGAGGCGAAGCTGCGCGCCGGATCCGATCGCAAACACGGTCACGATGGAGGCAACGCCGATCACGATGCCGAGCATGGTGAGGATGCTGCGCAACGGATTGAGGCGCAAGGCGTGCAAAGCGATCTGAAAACCCTGGAGCATCGTCATGGCGCAGCGCTCCGTTTCGGCAGGATCGGAGCCAGCGTTTCGTCAGCGACGAGTGCGCCGTCGTGCAGGCGGATCGTGCGCCGGCACTGGGTCGCGATCCCTGGATCATGCGTGATCATCACGATGGTCTGGCCGGTCCGGTTCAGCGCGGCGAACAGGGCCAGTATCTCGGCGCCGGTCCGGCTGTCGAGCGCGCCGGTCGGCTCGTCGGCGAGCACGATCAGCGGGGAGGCGATCAGGGCGCGCGCGATCGCGACGCGCTGCTGCTCGCCGCCCGAGAGCTGCCGCGGGAAGTGGTGGGCCCGGTGCACCATTCCGACGGCCTCCAGGCTCTGCTCGGCGCGAGCCAGACGTTCCTTGCGGCCGATGCCGCAATAGACCAGCGGCAGCGCGACGTTCTCGATCGCATTGTGGCGAGCGAGCAGATTGTAGGACTGGAACACGAAGCCGATGCTGCGGGCGCGCAGGGACGACCGGTGGTCTTCCGAGAGATCGGCGACGTCGGCGCCCTCGAGATAGAGCGCGCCCTCGCTCGGCAGGTCGAGCAGCCCGATCATGTTCATCAGCGTCGACTTTCCCGAGCCGGACGGTCCCATCACCGCGACGATCTCGCCTCGTTCGATGTCGAAGCTGACATTGCGCACCGCAGTCACCGCCACTCCATCGGCGCGATAGGTCCTGGAGACCGACTGCAGGCTGATGAGGGGCAGGGAGGCTGTCATGACCCAAACCTGATGCCGAGAAATTCCATGCCGGCGGGCCGAATCGCCTGTCCCACGGCGACCTGGCTACCCTCGACGAGGTCTCCGCTTCTGAGCGCGACCTGCTCGGTGCCGGCGGCGCCGACCGTCACGGGAATACGCCGGAGTGAGCCGCTTGCGGTGCGCGCCCACACCCCGCTGCGCGCCGCGGCATCCGGCTGCGTGCCGGAGGGCTGGAAGCGCAACGCGGCAAGCGGCACTTTCAGCACGTCGTCCTGCCGCTCGATCACGATCTTCACCAGGGCGGTCATGCCCGGCAGCAACGCGCCGTCGAGATTCGAGGTCGCCAGGACGACGGTATAGGTCACGACGTGCTGCTGGTTCTGCGGCGCCTTGCGCACCTGCCGCACCACCGCCTCGAAGCGGCGGTCCGGGTAGGCATCCACCGTGAAATGGGCGCGCTGGTCGGGCGCGATGCGCCCGATATCGGCTTCGTCGACCTGCGCGTGAATTTCCATGTCCTCCAGTCGGTGCGCGACCACGAAGGTGGTGCGCGATTCCAGTCCGACCGCGAGGGTCTGGCCCTCGTTGACGAACCTGCCGACGACGACGCCATCGATCGGCGAGCGGATCACGGTGCGGTCGAGATCGGCCTGGGCCGCAGCGAGAACAGCCGCCTTCTCCGGCACGGCCATTCGTGCCTGCTGCAATTCCGCCTCGATCCGGCGCACGTCGGCCTGCGCGCCGTCGACTGAGTAGGCGTTCAGGGACATGAGGACTTCGGCCTCGCGCTCTTGGGCAAGCCTCGCGGTGAACTCCGTCTGGGCGTCATCCACCGCCGTTACCGCCACGACGTTTTGTGACTGTAGAGCCAGCTTGCGCTGCAAGGTCTTCTGCGCCGACGCCTTGACCGCCTGCGCGCTGTCGAGCTTGGCCACGAGGACGTCTCTGCTGCCCCTGGCGTTTTGCAGATCGATCCTGGCGCGGTCGAGCTTGGCCCGCTCGATGTCGACAAAGGAGTTCGCCACCGCCACGGCCGCCCTGGCTTCGTCGACCTTGGCCGCAAAACTGCGCGGATCGATCAGGGCGAGCGGCTGATCCTTGCTGACCGTGTCGTTGAAATCGACATAGACCCGGGCGAGCTGCCCGGACAGTTGGGAACCGACCTCGATCGTCTTGACCGGCTGCAGGGCGCCGGTGACGGTGATGGTCTGCTCGATGCTGCCGCGCTGGATCGAGGCATAGCGGAATACGGGGGCGTCCGATCCGAAGGTCCGTGTTTCCCGCCCGACAGGTCCGAGCAGCCGCTGGGTCGATTCATAGGCGCGAGCCGCCTTCTGCGCTGCGGCCCCGGCCGCGTCGCTGATCACGGCTGGCCGGACGGCGTAGACCGCGGCGAGGCCACATGCAGTTCCGAGCAAGGCAATAACTGGCACAAATCGCATATCAAAAACCCGCCTCTTGAAATGGCATCGTTGGCGGCACGGAGAAAGATCGCGCTATGGTTGTAAATCTCTCAAAGCGCAGTCCATCGTCAGTGTGTCGCCGCTGCCGGGGCGACGGTCGGGTGCGCCTGATGATCCAGAAGTAAAATCCGCGGGCGCTGATTTTCATGGCTTGCCGGAGATGCATACGGAGCGTATCGATATGACGCGCGCGGTATCGAACTCGACAAGCTGACTTAACGTCCCGTCTGTTCTGGCTGAAGCGGCCAGCGCCTGGCGTTCAAGTCGGCACGTGGGTGGCGACGCCATGACGCAGCGGGCGATACCGAAGTTCCGACGCCAGATTGTCGCATTGTCGATATCGCGCCTCGCTGTGATTCCGCAGCTCCCGAGCGCGAATCCCCGCAATCACGAAACCCGATATGTGAACACCTTCACTCGTCTTGAACGGGTGTTGGCCCTAAGACGTCGAAGCGGCGGATCGCGGCGACTCGCCCGATCCCCGCGAATTCATCCAAGCACCTTGATCTCGCTTGCAAGAAGAATGGATGGCTCGTTGCGTGTTCATCGAGCCCCAAGCCGGGGAGCCCGTTGCCATGAGTTCAGGTCAAGCTACAGTTTATATCATTGATGACGAAATTCAGATTCGAACTGCGATAGGAAGTCTCTGCGAGGAGACCGGGCATCAGGTAAAATTGTTTGCATCGACGGACGAGTTCGTCGCGGGCAGTATTTCCGGCGGACCTTCATGCCTCGTGCTCGACGTCCGCTTTCCCGGCACGGCGCCGACCGGCCTCGAGCTTCAGCGCCGGCTCGCCGAGACGGGCGTGCTCATCCCGATCGTCTTCATCAGCGGCCATTCCGACGTCCGGGTCTCGGTCGAGGCCATGAAGCGCGGCGCAGTCGAGTTCCTTCCAAAACCGTTTCGCGAACAGGAGATCCTCGATGCGATCAGGCATGGCATCGAGCGCGACCGCAGGCGGCTCGAACGCGAAGATAGCGTGCGCGAGGCGCGCCAGCGCGTCGAGACGCTGACGTCAAGGGAGCGCGAGATCATGCTGTTGATGGCCGAAGGTCTCGTCGCCAAGCAGATCGCGGCGAAGCTTGGGGTGAGCGAAGTGACGGCCAAGGTCCATCGCGCCAGGATGATGCGAAAGCTGGAGCTTCGCTCGCCGATCGAGGTGGTGCGGTTGGTCGACAGCATGGGACGCGAAGACGAGACGACACGAACCGGCGCGGGACAACCCTACAGCTAGTACTGCGGGCACCAGGGCGCCGCGCAACGTCTAGTCCGTACCGATTAGCATGAACTGCAGTCTGTCGCACGCAGCACGATCGGTTCAATGTTGTCCTTGCGATGTCGGCCTCCTCCAAGACGGCATCCGAACCCAGTCAGAGATCTTAGCCAGAAAGGATATTCCATGCGCAAATTGTTTCTTGCTTCCGTTGCCGTGCTCGCCCTGTCCTCCGCCGCGCAGGCCGCCAACACCTCGACCACCGTGCAAGTGGGCCTCGTGAACGGTTCCAGCGTCTCGCAGCAGGGCCTCACCAACGACACCTCGTCGACCAGCCAGCTCGGCCTCGTCAACAGCGCGACCACGATGCAGGGCACCAGCGCGGCCTCGCTCAACAACGGCAGCACGGTCAACCAGATCGGCGTGCAGAACTCGGCGACGACCGGCCAGGTGGCGTTCGGCAACAACGGCAGCTCGATCACCCAGAACTCGTTCGGGCCTGCCCCGCTCCAGAACAACGCCGCCGCCGTCGGACAGCTCAGCGTGTTCGGCGTCAACGGCAGCACCGTCTCGCAGACGGCGCACTAAGCCAGCCCCGTTTGGCCGGACGCGCCAATTGCGGCGCGTCCGCGCCATTCTTGAAAGCACCGCCTCGGGCAGGACGACTCGGTGAGAGGTTGTCCGCCGACTTTTGCGGAGGAAATGTCATGCATCAGAAATATCTCGTCGCCACGATCGTCGCGTTCAGCCTGCTGACCGCCGTCGATGCCCAGGCCGGCAACTCTGCCAGCGTGCTGCAATTCGGCACCACCAACAACTCCTTCATCTCGCAGAGTGGCGGCACCAACAACAGCGCCACCACGATGCAATTCGGCGCCACCAATACTGCGACCACCCTGCAGACGGGTTCGCTCCTCACCGTCAACACCTCGGTGATCGGGCAGGGCGGTACGACCGCGACGGCGTCCAACACGGCGCTGGCCGGCCAGGCCGGTGGCTTCAATTCGAGCCTGATCGGCCAGATCGGCGCGAACAACGCGGCTGGCGTCGGACAGCTCGGAATCCTGAACGGCTCGACGATTTTGCAGCAGACTCCGTGATCGCAATCCTTTTCGATAGCGAGGCATTTCATGAGACATTTTTCAGGCGCCGCCTGTGGCGCACTTTTCACCTTGTGTTGCATGGCTGCCGGCTCGGCCAGTGCGCAGACCGCCGATATCAAGACCATCGTGTCGCTCGGCGGCCCGCCGGTGGTGCTGAACCAGAACAGCCAGCTCAACATGGCCGGCGTGTTCATGATCGGCGGCAGCACCAGCGCGACCGTCACTCAGAACGGCACGAACAATGCGACCGGAATCCTGCAATTCGGCGGGACGACGTCGGCATCGGTCGGGCAGGCGGGCGTGAACAATGTCGCGTTTGTCGGCCAGATCGGCCAGTCGACCAGCAGTTTCCTGTCGCAGTTCGGTGCGTTCAACTCGGCGACGGTTGTCCAGAATAGCCATTGAGCTGGGCGACCTCACCGCCATCAGAAATGTGATGGGGGCAAGGCGATGAAATGCGGTAGACTGCTCCTGGCATTGGCGGCATTGATCGCCGCTGTCAGCGTCGCGTCCGAGGCATCCGCCGGATCCGTCCAGCGCGGCGTGACGAACCGGAACGTGAGCATCGAAACGGTCGTGCAGTTCGGCAACGATGTCCAGCCTGTTACGATCGAGGAGAACAGCCGCATCAATATCGCGCGTGTCATCCAGATCGGTGGCACGGGAACGGTCGATGCGACGATCATCCAGAACGGCACGCGAAATTATGTCGACGTGATCCAGGTGGGTGGCACGACCAATTTGGCGATCGGTCAGTCGGGCGTGAGCAACATTGCCGATATCACTCAGGTCGGCACTTCCACCAACGCCCTCCTGCTCCAGATCGGAGATATGAACACGGGAACGGTGCGACAATTCGGGCGCTTCAACTGGCTGTCGATATTTCAGTTCAGCCGGTGATCGAAAAGGTGAGGTGCAATATGAGGTTCATCGCGCTCGCAGCAGGAATGAGCATCATGATGGCAACGACAACCGGGCCGGCCGGAGCCGGCGAGTCAGGTGACGGCCACACCACCGTAGTTCAGGACGAGAACGGCACGTCCGTGATTACCCAGAGCGGCGATCCGGCGCAGGCCGAGGTCAAGATCGAGAAGGAGCCTGGGCGCACCACGGTCTATCGCCGCAGCGGTGGCAACACCGCCATCGTGACGCAGGGCACCGGGAATCCGCAGGATATGCTGGACTGGCTGCGCAAGCAGCAGGGCCGCTGACGCACGAAGGCCCATCGTCCGTGATGGACGATGGGCCGCATCGTGAGCGAGCGTTACCAGCTGCGATAGACGCCGGTCAGGGTGCCGTTGTTGTTGCCCTCCGGGCCGACATCGCCCGTTTTCCCGGAACACGAGCGACATCAGCCGGGGATCCCGGGCGTCTTGCCGCAGCTTGTTCCCCGTTAATCCCGTGCCTTAACCAATAATTAATTATACGTTTGCGGGTGGGCGACAGCCCGGCCTAGCGTGCGGTGGGGAGCCGCTATCCGCGAAGCCAAACGAGTTGGTGCGTATCATGATGTCCAGATCATTTGGGGCGTTGCTCGCCTCGCTCAGCGCAGCCGCGCTGCTCCTTGCTCCCAGCGACAGTTTTGCCAGGCCCGGCGGCACCGTCGCACATGCCGCCACGCCTTCCGGTCCGGTGGCGCGCCCGCCGATTGCGCCAGGTGCCAGGTTCCGTGGACGCAACACGCCCTGGGTCTACTGGCCGGGCGGCGGCGGCTTCTTCTACGACAATGCAGGCTACGGCCAGCCTTTCGTAGAGACCGCCCAACCCGTCACCAGCGACGTGCGCTACACCTATACGTACGACGTTCCCTGGGATTGGACGCATCGCTTCCCGCCGAACGTGGTGCCGTCAGACCGGCCCTACGTGCCGAGCTGTCCGACGGAACAGGTGACTGTGCCCGGCCGCGGCGGCGGCGAGCACACCGTCAACATCATGCGCTGCTACTGAGCTAGCCCAGCTCAAAACTGGTCACGCCGAAGACGCGGTCGATCCGCAGCGGCGCGATCGGCCCCGTGTACATCCGCGCCGTCTCGAACATCGGCTTCAGCCCGAGCTTTTCCGCAAGTGCAATCGCCTCGCGATTGACGGCGGGGACGTCGAGGAAGATTTCACCGCCGTTTGCGCCCGCCAGCAAGGCCTGCACGATTGCGTCCGCCGCCGCGCGATCGTCGGCGACGAGCGGGCCGATCTTGCGGCCGGTCCGGCACGGCCGGATCACACCCCATGCAGCGAGCTTGCCGTCGCGCAGCAGCGCGCGACCGAGATGTCCCGATGTGCCGATCCAGGTACGCAGGAAGGCGCTGCGCGGAGCCGGGAACACCGTTGCATCGTCGGCTTCAACCAACGCGAACGGGATCGTGTCGAGCGCAACCACATCGCCGGGCGGCCTCGATGGCGCGGCGACGATGCCGCCATAGCGGACGTTCGCGTAAGCGAGCTGGAAGCCGGACTTTTTGTAATTGCCCTGCTGCGCCGCGACGCCGTCGAGGCCGATCACGCGAGCGCCTGCATGCGCGATCGCCGCGTTCCAGATGCGCAGGCCGTGGCCTCTGTCGCGAAAATCCGATCGCACGATGTAGAAGCCGAGAAAGGCGAAGCGATCGTCGTAGTTGACGCAGGAAACGGTCGCGACCGGCTCGCCGTCGATCTCGCCGACGAAGAAGCCCTTCGCGTCGGGGATGGCGAAACAGGCGGCGTCGGAGAGGCCCGGATTCCAGCCCTCCGCCGCGGCCCACTCGACGGCGGTGGCGATCTCCTCGGGGCGCAAATTGCGGATCTGCAAATCGCTCATCTTTCCAGTCGCTTTCGACGGTGGACCTTCCGGTCGGTCCGGCGGTAGAAGGCCTCATGATAGGCCGGGCCCGCGGCTCGCCTCAACGATATCACAGGGGATTATCGGTCATGGCAGCAGAGATGGCAGCGGAGAAGGTCGCACTCGTGACCGCCGGCGGCAGCGGCATGGGGGCGGGAGCCGCGCGTCGGCTCGCAGCCGACGGCTTTCGTGTCGCCATTCTGTCCTCCTCCGGCAAGGGCGAGGCGCTGGCAGCCGAGCTCGGCGGATTGGGGATCACCGGTTCCAACAAGTCGAACGACGATCTGAAGCGGCTTGTCGACGGGGCGATGGCCAAATGGGGACGCATCGACGTGCTCGTCAACAGCGCGGGCCATGGGCCCCGGGCGGCGATCACCGAGATCACCGACGAGCAGTGGCACACCGGCCTCGATACCTATCTGCTCAACGTAATCCGTCCGACCCGGCTGGTGATGCCGATCATGCAGACGCAGAAGGGCGGCGCCATCATCAACATCTCGACCGCCTGGGCATTCGAGCCGAGCGCGATGTTTCCGACGTCTGCGGTGTTCCGCGCTGGCCTCGCCGCCTTCACGAAGATCTTCACCGACACCCATGCCGCCGACAACATCCGCATGAACAATGTGCTGCCGGGCTGGATCGACAGCCTGCCGCAGCTAGATGCACGCCGTGACAGCGTGCCGATGCGGCGCTACGGCAAGGTCGAGGAGATCGCCGCGACGATCGCGTTCCTGGCATCCGAAGGTGCGGCCTACATCACGGGACAGAACATCCGTGTCGACGGCGGACTGACGCGTTCGGTCTGAGACGCGGGGGCTCGAATCGCGTTTCGCGCGCTTGTCGCGATGCGACACGGACGTGCGTCGTGCGCCGCGGATGCGTGGCCTCTCGGTCACACCAGTCACGCGTTCGCGTGCCGCACGGCGCGCACTACGTCGCAGTCCCTATGAACTTCGCCGCAGCCCAAGACGGCGAGGGACCGGTAGCCTATGCCCGATCTGCGCCGGACAAATTTCCGCCCGCGCGCATTCGAAACGCGAGATCAATCGCGTGAGGCAAGGAGACTGGAATGAAGAAGTTTTTGCTGGCAGTTGCCGCGGTCGTTTTGGGCTCCGCATCCGTGCAGGCGGCCGACCTCGCGGCGCACTACACCAAGGCGCCGATGATGGCGACGGCCTACAACTGGACCGGCTTTTACGTCGGCGGCAATGTCGGCGGGCAGTGGGGCAGCGCCGATCCGGCCACCTCGACCGCGTTCGATCCCGCTGCCTATTTCGCAAGTTCCAGTGTTTCCGCGATTGCGGCCGTCGGCGCCCAGCGGATCAACAGCTCCAGCGTCACGGGCGGTTTTACCGCCGGCTACAACTGGCAACTCAACAACGCCGTGCTCGGCCTGGAAGGCGACATCAACTATTTCGGCTTCAAGGGCAGTGCGTCCGGGTCGGCGCTCTATCCCTGCTGCGCGCCGACCGGCTTCACGGTGTCGTCGTCGGTCTCGGCCGACTGGCTCGCCACCATCCGCGGCCGCATCGGCTTCCTCGCGGCTCCGACCTGGTTGCTCTACGCCACCGGCGGCGCGGCGATCGCCGAGGTGAAGGGCAATTTCAACTTCACCGACACGTTCGCCGCGGCGACGGAGTCGGCCGCGTTCCGCGATACGCGCGTCGGCTGGACCGCAGGTGTGGGCACTGAATATGCCTTCGGCGGCGGCTGGTCGCTCAAGGCGGAATATCTCTATGTCGATCTCGGCCGCAGCACCGTGACCAGCACCAATCTGCTTGGCGGCGCATTTCCGACCAACGTCTTCACCCACTCGGTCGATCTCAAATCGAACATCGCGCGCGTCGGCGTGAACTACAAGTTCGGCGGACCGGTCGTCGCCAGATACTGAGCTTCATCCCGTTCCTGATCTGGCGTGGAAAGCCCCGGCTCAGCCGGGGCTTTCTCTTTTCAGGGATGTGTTCAGCGCGGGCCCATGAGCTTCGCCAGCGCCGGCAGGATCCTGTAGCGGGCGATCTCGTGCGCGTATTCGCCGCGATTGGCCAGCAACACGATGCCGATCCGCAGCGCCGGCACCAGGCCGATATAGCCGGAGGCGTTGTTGAGGCCGCCGGGCTTGTCGACGACGGTGACCTCGGGAAGATGCACCGTCTCCCAGGCCATGCCTTGGCCGAATTTCTCGTCGACCCGGAAGGCCTCGTGCTGAGTGATCCGGAGGGCCTCGCGCAACTGCGGATCGATCGACCGCCCGTCGACGCAGGCCGCAACGAATGTTGCGAGATCCCGCGGCGAGGAAAACATCTGGCCGGTGCCGGGGAAATCAAAATAACTCTGCTGGTTGCCGATGGGACCGATCGCCATGCCCTGATCCGAATAGCCCTGGACCGCGCGCTGCATCCGGGCCTCGTCCATGACGGCACGGCTGTCCTCGCCGCGTTCGGGCAAGGAGGTCGCATTCATGCCGATCGGCTTGAAGATGCGTTGTTCGAACAGGCGTGCGATCGGAGCGCCGTAGCAGCGCTCGAGCACCAGTTGAAGCAGCACATAGCCGGCATGGCTGTAGACGCGCTGCTTGCCCGGCACTTCGCCGGCTTGCGGTCTCCAGCTGTTGAACATGTCGATGAGTTGCGCGCGAGAAAAAGTGTCGCTCGGCCACGGCGGATGATCGGTCGGCAGCAGCATGCCTGAGGTGTGCGTGACGAGTTCGCCCACGGTGATGCGGCGGACATAGTCGCCGGTGAGCTCGGGGAGATATTTCGCCAGACGATCGTCGAGCTGCAGCTCGCCGTGGAGGGTGCCGAGCGCGACCAGCGTCGCCTCGAACGGCTTGCGCAGGGAACCGAGATTGAACAGGGTGTCCGGCGTGACCGGTCTTTGCGTGGCGTCGTCGGCAAAGCCGTAGTTGAAGAACTCGACATGGCCGCCGGCATAAAGCGCGGCGGCGAGACCGCCCGGCTGGTCCGGCGTCGCGGTCGGCGCCAGTTCGTTCGCGACGATGTCGCGCATCTGCGCGATCATGTCGGAATCCGCGGCGGCGCCGCGCGGCCAGGCAAGCGCGAGGGGAACGAGCGCCGCCCGGGCGAGCGCCCGTCGGGTGAGGTACGATGAGGTGACAACAGACGGCACGGCTCTGGCGCAGGATTCGATGCGCCCCCAGTCTCTTGTAGCGGGAAGGACCGCGCCTCCCTATTCACGATCGCGCGTGGTGGGTTCCGCGCGAGTGGTCCGTAGCCCGGATGGAGCGAAGCGCAATCCGGGAAAGTGCGGCAGGCGAGCGAGCGGCCCTGGATTACGCTTCGCTTCATCCAGACTACCAGTCGGTAAAAATTTAACTTAGCTAATTGGCTAACAATCGTTGACGCGGCACGGCGGCAACCATATAGTTAGCTCCATGGCTAACCAATTATCCCGGCTCGATCAGGTTTTTGCGGCCCTTGCCGATCCCACCCGGCGGGCGATCGTGATGCGGCTCTGCGCCGGCGAGGCGTCGGTCGGCGAGCTTGCCGAACCCTTCGAGATGGCGCTGCCGAGCTTCATGAAACACATCCACGTGCTGGAGACGAGCGGGCTCGTCCTGTCGGAGAAGTCCGGCCGGGTGCGCACCTGCCGTCTCAGTCCCGACGCACTCCTCAGCGCGGAGGACTGGTTCCAGCACCAGCGTGCGATCTGGGAGGCGCGGCTCGATCGCTTCGAAGCCTATGTGATGAAGCTGAAGAAGGAGCGGACGGCTGCCAAGCGGCCAACCAAGACAAGTAGCAAGACGATCAAGACAACCAAACGGAAAGGTTCCTGACGATGACGAATTCTGCCAATCCCGCCTTGTCGCAATGGTCGCTCGACCGCGAGATCGTGATGTCGCGTGTGATCGACGCGCCGCGCGATCTGGTGTTCGAAGCATGGTCCGACCCGAAGCACCTGCCGCAATGGTTCGGGCCGAAGGGTTTCAAGCTCGAGACCTTCGAGATCGACGTGCGCGTCGGCGGCGTCTGGCGCTTCAACATGATCGGCCCGGACGGCACGGTCTACCCGAACCGCATGCGCTTTCGCCGCATCGAGCGGCCGTCGCTGATGGAGATGGATCACGGTACCGACCAGGACGAGGATCCCGGAATGTTCCGTTTCACCGTCACCTTCGCCGAACAGAGCAACGGCAAGACGGTTCTGATGATGCGGCAGCTGGCGTCGAGCACGGCGCAGCGCGACGGCATGATCAGCTTCGGTGCCGTCGAATACGGCTACCAGACGCTCGACAAGCTCGTGGCTTATGTGGGTGGGATGAAGAGATAGGCGAGCAGCCACTTCCTCCCTCATGCCGGGGAGGCCGCGGAGCGGCCGCCTCGAAGCACGAGCACCACCGGTGATGCCTTCAGGCGAGCGCCCCTCAGGACGAGGGGCGCTTCATTCCTTCGCCTCGTCCGTGACGATGTCGCCGATTTTCTGCCAACGCTGGCCGTCGAACTGCACCATCTGGAACTGCTTGTTGACGCGGTAGTCGGTCGGCGTCGTCGTCACCGAGATGCCCGGCAGCGTCAGGTCGAGTGTGATGTTGTTCAGGCGGGCGGCCTGGCGCATCACGTTCTCGCGCGTGAGATCGTCGCCGCATTGCTTCAGCACCTGCACCAGCAGCTGCGCGGTGATATAGCCGTAGACGTTCAGGTTCGAATCCTTGTCGCCCTCTGGGTAGTACTTGGCCATGAAGGCGAGATATCGCTTCATGCCGGGATCGTCCTTCCATTCGGGATCGGCTGAATCCTTGACATAACCGACGCTGACGACGCCCTTGGCGTTGTCGAGTCCGGCGGGTTTCAGCACCGCGCTGACCGAGGAGGCGTTGATGTCGATGATGTGCAGCGGCTTCCAGCCGATCTCGGCGACCTTCTTGATGGCCTGCGCGGCCTGTTTCGGCGTCGTGGCGCTGAACAGCACGTCGGCACCTGCATCCTTCAAACGCAGGATCTGCGAGTCGATGGTCGGCTCGGTGATCTCGTAGGACGTCTCGGCGACGATCATCTTCGCTTTGTCACCGAGGCCTGCCTTGAAGCCGGCGAGGTAATCCTTGCCGAGATCGTCGTTCTGATAGAGCACGCCGATCCTGGCGTTCGGATGGTTCTTCAGAAGATATTGCGCGTAGATCCGGCCCTCGACGAGGTAGGAGGGGTTGAAGCCCATGGTCCAGGGGAAGTTCTTCGGATCGGTGAAACGCGCGGCACCGGTTGCCGCGAAGAGCTGCGGGACCTTCTTGGCGTTGAGATATTTTTGCACGGCGACATTCGGCGCCGTGCCGATGATCTGGAAGGTCAGCAGCACCTCGTCGCTTTCGACCAGCTTGCGGGTCTGCTCAACCGTCTTCGGAGGCGAATAGGCGTCGTCATACTGGATCAAGTCGACCTTGCGGCCGTTGACGCCGCCCTGATCGTTGATCATCTTCATGTAGGCGGCCTGGGTCTTGCCGATCACGGCATAGGCCGAGGCCGGGCCGCTGAGCGGGACGGTCTGGCCGACCTTGATCTCGGTGTCGGAAGCGCCGGGATCGTATTTCTTCTGCGCCTGTGCTCCCGGGATCGATAGCGCGAGAGCGATCGCGGCTGCCGCGACATGTTTGATAAGTATTGTTTTCATTTCCATTCCCTGTTCGTGACTGTCACTCGCCCTTGAGGCCGGCCTCGCGGATCAGCCCGGTCCACTTTTTTGTTTCGTTGTCGATGAACTGGCCGAACTCGGCCGCGGTGCCGGCGCGCACTTCGAGGCCCTGGGCGGTCAGCTTGCCCTTGATCGCCGGCTCGGCCAGCGCGCGCAAGACCTCGGTCTGCAGCTTGTCGACGATGGCGCGCGGCGTCGTCGAAGGCGCCATGAAGCCGTACCAGCCGGCCGCGGCCACGTTGGGAAAACCCTGCTCGCGCAGGGTCGGCGCTTGCGGATAGAGCGCGCTGCGTTCGGCGGAAGCGACGCCGAGCACGATGAACTTGCCGCTCTGGATGTAGGGCAGTGCGGTCGGCAGTGCCGTCAGCGTGGCATCGACGCGGCCGGCGAGCAGCTCGGTGTAGGACGCGGCATCGCCACGGAAGGGAATGTTGAGCCCCTTGACGCCGGCATCCCTGAACAGGAGTTCGCCGGCAAGATGCGGCTGCGAGCCGGCGCCGGGCGAAGCGAAGGTCAGGCCATCCGGCTTCGATTTGCCGTAGGCGATCAATTCGGGGAGCGTCTTGAACGGCGCGTCCGCGCTGATGATCAGGAACAGCGGCGCGATCACAGCCATCGCGACCGGCTGCAGATCCTTGCGCTCATAGGTCAGCTTGCCGAATAGCGCTTCGGCGGTGGCGTAGGGCGCCGCGACATAGAGCAGGGTATAGCCGTCGCCCGGCGCATGCGCGACCGTGTCGTTGGCGATGCGGGTGCCGGCACCCGGCTTGTTCTCGACGATGAACTGCTGGTGCAGGCTGCGGCCGAACTCTTCGGCCAGCAGCCGCAGCGAGATGTCGTTGGAGCCGCCGGGCCCGTAAGGGGAGATCAGCCGCACCATGCGCGACGGCCAGGCGTCCTCAGCGCGTGCGGCGAATGGAAGTCCCGATATCGAAAGGGCGAGGGTGCCCAGGAATGTTCGCCGTGTGACGGTCATGGTGGCCTCCCGGTGGCGGAGCGCCGATTGTCTTGTTCATCGTCTAGCGCTCTTCTTGTTTTGCTTCTGTGTTTCGGTCGCCGGCGCCGCCCCAATCATGGTGCGGATGCTGTCGGCAAGGGCGGCAATGCGCGGGCCGATCTCGCCCTCCAGCTGGCCGGGCTGGAGCCGGAATGCGGGAATGCCGCAATTGATCGAAAAGGCCTGCTTCGCCTCACGCGCAAGAAACAGCGGCGCGGCGACGGCGTGGATCGAGGCGATGTACTCGCCGAAGCAGGTGCAGAAGCCGCGGCTGGCGCATTGTGCGAGGCCGGCGCGGTAGGTCTCGCGGAACGCCGACCACAGCTCGGTGTCCTCGCTTGCAATGCGCTCTTCGAGCTGTGCGGCATCGGCTTGCGGCAAGGTCGCCGCCGCGGCACGGCCCATCGCCGTCATCACCACGGAAATGGGCATGCCGATGTCGGGGACGTGCGGGCCGACGTCGCCGGAGCGCGCGGTCTCGACATAGATCATGGAGGTCGCATCGAGCAGGCCAATCGAGACCGTGCCGCGCACGCTTTGTGCCAGCTCCTGCATCATGGGACGCGCGACCTGGCGGAACTGCATGTCGGCGAGCAGCGGATGCGCCATGCGAAGTGCGCGCGCGCCGACGCGATATTTGGCGCGTTCGGAATCGTAGCGGAGGTAGCCGAGTTCGGCGAGCGTATGCGTCAGCCGCGCCACCGTCGGGCGCGGAATTCCGGTCAGCGTCGACAGCTCCATGTTGCCGAGCTGCGTTGCCCCCGCCTTGAACGCTTCGAGCACCACGAGGCCTTTTGCGAGCGTCGTCGCGAACGCCGCGTCGTCGACGCTGTCCGCCAGCACGGCGGCGGCGGACGAGGAGGCGCGGATCGGTTTGGACGCGGTTCTGGCCATGCAGGCTTAATGAACCGGGCCGGGCTTGTTGTCCAATAGATTCAGAAAAGACCGTCTTATGTCCACTATCCGGACATGTGGCGCCTTTGCCGGCGGGGACAAATGTGCGCGAAGAGCCCCCGCCGCACACAGATTTTCGTCGCGATTCCGTGGCTTGTTGTGACAGGATTATTACGATTGAATGTCAGATCGATTACAGCGGAGCGATTCATGTTGCAGTGGCAGGCGCGGACAAATCCCCTCGCGTGGTGGTGGGGGTCCCTGACGCTGGTCAGTGCTGCCAACATTCTCGTCTGGTTCATGCTGTACCGCGAGTTCTACCCGACGCCTGCCGGCAGCATCGGTGGCGGCTCCGACATCGGGCTGATGTTCGTGCTCTGCGCCGGCTATGTCTTCGGCTGCGCCTTCCGCTCGTTCCTGCCGCGCGCCGACGTGCAGCGCATCTGTCTGTTCGACACCTGGCTCTCCAGCGTCTTCGTCGGCCGCACGGTCGCGACCGTGGCCGAACTGTGCTTCGCCGCGCAATGGGCAGTCATCCTGCATGAGCTCGGGACCATGACGGGCGCCGAGACGGTCGTGAACATCGCGTGGGTGATCGTGCCCATCATCATCATCGCGGAGTGCTTCTCCTGGTATGCGGTGGTGACGACCAACTTCCTCTTCAACGCGATCGAGAACTCGCTGTGGGCGGTGACATTCTTTCTCGCGGGCATCGCGCTGTGCCGGCTGATGCCGGAATTCCAGGGACCGGTGCGTTGGGCGTTGATTGCCGGCATCATCGGCATCGCCTGCTTCCTGGCCTTCCTCGTCACCGTCGACGTGCCGATGTATCTCAGCCGCTGGCGGGCAGGGCATGAAGAGGGCAACAGATTGCTCGGCTTCCTCGAAGGCCTGCATGACGTCTCGACGCGCTGGGTCGTGACCCACGACATCGCGCACTGGAAGGGCGAGCTGACCTGGATGTTCCTGTATTTCACCGCCGCGGTGTGGTCGAGCCTCGCGCTCTGTGCGCTCTACGCGATGGATGGCTATCTCACGCGCTATCTGGCCTGACGGTCGGAGCCCCATGCCGATGAATCGGCACTCACGCTTCGGCGATGACCTTGTTGCGCAAAATGCCGATGCCGGAGATCTCGACCTCGACGGTGTCGCCGGGGCGCATCCATAGCGGCGGCGTGCGCTTGGCGCCGACCCCGCCGGGCGTGCCTGTGATGATGACATCGCCGGGGTCGAGCGGGCAGATCGTGGAGATGTAGGCGATCAATTCGGGGATGGCGGTGATCAGGAGATCGGTCGTGGTGTCCTGCACTACAGTGCCGTTCAGGCGCGTCTGCAGAGAGAGTTTCGACGGATCCGGAATTTCGTCCGCCGTCACCAGCCACGGGCCGAAGCTGCCGCTTTCCGCAAAGGTCTTGCCGGAGAGGAATTGGCTGGTGTGGCGCTGCCAGTCGCGGATGCTGCCTTCGTTGTAGCAGGAATAGCCGGCGATATGGTCGAGCGCGCTGCTCGCAGGGATGTGACGGCCTTGCTTGCCGATGACGAGCGCCAGCTCACCCTCATAGTCGAAATCGTCGCTGACCTTCGGCTTCACGATCGGCTGGAGATGGCCGACCTGGCTGCAAGGGAAGCGCACGAACAAGGCTGGCTTCTCGGTGACGGTCCGGCCGGTTTCGGCGACATGGTCGCGATAGTTGAGGCCGACGCAGATGATTTTGCCGGGATCGGGGATGACGGGGGCAAAACTGATCCGGTCGAGGGCATGATCGGGCGCAGTCGACGCGACCAGCTTTGTCGCTTCTGCAACCCGACCGGCTTCGAGTACCTGTCGCAGCGTGGTGCAGGGCGCCATACGCGTGCCGAGATCGACCACGCCATTGTCCTTGACGGCTCCGAACGAGGGGCGTCCGTCGGCGATGAAAGAGAGCAGCTTCATGAGATATCCTCGAGAGACGTCGGTCAGGCCGCGGACGGCACGTGGGTTGAAGGCGTGATGGCGGCGATGAGACGGGCAAGCTCGCCGGTGTTGCGGGCGGCGCCACGGACGTAACGGTCGGGGCGGACGAGCGCGGCGATGATGCCGTGCTCGCGCAGCCAGCGTCCCACGCCGTTGGACTCGTCGCTGGTCAGGATCTTGATTCCCGGTGGCAGCGCAGCCGCGTTTTCGACGAGGAGAACATCGCCGTAGCCGACCATGTCGTCGCTGCGGCGGCCGTCCTTCAATTCGAATTGCGGCGCGAGATGCCCGGCCAACGGCAGGTCGCCGAGCGCGAGCCCGGGGCCGAGCAGGGGTTTCTTCACCTCCAGCTTGACCGGTGCGTTCTCGCGCGCTTCGCCGGCGGCCAGGCCCGCTTCGATCGCCTTGGTGTTGATGACGCCGCCGAGGCGGATGGCAAGTTCGATGAATTGGCGCACGTGGGGCTGGCGCTCGCTCTGATAGGTGTCGAGCAGATCTGCCTCCGCCCGTCCGTGCAGGACCGCCGCCAGCTTCCAGGCGAGGTTGGCGGCATCGCGGATGCCGGCACACATGCCCTGGCCGAGGAATGGCGGGGTCTGGTGCGCGGAATCGCCCGCCAGCAGCAGCCGTCCGCTGCGCCATTGCTGGGCGATGACGGAATGAAAAGTATAGACCGCGGCGCGCTCCAGCTCGGCATCGTCGGGCGTGATCCAGCGCGACAGCAGCTCCCAGACCTTTGCCGGCTGCGCGACCTCCTGGGAGTCTTCGCCGGGGAGGACCGTGATCTCCCAGCGCCGCCGCGTGCCGGTGCCGCGAACATAGGTCGCCGGCCGGCGCGGATCGCAATGCTGGATACTGTAGTCGCCGAGATCGTTGCGGCTCCGCTTGAGCAGCACGTCGATCACGAGCCAGCGCTCGTGAAAGCCGAGGTCGTCCATGCCGGAGCCGATGAAGCGGCGCACCAGCGAGCGGGCACCGTCGCTACCGATGACATAGCGGGCACGGACTTCGCTGAGCGTCCCGTTGGAAAGGTCCTCGTAGCGAACGCGCACGCCGGTCTCGTCCTGATCCAGCGCGAACACGTCGCAGCGGTTGCGCAAGGCGACGTGCGGCCAGCGCGAAAGGCCGGCGATCAGCACGTCCTCCAGCTCGGGCTGGTGGAAGCGATAGCTGAGATTCCATCCCATCGGCGTCAATGTCTGTGGCCGCGACCAGTCCAGCAGCATTTTGCCGTCGGCGTCGAGAAAGAGCATGCCGGGGCTGAGGATGACGTGCGGCAAGATCGCCTCGGCGAGGCCGATGGTCTGGAACACCCGCATGCATTCGTCGTCGAAATGCACCGCGCGCGGCAGATGATAGGTCCGCGCCTCGCGCTCCAGCACCAGCGTTCGCACGCCGCACAGGCCGAGCAGGTTGGCGAGCGTGGCGCCGACCGGGCCGCGGCCGACGATCACGACGTCGAAGAGCTCGAGGGTGGATTTATCTTGCATGGGATATTTCTTCCCCATGGCGCCGCGTCGCTTCAACACCGCCGCGCCAAGTGTCCGCCCAGCGGACGGATGCCGGCTGGTCGGCCATCCGAGGCAGATGCCGAGCTGTCCGCCAGCCGGACACCTTGGTGATGGCGCTACGCGCGGCGGCGTCGTTTGGCTAGGGACAATGAAAAGGAAGCGCGGGCCGCCCGAGAGCGGCCAAGGGGAGAAATGGTGATGCTGCGATCCGTGCTGAGCGTGTGTGTTGCGCTGCAAATGTTCGCGTCGCCGGCTGTTGCGGCCGATATCAAGGTCGGGATCATCCTGTCCGCCACCGGGCCGGCGGCCGCGATCGGCAATGCCGAACGTAACGGCACCGCTTTTGGCCCCACCGAAATCGCCGGCAAGAAGGTCGACTATCTCTTCCTCGACGAGGCATCCGACAGCACTGCGGCGGTGGCGGCGCTGCGCAAGCTGTTTCAGGAGAGCAGCATCGACATCCTGATTGGCCCGACCACCACGCCGGGCTCGTTCGCCGCCATCGACCCCGCGGTCGAATACAAGCTGCCGGTGATCACGCTCGCCCCCGTCAATGCGCTGGTCGCGCCGGTCGACGCACGGCGTCGCTGGATCTTCAAGACCACGACCAATGACGACCACGAAGCGACGCCGTTGTTTGCGAACATGAAAAAGACCGGAGTCAAGAAGCTGGCGCTGATCGGCTTTGGCGATTCCTATGGCGACGCCTGGAGCAAGGTCAGTGCCCAGATGTCCGCAGCCGCCGGCATCGCGCTCGTCGCCGACGAGAAATATGCGCGAACCGATACCACAGTGGTCGGGCAAATCCTCAAGATCATCGCGGCGGCACCCGATGCTGTGTTGATCGCCGCCTCCGGCGCGCCGGCGGCGCTTCCGCTGCTGCAATTGCGCGAGAAGGGGTTTACTGGGCAGATCTACGGGACGCTCGGCGCGACGTTCGGCGACTTTCGCAAGCTGACCGGCGCGCAGGGCAACGGCCTGTTGGTGCCGCTCAGTCCCGCTGTCGGTGCAGCGTCCTTCCCGGACGAGTATCCCGCGAAGAAGGCTGCGCTCGAATTCATTCGACGGTACGAGAGCAGGTTCGGCGCCGGCAGCCGCAACATTTTCGCCGGCAGTGCCTATGATGCATTGATCCTGATCGAGCAGGCCGCGCCCGCCGCGCTCAAAGTCGCAGAACCGGGCACGGCGGAGTTCCGTGAAGCGCTGCGTGGTGCAATCGAGGGCCTCAAGGGCGTCGCCGGCTCGCGTGGCGTCTACAATTACGGCTCTGACGATCACACCGGTCTGGACCAGACGGCGCTGACGCTGGGCAAGCTCGAGAACGGCGAGTGGATTGCCGTGCGCTGAGGTGACGGTCGCGATTTGGGAGGAGCGCGGAGGATGTCGACCGTAACGAACTGCCCGGCCTATGACGTCGATCTCTACGACGACGACGTGCTTCGCGATCCGTATCCGCACTATCGCGCATTGCGCGAGCTGGGCGCCGTGGTCTGGCTGTCGCGCAACGGCCTCTACGCACTCGGGCGGTTCGAGGATGTTCGCGCGGCATTGCGCAATCCCGGCTCGTTCTCGTCAGCCGAGGGGGTCGCCGCCAACGCGGCGGTCAACGAAATGTCGAAAGGCACCACGCTTGCGAGTGACGCGCCGCTGCACGACCGGTTGCGGGCGATCATCGCCGCGCCGATGCTGCCGCGGGCGCTGGAGGAGATCGGTCCTCAGATTCGTGCCGAGGCGAGGCAGTTGGTCGACGGCCTCGTGAGGCGCGGGCAGTTCGACGCGGTGGCGGATCTGGCGCGGCATCTGCCGCTCACCATCGTCTCGAAGCTGGTTGGGCTCGAGGACCATGGCCGCGGCAGCATGCTGCGTTGGGCGGCCGCGACGTTCAACGTGCTCGGTGCCATGAACGAGCGCGCCTGCGCGGCCATGACGGACGTGCAGGAGATGCGGGGCTATCTCGGCGGCGCTGCGATCCGCGAGCGGTTGCGGCCGGGCAGTTGGGGTGAGCGGATTTTCGAGGCTGGCGATCGCGGCGAGGTCGAGCCGGAACGATGTCCGGTCCTGATGCGCGACTATCTGGGGCCGAGCCTCGACACCACGATCTTCGCCACCGCGAACCTGATCCTGCTGTTTGGGCGGCATCCCGAGCAGTGGGACCTGGTGCGTCAGGACCCCGCGCTCATCCCGAATGCGATTAACGAGGCGTTGCGGCTGGAATCGCCGATCCGCGGCTTCACCCGTTACCTGGCCGCCGATACAAAGATCGGGGAAGCCGTCATTCCCGCCGGAAACCGGGTGCTGCTGCTCTATGCTTCGGCCAATCGCGACGAACGGAAATGGCAGGACCCGGAGCGCTTCGACGTGCGCCGCCGCGCCAGCGATCATCTCGGTTTCGGCAACGGCACGCATATGTGCGCGGGCCTGCACCTGGCCCGGCTGGAAATGACCGCGCTGCTGGAGGTGCTGGTGGAGAAGGTGGCGCGTTTCGACATCGGCGAGCCCGTGCTGGCGCTCAACAACGTGCTGCGCGGGCTCGCCTCGCTGCCGGTTCGCGTGGCCTAAGGGCTGACTGGAATTGCGGAGGCGGTCTCACCCAGCAATGACACGAATTGCGCGATGGCCTCCTCGATCCCCAACGCAGAGCGGATCCAGATGATCGAGATGCAGCCGAACACGGCGCCGTCACGGACGATGGGGACGGCGATCGAGGCCGTCTTCGGATTGTATTCGCCCTCGCTGCGGATCGCGTATCCGCGCACCTGCGTCTCGGCGATCATTCGGCCGAGGCGGCCTTCTTCGAGGAAGGGGCGGTCATCCGCTTCGTCGATCCGGCGCAGATGGTTGACGATCAGGTCGCGCTCGCGCGCGGGGCAGGCGGCGAGATAGGCGCGGCCCGCAGAGGTCCGCAGCATCGGCAGGCGCTTGCCGATCATGCCGCGGTCGATCGAGAGCGGGCTGCGGGAATGCGTGGTCTCCTGGACCACCATCGCGGCGTTCTCATACGTTGAAAGATCGACCGGCCAGACCAGGGTCTTGCTGAGCTCGGCGAGGTAGGGCGCCGCTGCTTGGCAGATCACCACGCCAGGGTCGTAGCCATCGCCGAGGCTGAGTGCGAGGCGAGTGACGCGAAAGCGGTCGTCGCTGGCACTTCGAGCGACATAGCCGAGTTCCTCCAGTGTCTCGAGCAGGCGGTAGACGGTCGGGCGAGGCAGGTCGAGCGCGCGGGCCACGTCGCCGGCGCGAATGCCGCCGGAGCGGTTGACTTCGTGCAGCACGTCCAGCCCGCGCTTGAAGGCGCGGACGCCTTCAGACTGCCGCGGCTGACCGTTCGTCCGCTCCTTGGACACTTCGCATTTCCTCCCTTGTGGCCGGCGGCCCCGCGCTTATCGTCTCTGCGAACGCGAAGCGATCGCGGGACGCCACCGTAGGATCGCGCGCGGCCGGTATCAAGTTCGCCGCAGTGCGGCGGACGCGATGTCCTCGGGAGGAATTCGATGGAAATCACCGCGCTCGGCTATGTCGGGGTCAACTCCTCCCAGCTCGATCAATGGAGCCGGATGGCGACCGAGCTGCTCGGCATGCAGCAGGTCGATCGCGGCGGCAAGATGCGCGCCTTCCGCATGGATGACCACAAGCAGCGCCTGGTCATCGACGGCAGCAGCGATGCCGGGCTCGCGGTGATGGGATGGGAGGTTCCCTCGGCCGCGGACATCGACCGTCTCGCCGGCCGTCTGGAAAGCCATGGCGTGAAGGTGACCCGCGGCTCGCGCGCGCTGGCCGACGAGCGGCATGTGGCCGAGCTGGTCGTGTTCAGCGATCCCGCCGGCAACCGGCTCGAGGCCTTCTGCGAACCGGAGCTTGCGATCGAGCCGTTCAAGCCTGGGCGGCCAATCTCCGGCTTCCGCACCGGTGCGCTCGGCATGGGGCACGTCGTGCTCAACGTCGAGGATGTCGAACTGCTGGTGCCGTTCTATCGCGACGTGCTCGGCTTTCAGGTTTCCGATTTCGGCCTCAAGCCCTACGGGCTCTATTTCTTCCACGTCAACGGCCGTCACCACTCCTTTGCAATGGTTGGCTCAGGGCGGAAAGCGCTGCACCATTTCATGGTCGAACTTGGCAGCCTCGATGATGTCGGGCAGGGCTACGACCTCGCGCAACTGGACGACGGCCGCGTCGCCTACACGCTGGGCCGGCACACCAACGACCACATGACCTCGTTCTACGTGAACACGCCGTCCGGCTTCTTCATCGAATATGGCTGGGGCGCGCGTGTCATCGACCCCGAAACCTGGCAGCCGCACGAGACCTTCGACGGGCCGTCGCTGTGGGGTCATGAGCGGCTCTACATGCCCGAGGAGCAGCGCAAGCGCCTGCGCGACATGAGACTGGATGCAGCGTCGCGCGGCGTCCGTGTGGCCGATCCCCGCGTGCCCCCACTGAATTGTGCGTGGCTGGATTCGGTGGTGGCGCGGGAGTAACCGGAGCGGACACGATCAGGCCTCGCCGAGATCGACCTCCGTCAAGATTCCCTGGCGCAGCGCCAGCCGGACCAGCTCGATGTCCGAGCCGACGCCGAGCTTGTCCTTGATCATGGAATGCAGGTTCGCCACCGTCTTCGGGCTGACATGGAGCGTCTCGGCGATCTCCTCTGTCGTGTTTTCGGCGAGCAGCAGCCGCAGCACCTCGAACTCGCGCGGCGTGAGGACGTCGGCGGCAGAGCTTTCCCCGGCGAGCCGGCTCAACGCGAGCTCATGGTCGATGTCGGGGCTGATCGCGATCTTGCCGGCGAGCACGTCCATCACGGCGCGCACCAGCGTCTCCGGCGGGCTGGTCTTGGTGACGTAGCCCCTGGCGCCGGCGCGGATCGCCTGCACGGCAAAGCCGGCATTCTCGTGCATGGTGAAGACCAGGATCCTCGCGCCCTTGTCCCATTGCCTGATGCGCCTGACCGCCTCGATGCCGCCGATGCCGGGCATGCTCAGGTCCATGATGACGAGGTCGGGTGCCTCCGATTTGTAGAGACGGTAGGCCTCGGCGCCGTCGGCGGCCTCGGCGATGACGCGCAATCCCGGCTGCTTCTGGAGCACGGAGCGATAGCCCTCGCGGACGACCGAATGGTCGTCGACCAGCAGAATGGTCGCGTCGGCCGCGCTCATGCGGCGTGCTCCAGCGGCGGCCGATCGGCGGCTGCGAGCGGAATGACCACGCGCAGTGCGGAGCCGCCGTTCGGCGCGGCCTCGAAGCTCAACTGGCCGCGCAAGGCTGCGACCCGTTCGCGCATGCCGAGCAGGCCCATTCCGGATTTCGCGACGGGATCGCTCGAGCGTCCGTCATCGTCGATCGCAAGCGCGATCTCGCCGGCGCCCATCGTCAATTCCAGGCTGACCCGCGTGGCGACGGCATGCTTGGCGGCGTTGGTGAGCGCCTCCTGCACGATCCGGTAGAGGCTGGCGCTGATCGTGGCCGGCAGGGTCTCGAATGCGCCGTCGAACCGGATCGAGAAACGCGTCTCGCCGCGGCTGCGCCCGTTCCAGCCCGCGACGAGGCCTTCGAGGCTGGCGACGAGCCCGAGCTCCTCGACATCGGGCGGCCGCAGCCGGAACAATGTGCCGCGCAACGTCTCCATCATGCCGGTTGCGGTCCGCGCGATGCCGTCGCATTCGCCAAGCAGGGAAGGGCAGTCCTGCGCGGCGGTCTGGCGGGCGGAGGAGGCGAGCGCGCGGATGGCGGCGAGCGACTGGCCGAACTCGTCATGCAGCTCGCGCGCGAGATGGCGGCGCTCCTCGTCCTGGAGCGCGATCAGCTTCCGCGTCAGCTCGCTGCGTTCGGCAAGCGCGGTCTCGAGGCTTTCGGCGAGATGGTTGAAGCCGTCGCGGATCGCGGAGAGCTCGGCAAGATCGAACGGCGGCAGCCGCGTGGTGAGGTCGTTGGCGGCGATCCGCTCGAGGCCGGTGCGGATCATGCGGGTGGGGCGCAGCGCGCGTGCCAGCGCGGCGTAGACCAGCCCGCAGAGCAGCGGCAGCGCGATCGCCAGCGCCAGCATCAGGCGGCCGGCCTCGTGCCAGGCCTCCGCGGTCTGCACGGCCGGCTCGACCGAGACCACGGCGTCGCCGAGCTTCGCTCCGCGCACGATCACAGGCCGTGCCGCTTCGCGGCCGGGGTCGAACAAGCTGCGATAGAAGGCCGTGAAGGCTTGCGGCGGCGGGTTCGCCGGGGCCGGCGCGCCGCTGCAGAAGCGCTGGAGGATGTCGCCGCTCGTGCCGCGAAACGCCAGGCACAGGCCGGGCGTCATCACATAGGCCGAAACGGGATCGAGGTTGGGAAAGTCCGAGCGCGGGCTGGCGACCCACTGGATCTTGCCCTGCTGCAGCTCCAGCGTCTTGGCCACGATCGCGGCGATATCGTCGAGGCGCGCATGCGCCTCGCGGTCGGACGTAATCAGGAAGTAGGCGGAGATGGCTGCGAAGCAGGCGGCCGATATCGCGGCCACGCGCAACGTCAGACGGACTTTGAGATCGAACCTCGGGCGGTTCCACATCGGCAGGCACCTGTTGCGAACGGGTTGTCGCGCCCGCATTAAACGGCAGAACGCATCCGGCGCAAAGCCGCCAGGCGCGAGTGCGGTGCACCGTCGTGAAATTTTCCCGGCCATCACCGGGACCGGCGCCGCTGCATGGCCTGATGTCGCCGTCCAGATTGGCGCGCCGCTCCGTCACACGAGGCACATTTATGCACCTCCGCCGGTTGATCCTGTCAGTCTGTCTCCTTGTCGTCCTCCCGGCGTCTTATGCGCTTGCCGAAACCGCCATCGGCGTCGCCATGGACGATTTCAGTTATACCGATACGTCGGCTGAACCCGCCAACCAGACCGCCGCCCACGAGCGACGGCTGGCGGCCTTCATGGCCGCGCTCCGGCAAGACATCGGCGAAGACCGGCGCTACCGGCTCGTGCCGTCGGCCCAGGACGGCGCGGCGTTCAAGGTCATCGGCGGCATCCAGAAGACGAGCACGCTGGTACAATGGGCCAAGGTCGCCGTGATCGACGTCGGCGCCAAAAAGGTCGTGATGGACAAGCTCTACACCTTCCGTGGCGACAATGATGAATCATGGCAGCGTGCCGAGATCTTCGTGTCGCGCGAGATCATGGCCGCACTCGGCACACCCGCGCCGATCGCACTCGCGGTGTTCGAATTCGAGCTCGACGACAACACCGCGGCGCCGGCCGCCGGCCTCGCGGCCGCGGATGCATCCTATCTGGCCGAAGTGACCGGGAGTGTCCGCGACGCCCTCGGCCGATCCGGCCGCTACCGCCTCGTCGATGTCGGCAGCACGAACGAGAAGGCGGTGAAGGCACGCGCTTTACGCGACTGCGGCGGCTGCGAGGCGGCGATTGCGCAAGGGCTCGGTGCGGATCAGTCGCTGATCGGGGTGGTGCGGCGGGTCAGCCGTACCGAATATACGCTCGGCTTCCAGGTGCGCGATGCCAGGACCGGCGCGGTGCTCGCACGCGGCGACAGCGGCCTGCGCCTGGGCGCGGACTATTCCTGGAAACGGGGCGCGGTGCGGCTGGTCAGTGATCGCATGATCGAGAACCAGCCGCAGCAATAGGCCTCAGGCGCGGCCTCAGAACGTCAGCTGCACCTTCATCGACTGCGAGCGGTCGCTGGCGAGCTCGAACGCCGCGACCGCGTTCTCGAACGGCATGGTCGCCGTGATCAGCGGCTTGACGTCGATCAGGCATTCGCCCATCAGCCGCACCGCCAGCTCGAACTCGGGATCGAAGCGGAAGGTGCCGCGCAGCTGCAATTCCTTGGCGACGATGGAGTTGATCGGTAGCGTCATCTCGCCGCCGAGGCCGAGCTGCACCAGCGTGGCACCAGGCCTGAGCACGTCGAGGGCGGTGCGGAGTGCGGCCTGGTTGCCCGAGGCTTCGAACAGCGTGTCGAAAACACCCTTGCCGATGCGCCACGGATCAAGCGCCGTGGCATCGGTCGCGACGTTGATGGCGTGAGTGGCGCCGAGCTTTTTGGCGACCGCGAGCGGCGCGTCGGCGACATCGGTCACGACGATCTCGGCGGCGCCGCCGAAGCGCGAGACCAGGATCATCAGCGCGCCGATCGGGCCGCAGCCGGTGATCAGGACGCGCTTGCCGAGCAGGGGGCCGGCCTGCTTGCCGGCATGCAGGCACACCGCGAGCGGTTCGGCGACCGCGGCTTCCGCCAGCGACAGCTTGTCGGCGATCGGAACGGCCTGCGCCGCATCGACCGTGATGAATTCGCGAAAGCCGCCCTGCACATGGGGAAAGCGCATCGCGCTGCCAAGGAAGCGCATGTCGAGGCACTGGTTGCGCATGCCTTCCTGGCAATGCAGGCACTGGCCGCACGGCTTGCTCGGATTGACTGCGACGCGGGTGCCCGGCTTCACGTTGGCGACGCCGTCACCGACGGCCGCGACCACGCCGGCGATCTCGTGCCCCAGCGCCATCGGCTGCTGGATCCGCACGACGCCGAAGCCGCCGTGATGATAATAGTGCAGATCGGACCCGCAGATGCCGCCGTTCGCGATCTTGACGCGGACTTCACCCGGACCGGGCGCTGCATCGGGATAGAGGTCGATCCGCAGATCTTTCGGTGCGTGAATGACGACGGCGCGCATGCTCTCGTTCCCTGTTCGCGATTACATCGCGGCGATCATGCCGCCATCGACATAGATGATCTGGCCGTTGACATAGGTCGAGGCATCCGACGCCAGGAAGATCGCAGCGCCCACCAGCTCGTCCGGTCGGCCCCAGCGCTTGGAGGGAACGCGGCCCATCAGCCAGGTGTTGAAGTCGGTGTTGTTGACCAGCGCCTCGTTCATGTCGGTCAGCATGTAGCCGGGGCCGATCGCGTTGGCCTGGATGCCGTGCTGGGCCCATTCCACCGCCATCGAGCGGGTCAGGTTCTTGATGCCGCCCTTGGCGGCGGTGTAGGGCGCAATCGTGGGACGCGCGAGCTCGCTGCCGAGCGAGCCGATATTGATGATCTTGCCGTGCTTGCGCGGGATCATGCGCTTGGCCGCCTCGCGGCCGATCACGAAGGCACTGGTGAGGTTGGTCTCGATCACCTTGCGCCACTCGTCGGTGGTGAACTCCACCAGCGGCTTGCGGTGCTGGATGCCGGCATTGTTGACGAGGATGTCGATCGCGATGCCCTTGTTGTCGAAGTCGTTGAAGGCGGCGACGATCGCGGGCTCGTCGGTGACGTTGAAAGCAGCACCCTCCGCCTGGTGGCCGGCGGCGCGAAACTCCGCGACGGCCTGCTCGACGCGCTTCGGATCGACGCCGTTGACGATGATCCTGGCGCCGGCCTTGGCCATGCCCTCGGCGATGGCGCGGCCAAGGCCGCGGGAGGAGCCGGTCACGAGCGCGGTGTGGCCGGAAAGGTCGAAGAGGGCGGTGCTCATCTCAAAATATCCTCACACGTTGGAACGGCGCACGGTCAAATCGGAACGGTCGAATACGGCGGGCAGAAGGTCGACGCCGAGGCCGGGGCCTTCCATCGGATAGACGAAACCATCTTTGATCGTGGGCATGGTGGTGACGAGCTCATTGTACCAGCCCTTGTAGAAGGCGCGCACCGATTCCTGGATCAGGGTGTTGGGCTGGCTGAACGACATGTGGATGGCGGCGATGAAGCCGATCGGGCCGATGCAGTCGTGCGGTGCGAAGGGCCGGTGATAGGTCTCGGCCATCGCCGCGATCTTGCGGCCCTCGGTGAGGCCGCCGGTCCAGCACAGATCCGCCATCACCACGTGCATGGCGTCGCGGTCGAGCATGTCCTTGTAGGGGAAGCGCGAGCCGAGCGTCTCGCTGGCGCAGACCCAGACGTCGGTGCAGCGGGCATATTCGGCCAGCGCCTGCGGCGAGTTCATCCGGATCGGGTCTTCGTACCAGGTCGGCTTGTAGGGCTCGAGCGCGCGCGCGATCTGTTTTGCGGTGGGCAGGTTCCACAGCGAATGGAGCTCGACCATGATCTCCATCTTGTCGCCGACGGCCTTGCGGATTTTTTCAAACGGCTCGATCGCGTGCTTCATCTGGGCGGCCGTGATGTACAGGCCCTTGTTCTCCTGCGCCGCCGGATCGAACGGCCAGATCTTCATCGCCGAGATGCCGCTCTCCAGCAGGTTTTCGGCAAGCGCATCGGCGTGGTGCATGAAGCCGTCGAGATCCTCATAGGGCCCCTTGGCAGCGCCAAGATTCCAGTTCGCGACCGGGCTGATATTGGTCGAGCGGACATATTGGGTGCCGGCGCAGGTGTTGTAGATGCGCTGCTTGTCGCGGCAGAGGCCGCCGAGCATCTGGTGCACCGGCTGATTGCAGACCTTTCCGAACAGGTCCCATAGCGCGATGTCGATTGCCGACGCCGCGCGATATTCGACGCCGGTGGACGACTGCGCCATCGGCAGGTTCAGCATGTCGCGGTGGATCGCCTCGATGTGCAGCGGGTTGCGGCCGAGCAGGCGGCCGGCAAAGGTGTCGTGGATCTGGGCCTCGACCGCGCCGGCGCCGTAGAAGGTTTCACCGAGACCGATCATGCCCGTGTCGGTGTGGACGCGCACCCAGATGACGTTGGAGAATTCTTCGGTGCGCAGCGTCTCGATCGACGTGATCTTCACGGCAATACTCCTCCCATCGCAGGCGCGCGCAGCGCCGTCTTGTTGTCATTCCGCACCGCAACATGGTGCGGGCGCATGCCAAGTCTTACGCTCGCTTGTAATATATCACAACATGTTTTAGGGATATCACCAACAAGGCGTCGCCCTGCAACGACGGCGCGGGCTGAGGGGAGAGACGACATGGCAACGCGCAAGCGCGCGCTCGGGGTGGTGAGGAACGACGATGCCGAGGGCAAGCCCTCCCGGCGCAACCGTCTCAACTTCTTCGAGCTGGCCTATCAGAGGATCGAAGAGCTGCTCGTCCATTGCGAGCTCAAGCCCGGCCAGTTCATGACGATGCTTGAATTGCAGCACATCACCGGATTCGGCCGCACGCCGGTTCATCACGCCGTCAATCGTCTCTCCGCCGATACGTTGATCATCATCCGTCCGCGTCACGGTCTTCGCATTGCGCCGATCGATCTGGCACGCGAGCGCATGCTGCTGGCTTTGCGCCGCGACATGGAGCGCTTCGTGATCCGGCTTGCGGCCGACCGCGCCAGCCTTTCGCACCGCAATCAGGCGCTGCACATCGAGCGCCTTCTGCGCGAGCGCCGCGCCAATCTGACCCTCGACGAGTTCAACCACATCGACCGCCGCATCGACGCGCTGGTGCTGGAGGCGGCAGGCGAACCGTTTCTGGTGCACACGCTGCGGCCGCTGCACACGCTGTACCGGCGCATCGGCTACATCCACCACCGTTTCATGCCGGGACAGGCCGAGCTTTCAGGAACAATCGATCATCATCTGGCTATTCTTAATGCGGTCGCCAGCCGCCGCGTCGAGGACGCGGTGAAGGCGAGCGATGCACTGATCGACTACATGGGCGAGATGTTCACCGGCATGGAGGTGGGGATCGACCCGCGCCTGCTCGATTGCAGCATCGAGCCGCTGCTCGGCACGTAAAAGTTCAGGAGGACCAAAGATGTCGACGATGGCGATGCCACAACCGACCGCGAGCGAAGCCGCGGTCCGCTACCTCATCACGAACTACAGCCCCAAGGGCAACAAGGTCGGCTGGCTGATGATGGCCTCGATCCTGGTCGAAGCCTGGGATCTCTATTCGATCGCCTTCGTGCTGATCTTCATCAAGGAGCAGTACAATCCCGATCCGCTGATGCTGGGCCTGGCCGCGGCAGGTACGCAAGGCGGCGCCATGATCGGCGCACTGCTCGGCGGCTGGCTTTCCGACAAGATCGGCCGCCGCGTCATGTTCCTGGTGACGATGGTGATGTTCATCGTGCTGGCGCTGGCGCAGGCCTTCGTGCCCAGCGTCGGCTGGCTCGTCGTGATCCGCTTCCTGCTCGGCATACCGCTCGGTTCGGACATCTCGACCGGCTACACCTACATCATGGAATCCATGGCCAAGGGTGAGCGCGAGGTCATGGGTAACCGCTGGCAGTTCATGTTCGCGGTCGGCGAGGTCTTGACGATCGGCGTCATCGTGATCTTCCTGCTGTTCGACATTCACCACGAGACGCTGTGGCGGGTGACGCTCGGCCTCGGCGCGCTGCCGGCGCTGATTATCCTGATCATGCGGCACGACGTGCCTGAGACGGCGGTGTGGCTGGTGCAGAAGGGACGCTACCGCGAGGCCAAGCAGGTCGCGCGCGAGATGTTCAACGACGATCTCGCCATGCTGCCGGACCGTGACGTGGAGGTGCCCAAGGTCTCCACCCGTGCGTTCCTCGCCGACCTCAAGAAGGATCCGATCCGCTGGCGCGCCACTATCTACGGCTGGATCGCCTGCTTCGCGCAGGCCAGCGAGTTCTCGACCTTCGCGTTCTACCTGCCGGTGCTCTTTGTGATGGTCGGCGTGTCGAGCGTGCTCGGCATCAATCTGGTGACGATGGCGCTATTCTCCTTCGCCGCCGTGTCGGGCTGGGTCGGTCCGCTGCTGACCCCGAAGATCGGCCACCGCGGCATCTCGATCGCGGGCTTCTCGATCGTGCTGGTCTCGCTGTTGGTCGCGGCCTTCGCGCTCTACACCGACAACAAGATCCTGCTGCCGTTCGCGGCCGCCGCGATGCTGTGGGGCCATTATTGGGATGCGTCGAACTGCATGACGATCCCGACCATGGTCGCCAAGCCGAAATATCGCGGCACCGCCAGCGGCTTCGCTTACATGTTCGTGAAGCTGCCGTCGTTCCTGGCGATCTTCCTGTTCCCGACGGTGTTCGCCGCGATTGGGCAGGCGAATGCCACGCTGATGGTCGCGATCTTCCCGCTGATCGGATTGCTCGCCGCAATCTTTATCCTGCCGGAAGTCTACGGCTACGAGAACGATTGACGATGCGTGACCCGGTCGCGGCCGTGGTGGCCGCGATCGGGCTTTTCCCGTGGACGCGCCGGCGCGAACGGCTACGGGCTCAGGAAGATGGAATCGATCCCGGCGCCATGGCTGAGCAGGCCGATCGCCTGAAGCTGTGCGCTGTGCAGGTCGATCTCCACGATGGCGAACAGGGTCAGCAGCACCACGACCGAAAAGACCAATAGCGGGTGGGATGTTTCGCCCCGGCCTTGGTCCGCTGTGGTGAAGCCTTGAAACGTGCGGCGCAGGGAGAAGCTCTGCGGCAATGCTTTCGACTGGATCTGCATGATGAACCTTCCTTGCCGCGCGGTATCAGGCCGCGCGACAAGGTGAAGTATAGGCCCGGCGTCAGCGGCGACATTGATGCGCCGCAAACTGCGCGCGATTACCAGATCGCGGCCGCAAGCGCCGCGATCAAGGCGGGCGGCGTCACCAGCAGTCCGAGCTTCAGGAACGGCCAGGCGCCGACTTCGATCTTCTCCCGCCGCAGCGCCACCAGCCACAGGATGGTGGCGAGCGAACCGGTCACCGACAGATTGGGCCCGAGATCGACGCCGATCAGGATGGCGCTCACGACCGGCGCGGGCAAGTGATCGCTGGCGGCAACCGAGCCGGCAACGAGGCCGACGGGAAGATTGTTCGCGATGTTGTCGGCGACCGCGGTGGCGATGCCGACGCTCCACGCCGCCTTCGTCACGGATTGCCCGACGGCTTCATGCAGCAGCGCGCTGAGCTGCCCGATCACGCCCGTCTTGATCAGCGCTTCCACCATCACGAACAGGCCGCCGACCAGCGGCAGCACGCTCCAGGAGACGCCGCGCAGCACGGGGAGCGGCGATTGCCGGTTGAGCAGCAGCACGATTGCGGCTGTCACCACGCCGCAAACGAAGGTCGGCAGGCCCAACTCCTTGTCCAACGCGGAGGCCGTGACCAGCACGATTCCGATCGCCACGATGCCGATGGCCGTCAGCTTGCCGCCGCGGCCGAGCTTTGGATGCGGCACGCTGCTTGCGATCGTCTCTTCCTTCAGGGCGCGGTGCTGGGTCAGGCGCAGCACGACATAGGTCAGAAGGATCGAGGCCGCCGAGGGCAGGGCGAACAGGCGCAGCCATTCGGTGAGCGCAGGCATGTGGGCCCCGAACACGACCAGATTGGCCGGATTGGAGATCGGCAGCACGAAGCTCGCGGCGTTGGCGATGAAGGCGCAGACGAACAGATACGGCAGCGGCTTGGCGCCGGCCGCGCGCGTCGCTGCATAGACGGCGGGCGTCAGCACGATCGCGGTGGCGTCGTTCGAGAGCAGGACGGTGACGAGCGTGCCGACGATGTAGATCAGCAGGAACAGCCGCTGCGGCGAGCCGCCGGCATATTCCACGGCGAGCGCTGCAAGGTAGTCGAACAGGCCTTCGAGCCGCGCCAGTTCGGCGATCAGCATCATGCCGATCAGGAAGAGATAGACATCCACGCCTTTCTCGATGCCGGTGAGCGCATCCCGCCAAGGCAGCAGGCCGAGCAGCACGAGCGCACCGGCGCCGATGACGGCCCAGATCGCCTCCGGCAGGCGAAAGGGCCGGATAATGACGCCTGCGGTCGCGGCGACGATGATGCTCCAGGCCAGGATGGCGTCAGACGGCACGTTCGATCCCTAGGATGTGTCGGTTCATTCGGCAGCGATAGCGGAAGCCGCCGCCGCTGTCTTCCCCCGCGGGCGCGGACCGCCGTCTGCGATCTGCCGCGTCTCGGTGCCGAGTTTCGGTCTATGATTTTGTTCAAAGCCTGTTGGGTTGGGGCGGCGCGATAGCGTCGTCATTGCGAGCGGAGCGAAGCAATCCAGACTGTCTCCGCGGAGCGAGTTCTGGATTGCTTCGTCGCAAGGGCTCCTCGCAATGACGGAATCTGTGGAGGCGTCTCGCGATGTTCACTCTCACCGCGCCATCGACGGCTTTGCCGTGATCGCCTTGCGCAAGATGCGCGACAGCGATTCGACCGAATACGGCTTCTGGATCAGCTCGAAACCGCGATCGGCGTTCTCGGCGAGAACGTTGCTGTAACCAGAGGTGAGCACGACGGGCAGGCCCGGATAGCGTTCGCGGATGATGCCGGCGAGCTCGACGCCGTTCATGCCGGGCATGATGACGTCGGAGAAGACGAGGTCGACGGCGAACTCGTTCTCGCCGAGGATGGCGAGCGCCGCATTGGCGTTGGCGGCACGGCGGACGACATAGCCGAGGTCTTCCAGCAACTCCGTGGAGAACCGGCCGACCTCGTCGTCGTCTTCCACCACGAGCACGCGATAGCCGCGCCCGGTGGCCGCGGCCTCATAGGTCAGCGCCGCCGCTTCCTGTTCCGTGGCGGGGCTTTGCGCCTGCGGCAGATAGATGGTGAAGGTCGCGCCTTCACCAAGCGTGCTCGTCACGGCGATGTCGCCCTCGGACTGCTTTGCGAAGCCGAAGGCCTGGCTCAGGCCGAGGCCGGTGCCCTTGCCGACCTCCTTGGTGGTGAAGAACGGCTCGAAGATGGCCTCGATGTTTTCCGGCGCGATGCCGCTGCCGGTGTCGGCGACCGAGATCGCGACATAGTCGCCGCCGCGCGCCGATTGCGCTCGCAGGTTGGGGATGCCCTGAACTTTCCGGACCGCTATCGTAAGGCGGCCTTCGCCGTCCATGGCGTCGCGTGCGTTGATCGCGAGGTTGATCAGCGCGGTCTCGAACTGCGCGATATCGGCGACCGTGAAGCAGTCGCCATCGTGAACCTCCACCGCGATGTCGATGCGGCCACCGACCAGCGGCCGCACCAGTTGCGCGACGCCTTCAACCTGGCTGGCGACGTTGAAGATCTGCGGTTTCAGCGGCTGCCGGCGCGCGAAGGCCAGCAGCTGGGCGGTCAGCTTGGAGGCACGCTCGACGGTGTCGGAGATGGCATCGACATAACGGCGGCGGCGCTCCTCCGGCAGCTCGCGGCGGCGCAGGAAATCGGTGGCCGAGCGGATGATGGTGAGCAGATTGTTGAAGTCGTGCGCGACGCCGCCGGTGAGCTGGCCGATCGCCTCCATCTTCTGCGATTGCCGCAACGCTTCCTCGCCGCGGCGGCGTTCGGTGATGTCGACAGCCTCGGGCACCGCGCCGGTGATGTTGCCGTGGCGGTCGAGCACCGGGCGCATGCCGAACTCGAAATCGCGCTCGCCGATGGGAAGGCGCAGGCGCATCTCCAGCCGCACGGCTTCGCCCTTGAGCACGGTGTCGAAGGCCTCGCGCACCAGCGCGCTCATGCCCTCCGTCGCGCTGAACCAGGGCGTCTGCCACAGCGGCTTTCCGATCACGTCCGCGGGGCTCGCCTTGATGCCGTCGAGTGCGTTCTTGTTGGCGTAAAGCAGCTCGCCCCTGAGATTGACGAGGCCCTGATACTGGTTGCTGGTCTCCAGGATCGCGCGCAGCCGCGCCTCGTTGGATTCGAGCTCGGCGGTGCGCTCGACGATGCGTTCTTCCAGCGTCTCGTTGAGCTGCCGGAGCTCGATCTCGGCCTGCTTGGCCACCGTGATGTCATGGGCAACGCCGATGAAGCCGATATGCCTGCCGGTCGGGTCCCAGCGCGGCTGCGATTCCGAACGTAGCCAGCGCCATTCGCCGGCGGCGTTCTTGTAGCGGGCTTCCAGCACGAACGGTTTGAGCGATGCTTCGCCCTGAACGGATTGCTGCAGCACGTGCGGCAGGTCGTCCGGATGCAGCACCTTGCGCCAGTCGAAGGCAATGGCCTGGTCGTAGGGCAGGCCGACGAAATCGACATAGGCCTGGTTGGCAAAGGACCGTGTGCGGTCGAGTTTCGTGACCCAGATCGGCACCGGCGCGCTGTTGGCGATCAGCCGGAAGCGCTCCTCGCTCTCGCGCAGGGTCTCGCGCACCAGCATCTGGTCGGTGACGTCGATATGGGCGCCGACGAGGCGGAGGGCGCGGCCGCCACCGTCGCGCTCGATCTTGGCAACGACTCGGATCCAGCGGGTCTCGCCGTCGCTGGGGCGGATGATGCGGTATTCGGCGGTGTAGTCCTCGCTGGTGCCGGACAGCGCGTCGATGAAATGCTTCACCGTAGCGTCGCGCTCGTCGGGATGAATGCGATTGACCCAGTCCTCGTGCGACTCGTCGGCGGCTTCCGGCGGCAAGCCGTGGAGCATCAGATATTCCGGCGAACGGCGGTTCTTGAAGCCTTCGCGGAAGTCGACTTCGAGACCGCCGACCTTGCCGATGCGCTGGATGCGCGCAAGCTCGGCTTCGCGCTCCTGGAGCGCGCGATAGGCGTTGTCGCGCTCGCGTGCGACGTCTTCCAGGTGCTGGCGCAGCCTTTCGGCGGCGAAGGTCTCGGGCAAAGGATCGTTCAAGGCGGTGGCCGTTGTGATGCGGGAGCGCACGTGGCCGACCGATATTCACACAGACGAAGCGTGATGGCCATTGCTCAAAGGAAATATGGAAAGAAAGACGTCGCCGAATGCAGTGTGGTGGGCATGAACGAACGCCGGGTCTGGCTATTTGTTCCGAACCTTGGAACGATGAGCCTTCCGGGCGCGTATCTCCGGGGCGCTACAACTTTCATTCCCAAAAGCTCCCTTTCCGAAGAGGCTAAATCTTGAAGCTTTTTGTCTGCCAGGCCTGCGGCAACGTCCTCTATTTCGAGAACCGCGCCTGCGAACGCTGCGGCCATCGGGTCGCGTTCCTGCCGGAGAAGGAGACGATGTCGGCGATCGAGCCCGACGGAGAGGCTCAAGGTGGGGCCTGGCGGACGCTGGCTACCAAGGGCGAAAGTCGCATGCTGTGCAGCAATGCCGAGCATGATGCATGCAACTGGCTGACGGATGCGGGCGATACCACCGGCTATTGCCGCGCCTGCCGCCATAACGGCGTCGTGCCGGACCTGTCGGATCCAGCGCAACTCGCTGGCTGGCGCGAGCTGGAGATGGCGAAGCACCGGCTGTTCTATTCCCTGATCCGCTGGAAGCTGCCGCTCCAGACCCGGCAGGACAATCCCGAACATGGCCTGATCTTCAATTTCCTCGCCGACGATCCGCAGAGCGGGCAGAAGGTCCTGACCGGCCACGACAACGGCCTGATCACGATCGCGCTGACCGAGGCGGACGACATCGAGCGCGAGCGGCGCAGGCTGGAGATGGGCGAGCCCTACCGGACGCTGCTCGGGCATTTCCGCCACGAGGTCGGGCACTATTTCTGGGATGTACTGGTGCGCGACGGCGGCAAGCTGGACGAATGCCGCGCCGTGTTCGGCGACGATTCCGCCGATTACGGCCAGGCCTTGCAGCGCCACTATGCCGAAGGCGCCCCGGCTGACTGGCAGCAGAACTACGTTTCAGCCTACGCGACCACGCATCCCTGGGAAGATTTCGCCGAGACCTGGGCGCACTATCTTCACATCGTCGACACCCTGGAGATGGCCAGCGAGTTCGGCATGGAGGTGCGGCCCAAGGTGGACCGCGACGGGGAGTTGACGACGCGCATCCGCTTCAACCCTTACGAGGCGAGGGACGTGGAGGCCATCGTCAACGCATGGCTGCCTTTCACCTTCGCCATGAACAGCGTCAACCGCGCCATGGGCATGCGCGACCTCTATCCATTCATCCTCTCGCCGGTCGTTGTCGACAAGCTCGGCTTCATTCATGGCCTGGTCCGGGACGTGGGCAAGGCCGGGAAGCCGTAGGCCGTCCGGGGCCTGCCAGGCCCGTTTCGGTCTTGCTTCGGTCTTGCGCTGGTACGCCAGAGGGGCCGGATTTTGACCGTTGCCTCCGGCCTATTTTGATGTACCACGGGAGCCACACGGCCCCTCCCATAGGCTCCAACGGCCAGGGAAGGGTCCCGCCCAAGGTCGAGACTCAAGAAAAGCATGTTCAAACGCATTCTGATCGCCAATCGCGGCGAAATCGCCTGCCGGGTCATCAAGACCGCTCGCCGCATGGGAGTTCAGACGGTCGCGGTCTATTCCGAGGCCGACCGCGACGCTCTCCACGTCGAGATGGCCGACGAGGCCGTGCTGATCGGCCCGCCGGCTGCGGCCGAGAGTTATCTGGTGATCGAGAAGATCGTGGAGGCCTGCCGCAAGACCGGCGCCGAGGCCGTGCATCCCGGTTACGGCTTCCTGTCCGAGCGCGAGGCGTTTCCGCGCGCGCTGGAGGCGGCCGGCATCGTCTTCATCGGCCCCAACCCGGGCGCGATCGCGGCGATGGGCGACAAGATCGAATCCAAAAGGGCTGCCGCGAAGGCAAAAGTCTCGACCGTGCCCGGCTATCTCGGCGTCATCGAGGACGCCACGCACGCGGTCAGGATCGCCGACGAGATCGGCTATCCCGTGATGATCAAGGCCTCCGCCGGCGGCGGCGGCAAGGGCATGCGCATCGCGCATTCGACCTCCGAGGTCGCCGAGGGTTTCAACCTCGCCAAGGCCGAGGCCAAGGCCTCGTTCGGCGACGACCGCGTCTTCATCGAGAAGTTCATCGTCGACCCCCGCCACATCGAGATCCAGCTGCTGGGCGACAAGCACGGCAACGTGATCTATCTCGGCGAGCGCGAATGCTCGATCCAGCGCCGCAACCAGAAGGTCATCGAGGAAGCACCGTCGCCGCTGCTCGACGAAGCCACCCGCCGCAAGATGGGCGAGCAGGCGGTCGCACTCGCCAAGGCCGTGAATTACGACTCCGCCGGCACCGTCGAATTCGTCGCGGGGCAGGACAAGAGCTTCTACTTCCTGGAGATGAACACGCGCCTCCAGGTCGAGCATCCCGTCACCGAGCTCGTCACCGGCGTCGACCTCGTCGAGCAGATGCTCCGCGTTGCCGCCGGCGAGAAGCTCGCCATTGCGCAGAAGGACGTCACGCTGACCGGCTGGGCAGTGGAGTCGCGCCTCTACGCGGAGGACCCGTTCCGCAACTTCCTGCCCTCGATCGGTCGCCTGGTGAAATACCGTCCGCCGGCGGAAGCGAGCCAGGACGGCATCACCGTGCGCAACGACACCGGCGTGCAGGAGGGCGGCGAGATCTCGATCCACTACGATCCGATGATCGCCAAGCTCGTCACCCACGCGCCGTCACGCGCGGCCGCGATCGAGGCGCAGGCCACCGCACTGGACTCGTTCTACGTGGACGGTATCCGTCACAACATCCCGTTCCTGTCGGCGCTGATGCATCACCCGCGCTGGCGCGAAGGCCGGCTCTCCACCGGCTTCATCGCCGAGGAATTCCCCAGGGGCTTTGCCGTGCGCGTGCCGGAAGGCGAGGTCGCACGGCGGCTTGCCGCGGTCGGCGCCGCCATCGATCACGTGCTCGGCGAGCGCAAGCGGCAGATTTCCGGTCAGATGGGCGGCCGCATCGTGCAGCGCGAGCGGCGCCGTGCGGTCTGGCTCGAGCGCCAGGAGATCCTGCTGGAGATCGCGCGCGAGGGCGAGGCGGTCGCGGTGCGTTTTGTCGATGCCGACGGCAAGGCTGGCAATGCGCATCTGTTGCAATCGCCGTGGAAGCCGGGCGATCCGGTCTGGCAGGGCACCATCGACGGGCACCTCGTGGCGGTGCAGGTGCGCCCGATCGCGAACGGCATCCGCCTCGCGCATCAGGGCGTCGAGGTGCCGGTCTATGTCTGGACCGAAGCGGAAGCTGCCTCGGCGCGGCTGATGCCGGTGACCACGGCTGCCGACACCGGCAAGAAGCTGCTATGTCCGATGCCCGGTCTCGTGGTCTCGATCGCGGTGACCGAGGGGCAGGAGGTCAAGGCCGGCGAGACGCTCGCGGTGGTCGAAGCCATGAAGATGCAGAACGTGCTGCGCGCCGAGCAGGACGGCACGGTGAAGAAGATCCACGCCAGCGCCGGCGCGACGCTCGCGGTGGATGCGCTGATTTTGGAATTTGCGTAGGGGCCCAATGTCGTCCTGGCGAAAGCCAGGACCCATTACCCCAGGGAGTAGTTGTTGATGGCGATGGTGGCCGTCATTTTCTGCCACCATATCCAATTGTGGTAATGGGTCCTGGCTTTCGCCAGGACGACGGCGGGGACGCAATTCGCACTAACCGAGACATCACCATGGCCTTTCGTTCCCGCCGCGAAAAATTGCGATCGATCCTGTCGGGCGCGACTTGCGTCCATCCCGGCTCGGTCTACGACGCCATCTCGATCCGCATCGCCGAGGATCTCGGTTTCCCGCTCGGCATGTTCGGCGGCTCGGTGGCTTCGCTCGCGGTGCTCGGCGACCCCGACATCACGTTGATCACGCTCACCGAGCTTGCCGAGCAGATGCGGCGGATGTCACGCGCGGCAACGCTTCCGGTGCTGGTCGATGCCGATCACGGCTATGGCAACGCGCTCAACGTGCGCCGCACGGTGCAGGAGCTGGAGATGGCGGGCGCCGCCGGCCTCACCATCGAGGACACGCTGCTGCCGGCTGGGTTCGGCGAGGCGAAGACGCAGCTGATCTCGCTGGAGGAGGGCGTCGGCAAGATGAAGGCGGCACTCGACGGCCGCGGCGATCCTTCGCTCGTCATCATGGGTCGCACCGGTGCGGCCTCGATCACTTCGACGGAGGATGCGATCCGCCGCGCCAGGGCTTATGAGGCTACTGGCGTCGATGCGCTGTTCTTCACCGGCATCAAGTCGCGCGCCGAGCTCGAGGCCGTCGCATCCGCCACGCATCTGCCGATCGTGCTCGGCGGCGCGCCGGAGGAGTTGAACGTGCTCGAATACCTCGCTGGCCAGCGCGTGCGCATCGCGCTTCAGGGCCATGCGCCGATCGCGGCCGCAACACAGGCCGTCTACGAGACACAGAAGGCGCTGCGCGACGGCACTGCGCCGAAGAATCTCAAAGGCCTCCCGTCATCGGACTTGACCAGCCGCATCACGCGGGAGGCCGACGTCAAGGCGCGGAGCGCCGACGTCCTCGGACTGCAACAATGAGCCGGGCGATCCTCCAGGTCATGATCCGCGGCCGCGTGCAGGGCGTCGGCTACCGGGCCTGGCTCGAGTATCAGGCGACGACGTGCGGTCTCGAAGGCTGGGTCCGCAACCGCCGCGACGGCAGCGTCGAAGCGCTGTTCGCAGGGCCGCCGAAGCACGTCGCCGACATGGTGGCGCTGTGCCGCCACGGCCCGCCGTCCTCGCGCGTCGACAGCGTCACCAGCGAGACGGCCGACGCCGATGAGCTGAACTTGCGCCGGGCAGGCGAGGCGTTTTCGGTGTTGCCGACGGTGTAGCTCAAGAATCACCGCGGCAGCTTGGCGATTGCCTCGCTCAATTCGTGGATCTCGTAGGGCTTGCGCAGGATCGGGAAATCGCCGCGCACGCCTGCGGCGACTTCGCTGTAGCCGGTGGCGAGCAGGATCGGCAGGCCGGGGCGGATCTGGCGGAGGTGATGGGCGAGGCTGAGCCCGTCCATCTTGCCGGGCATGACGATATCCGAGAACACGAAGTCGACGCCGTTCTTCTCGATCTCGCTCAAGGCGGCTTCGGCGTCCGCGACGCGACGCACCTGATAACCGAGCTGCTCCAGAAGACCGATGCTGACGGCGGCGACGTCCGGATTGTCCTCGACCAGCAGCACCGTGCCGCTGCCCTGGAACGCCGGTTCTCCCGCCGCCTCGCGCGATGGCTCGTCTTCTCCGCGCGGCAGGAGGATGGTGAAGGTCGTGCCCTTGCCGAGCGCGCTCGCGACCCGGATCGTGCCGCCGGCCTGATGGGCGAAGCCGTGCACCTGGGAGAGACCGAGGCCGGTGCCCTTTCCGATCGGCTTGGTCGTGAAGAACGGCTCGAAGATCTTGTCGAGAACGTCGGAGGGAATGCCGAGGCCGGTATCGCTGACGTCGATCGCGATGAATTCGCCCACGAGGGGATCCTCGTCGAGCACGAGATTGCGCGCTGCGATCGTCACCGTGCCTCCGTCGGGCATCGCGTCGCGGGCATTGATGACGAGGTTGAGCAGCGCGGTCTCGAGCTCGGAAACGTCGGTCCTGATCGGCCAGACGTCGTCGCTGACGTCGAAGGCCAGGCGCACGGAGCTGCCGACGCCGGCATCGAGCACCTCGCGGATCGCCGCGATGCGGTCGGCGAAGTCGATCGCCTGCGGATTGACGCTCTGCCGCCGCGCGAACGTAAGGAGCTGGTTGGTCAGCGCCGCGCCGCGCTTGGTAGCGGTCTCGATCGCCGAGATCGCGCGCTGAAGCTTGGGGTCGTCGTTGGCCCCTCGTTTCAGCATGTGGAGGCTGCCGCTGATGATCATCAGGAGGTTGTTGAAGTCGTGGGCGACCCCGCCGGTGAGCTGGCCGAGCGCATCGAATTTCTGGGATTCGGCGAGCTGCTTCTGCATCGCCTCGAGCTTGAGCTGGGTATTGCGGCGCTCGGTGATGTCGCGCGTGATCTTCGCGAAGCCGACCAGCTCGCCGGCCTCGTAGATCGGATCGATCACGACGCTGGCCCAGAAGAAGGTGCCGTCCTTGCGGACGCGCCAGCCTTCCTCCTCGTAGCGGCCCTTTTCCCGCGCAATCCCGAGCGCCCGGGCGGGCTTGCCGTTGGCGCGGTCGGTCTCGGTGTAGAAACGCGAAAAGTGCTGGCCGAGGATCTCCCCGGGCGAATAGCCCTTGATGCGCTCTCCGCCGATGTTCCAGCTGGTGATTCTCCCGGTGGGATCCAGCATGTACAGGGCGTAGTCCGCGACCCCTTCAACCAACAGGCGGAAACTGCGTTCGCTTTCGAACAAATCCCTCTGCTGACTAGACTTCTCGATCATTCCCGGACCCTGCCTTAACCGGGGCAAACGCGGTAGGTGGCGGATTGTTCCGAAGATTTGGAACCTTTTTAGGCAATATTGCGGGCCCGTATGCAGGGCGCAAGCTAGCGGACGCTCGCAGCGTTAGGCGATCTTGTAAACCGGTCTGGCGTCAGACCGCCGCCGCGCTCCGGAACGTCGCCGCCACCGCGCGCAGCGCCGCAAGCTTTGCGGGATCGCTGATCTTCGAATGCAGCATCACCTTGGAGCTGCCGAGTTTTGGCAGCTTCTGGACTGGCCCGATGTCGACCAGCCCAGGAGGTGCGATCCGTCGCGCCAGCGGCGCGATTGCAAGTCCGGCGAGCGCGGCTGCCACCACGGCGGTGACGCCACCGCCGACAAAACGCTCACGCCATTTGAGGCCGGCCTTGTCGAGCGCGCGTACGGCGATGGCACGGACGCCGCAGGGCGGAGCGAGGGTTGCGAGCGGCAAAGGCTGCCCCTTTGGCACGGTGAAGCGTCTTGACGCGAACCAGCCGAACTCGTCCTCGGCCAGCCTCTCGCCGCCGCGCCGGCTGCCTTCCTGGCGCACGATCACCGCATCCAGTTGGCCGGAATCATAGGCCTCCTGCATCTCGCGTGAGAAGCCGATGGTGACGGCGAGGGTGAGGTTCGACGACATCGCATGCAGGCGTTCGAGCAGCGGTACCAGCTCCGGCCCCGCGGCATGGTCGGAGATGCCGAGCGAGAGCGACTGCGCGAGCGAGGCCTCGCCCGACAGCGCGCGGTCATGTGCCGCGATCAGCGCGCGGGCGCGATCGAGGAACGTCGCGCCGTCTGCCGTGAGCCGGACCGCGCGCGGCGAGCGCTCGACGAGGCGCCTGCCGAGCAGCGTTTCCAGCCGTTGCAGCTTGAGGCTGACGGCCGCCTGGGTCGTGCCAAGGACCTCGGCAGTACGCGTAAAGCTCTGGAGGTCGGCGACCAGCAGGAAGGCCTGGACAGTGGCGATGTCGAGCGTTGCTGTCATTACGATATCTTATCACTGGTATCAACAGAGATAAGATACCAAAATGTAGAGGGCGGGTCTAGCTTCTCATCAACGCCGCGCAATACCTGCGCGACATCCGAGGAGAACGACCATGCCGCTGATCACCGTGTCCTACACCACCTCCCGCCAGTCGCCTTCGCTGAAGGCCGACATTGCGAGCGCCGTGTCCGAGCTCACCGCAAAGATCCTGCACAAGGATCCTGAGGTCACCGCCATCATCGTGAAGTCGGTGGAGGCGGGCGACTGGTTCGCCGGCGGCAAGTCGCTCGCAGAGCAGAAGCTCGCGAGCTACTGGATCGACATCCACGTCAGCGAAGGCACCAACACCAAGGACGAGAAGGCCGCCTATCTCGCCGCGATGTTCCAGCGCATGGCCGGGATCCTGGGCCCGCTGCATCACGAGACCTATCTGCATGTCGATGAGGTCAAGGGCGACGCCTACGGCTTTGGCGGCCTGACCCAGGAGCGGCGCTATATCGCCGGCAAGCTCGAGGTTTCCCCGAGAAGGCGTGAGGAGGGAGGCCGCGGGTGAACGATCTCACCCGCGGCCTGAACCGGTTGGGCCTCCTGATCGTCAGCTCGCTATGCGAAGCTGAACTTCGTCCTTGTTCAGGAAACAGGTCTTGTCGAACAGCTTCAAATCAAGCGGGTTCGGCAGCCTGACATCGTCCAGGTCAGGGCAGGGTTTGAGCGAGGGATCATAGGAGCGGTCGATCTGCGAGATGAAGACGACGATCAATCCCTTGTCGCGCGCGAATGATTTCAACGCGCGCACCTGAACGGTGAGATCGGGATTTTCCCGCCGCTGATCGAGCAGTTGCAGATAGTCGATCACCACGACCGTGCCGCGCGGTGCTGCGGCCATCTGCTTGACGACGTAATCGGCACTGATGGCGTCGGAGCAATCGACCTCGAGGAGTTTTTCGAATTGCGCCGGGTCTACGCCGACGCTCCGAAGGCGATCCAGAACGTCTTTCTCGGTGTATTCGAGCGAGAAGAACGCGGCGCGGTGGCCCGACCGCATCGCCTCCACCGCAAGCTCGAGGCTCATCAGGGTCTTGCCCTGGCCGGGGCGCGCCCCGACCAGCACCAGGTCACCCGGTTGGAATTGCGGGAAAAACCTGTTGGCCGGGCTCGCTGCGGCCGCTTTCGCCGCGAGCATGCTCCAGGCGGAAAAGCCTTCCGTCGCGGCGATGCGATCGAGCGCATCGTGCAGCGGGATGCCTTCCTCGCGGGACAGACGCTTCGCTTTCCGTTTCAGTTGATAAATGGGCGCAGACAGTTTCATCATGAGAACCTCCCATTGCGAGCATGATCGCAACCCCTCCTTATGCTTGGCGCTCGAACAGTCGGTCCGATGATCAATTCGCCCGGCATGACATCTACTTTCCCGGCGGAGGGGGGAGGCGTGGGCGACACCGGGATCAAGCGTAGCTGATTCCGGGTTTGCGGAGAATGAGGGAGACCGGAAGTTAGGCCGCTGCTTCCGGCATCAGCGCCCGGGTCGGCCCGAACAGCTCCTCGAAGGCCTGCCGGAGCGCGACGTCGACATCGGACATCGTCACGAGCTGGCCGAGATCGACCAGCGAGGTGACGCCGTAGCGGGGATCGGCGACGCCGCAGGGCACGATGCCGGCGAAATGCGACAGCTCCGGCTCGACATTGATGGCGATGCCGTGAAACGAGACCCAGCGCTTCAGTCGGACGCCGATCGCCGCGATCTTGTCCTCGTGCTCGGGTCCCTTGTCGGGCCGCTTCACCCAGACGCCGACCCGGTCCTCGCGCCGCTCGCCACGGATGTTGAAGGCGGCGAGCGTCCGCAGGATCAATTCCTCCAGGCTCGCGACATAGGCCCGGACATCCGGCCGGCGGCGCTTCAGGTCGAGCATGACATAGGCCACCCGCTGGCCGGGCCCGTGATAGGTGAGCTGGCCGCCGCGCCCGGTGGCAAAGGTCGGGAATCGGGCATCGAGCAGGTCGGTGGCCTTGCCCGAGGTGCCGGAGGTGTAGAGCGGGGGATGTTCCAGCAGCCAGACCAGCTCCGGAGCTTCACCCGCTGCGATCGCCGCGACGCGCGCCTCCATTTCGGCCACGGCCTCCGGATAGGGCACGGGCGCGTCCGAAATCCGCCACTCCACGGGCTCGCCGGAGGAGGCGGAAAACGCCGTCAAATCGAGCTCTTGACGCTGGTTTTGGCGGGGGTTTTGGGGTGAATTAACCATTGGCTAACCATAACCGGGTGATGATCCCAGGTGCAAATATCAAGTCCCTAGTCCTAGTCCCAAGTTGCGGTGGTGCTGCAGTGCCTACTCTCGACAAAGTCACCGTGGATCTCATGGTCGTCCTCGGGACGACCACCATGCCGATCCATCAGGTATTACGTCTTTCCCGCGGCGCCATCATCGAGCTGGACGCAACCGAGGCCGACGAGGTCAAGGTTCTGGCCAATAATTTGCCGGTCGCCTCCGGCGTCGTGCTGGTCGACCGCAACCGGATCGCGGTCGAGGTCAAGCAGATGCTGCCACGTATCCCGGGCACGCGGTAGCGGCCTGGGCATACGGTAGCGGCCCGGGCAGGCGGAAAAGGCCGATCCCGGCGCGAGGAGCCGGAACTTTCCTGCCAAGCTTGTGGAATTCAGGGCCTTTGGAGGCTTGTACCCCTCTGACGGATTTGTTAGATCGGCGCCGTTGATCCGGTTGGCCTTCAAGCCTCAAGCCGGCATCCCCAAAAGCGCTCGTGGCGGAATTGGTAGACGCGCTGCCTTGAGGTGGCAGTGAGTAAAATCGTGGGGGTTCGAGTCCCTCCGAGCGCACCATTTGGCCACCTCGGTATTGATATTCCTTGGTTATTGATGCCCTCCGGGGGCGTTGCTGCGCAGGGCCCGAATGGCGCTGCCGACGTGAGCCGGGGTCCCGAGCACCGTTCCGATAAAGCGATGATCGTCCTCATTCCATGGCTCCGGCATTGTTCGATTCGGCGCTGCGGCTGGATCGCGCGTGATGGGGAACGATGATCGTCGGGATCGCATTTGCAGTCGGTGAGGTCGCTGCGCAAATGCCGGCTGCGGCGCGTGGCTATGGTTCGACGGTGAAGGACGATGAGAGACAGCGCGTCGGAAGTGACCGACATCGGCGACGCCGTTCACTTGTGCATCGACATGCAGAACATCTTCGCTCCGGGCGGTCTCTGGGAGACGCCATGGATGGCGCGAGTGTTGCCGACGATCGCCTCGATCGTTTCGCGCCATCAGGCCAGAACGATCTTCACGCGATTTATCACGCCCGAGAACCCGGAGGATCGGCCCGGACAGTGGCAGCGCTATTTTCGTCGCTGGCAAGAGGCGACCCGCAAGCATCTGCCGCCATCCGGTCTCGAGCTTGTGCCGGCCCTGGGCCGCTTCGTTCCGCCGGCTGCCGTCATCGACAAGCCGGCCTATTCGGCGTTCAGCAATCCCGGCCTCGCCGGTCTGTTGATCGACAAGAATGTCGGCACAGTCGTGATCACGGGCGCAGAGACGGACGTCTGCGTGCTCTCGACGGTCTTGAGCGCCGTCGATCTCGGCTTTCGGGTCGTCATCGTCGAGGATGCGCTGTGCAGCTCGTCCGACGTCGGCCATGATGCACTGATGACGATGTACCGCACCCGCTTTCACGGTCAGGTCGATCTGATGACCGCCGAGGAATTGGCCGAGTTCTGGCGCGAGTAGGGGACGATCCGCTCAATTGACATTGTCGCCGAGCATGTTGCGGAAGGCGGTGGCGACGACGGCAATGCCGCTGGCGCCGTGCATCAGCGCGATCTCGCCCTGCTGCTCGTGGCGGATGGCGTGGGCCATCACACGCAGGCGCAGATCGCCGCCGCTATGCCACATCTGGTCGGCCATCCTGACCGCGCCGGCGTGATGCTTGCTCATGGTCTCGACGAACAGCGTGTCGAATTGGTCCGCCGGCGCGGCCTTGACCTGTCGCATCTCGGCCTGTGTCAGGAAGCCCGGCATGGCGGCACGTTCGTCCGAGCTGCAATCGGGCATCTCGGTGTCGAACCAGCTCAGCCACCAGGTCTCGAAAATCCGGTTCTCGCCGGTCTGGCTTGCGACCATCAGCATCGCCAGCTTTCGCAGATGCGGGTCCTGCGCGCGCTCCGCGGCGATCCGCGCCAGGTCGATGCCCTGGGCGTGATGCGCGGTCATATGACGGATGTAAGTCTGGTCCGCGTCCCTGTCGCGGCCCATCCATGGCGGCTCGTAACCATGGCTGCCGAACAACGCGGCCGCGCCGAGCAGTACGATCAAAGCCATCGCGCCGGTGGTCCAGGCATTGGTGAAGCGAACATCGCGCGCGGGTGCCGCGCCTCGTCTCCAGCGCAACCGGGCGAACAGGGGATACATCACGGCGGAGGAGCCATGGACGAGCAGGCCGATCCAGTACGGCTGCTGCAGCGTGAACAGCGGCTGCCAGAACGGAAACAGCGGCACCAGCACGAACCATTCCATGCTTGACGAGAACACGGCCCAGGGCAGGGCGAGCAGCAGGATCGCCAGCGGCCGCAGGTCGGCGGTCCAGCGCCCGAGCACGCCGAAGAACACCAGCGCCCAGGAGAAGTCCGCCCATTGGTGGAAGGCGATCCCGGCAAGGATCGCGCTCCACGACGGCTCTGCGCTGATCGCCCAATCGCGCGCGGGGATGGCGGCGACCGTCATCCAGTCGACGGCGGCATCGCGTCCGATGCGTGCGGCGAAGAGCTGGCTGACGATGGTCGAGATGGTGCTGCTGATCAGGCCGAGTTCGGCAGCGGCGATCCAGCGAGAGCGTCGCCGTGAGGCGGCTTCATCACCGGGACGAATTGAACTGGAAATGGTTGACGGCGCGGCGGCGTTCACGTCAGCTGATTGAGTTTCTTCAACGGATTGAGTTCGCTCGGCTTGCTCTGTTCGTCCCGGCCGCGCTCCGCTTGCTCCTTGCCTTCCTCATGGAGATCCTGATCGCCGACGATCTCGCCGACCGCCTGTTTCGCCTTGCCAGCGATCCGCTGACCGAGGCCCTTGGTCCTGCTCATGGTCTGCCTCCAGGCTCACGCCGCGGCGCCGGCGCTTGAAGGGGATGAGCGCCGGGGCCGCGGTTTCCTCTATTCAGCCTCCGGCAGGGGGGACGTCGGAAGCGTTGATGAGACGCGCTGACCCGCGGATGGTTCCTCGGCCGTCATCTTGGCTCGAGTTCGATGATCACGCCTTCATTGCCGCGGAGCAGGATGGTGGCGCCCGGCAACGGCTCGGACGGCAGGTCGAGATGCGTCGACATCAGCAGGCGGCCGCGACCTTGCCAATGCCATTTCCGCGGCTCGGCGGCGATGTTGAGCGCGACCAGAATTTCCTTGCCGCCATCCGTCCGCCTGTAGGCAAGAACGTCGTTCTGCGAGCGAGCGGCTCGTAGCCGCCGTGGCGCAGGCACGCGTGCTCGCGCCGCAGCGTCATGAGCGCGCGAAACAGCGCCAGGATCGAACGCGCATCGCGCTGCTGCGTGGCCACGTTGGCCGCGCCGTCGGGCGGCTCGAGCGGCAGCCATGGATTGCCGGTCGTAAAGCCGCCGTTGCTGCTGTCATCCCATCGCATCGGCGCGCGTTCGGGATCACGGCAAAGGCCATAGCCCGGCACGAGCTTCTCGAAGGGATCGCGGACGCGGTCGGCCGGAATGGGAACGCGCTTGCGGCCGATCTCGTCGCCCATGAAGAAGAACGGCGTTCCCCGCAGCGTCAGCAGCAGCATCGCCAGCACGCGCATTTGCGGCTCGCCGATCTTGCTCGCGATCCGTTGCTTGTCGTGACCACCGATCACCCAGACCGGCCATGCATGATCCGGGATGGCGTTGAAATAGGCATCGATCGTTGCCTGCAGGGACAGCGCGTCCCATTGCGAGTCCAGCAGTGCGAAATTGAGCGGCAGATGCAGGCGCGGACGGTCGTTGCCGTAGAAGTGGCCGATGCGGTCGGTCTTGCCCTGGACTTCACCGCACAACATCCGCCCAGGATAACCGTCGATCATCTCGCGGATGAATTCGATGCAGTCCATCGTCTCCGGCCGATCGTCGGTAAAGACGGGCGTCTGGCGCTGCGGCGGCGGCTTGCCTTTCGCTTGCGGGTTATGCGGATTGTCGCGCAGCAGCGCGTCCTTGATCAGCACCGCGCTGGCATCGACGCGAAATCCGTCGACGCCGCGATCGAGCCAGAAGCGCATGGCATCGGCAATCGCGGCGCGCAGCTGCGGGTTGCGCCAGTTCAGATCGGGCTGCTCAACCAGGAATGAATGGTAGTAATATTGCCGCCGCGCTTCGCACCATTCCCAGCCGCTGCCGCCGAAGCGGCTCAGCCAGTTGTTGGGCGGGCCGCCATTCTCGGCCGCGTCGGCCCAGATGTACCAATCGGCCTTCGCGCTGTTTCGTGAGCTGCTGCTCTCGACGAACCATGCGTGATCGTTCGCGGTATGGTTGGGCACGAGATCGAGGATCACGCGGATCTCCGCGGCGTGCAGGGCCTTGAGCAGGCGGTCGAAGGCCTCGAGGCTGCCGAACGCAGGGTCGATGGAGCAGTAGTCGGAGATGTCGTAGCCGAGGTCGCGGAACGGACTCTTGTAGACCGGCGTCAGCCACACCGCGTCGACGCCGAGCCATTTCAGATAGTCGATCCGCGACGTCAGGCCCGCAAGGTCACCCTTGCCGTCGCCATCCGAGTCCTGGAACGAGATCAGTGCGATTTCGTAGATGACGGCGGATTCCCACCACGCACCTTCGTCACGGGACGCCTCGCTCATTGTCTTGCATCACCTCGTCGTGCGTCCTCAGGTCCGTCCCGCCGTGGCGTGCGCCGCGATCTGCTTGGCCGCGGTTCTGGCGCTCTCGATGCCATTGGGAAAGCCGCTGCGGTTCGGATACAGCTTGCGTCGGGCATCGCGCGGCGGCCGTTGCGGCTTGGTGTCCTGCGCGGCGCGGTAGTCGAGCATCGCGATTCCGCCGACCATCAGCAGCGCCAGCGCAATATTGCCCTTTTTGGGATTGTCCGCGGTCATGCCCGAGAGCAGCGCGGCGGCATCGAGGCCGTCGCCGCCGACGCGGGCCCACAGGCCGGCGTTCTTCTCGACCGAGAGGGTCATGACCCCGGCAAGGATTTCCCGCACGCCGAAGGCACGGACCAGCGTCTCGCTACCTTCCATGCCCAGCGTTTCCGTGACGCGCCGCGGCGCGAAGAATTCGACGACGCCGAGACCGATGCTGAACCAGCCGAGCGCACGGGCGAGCTGGTCTTCGGGCCGCTTCAGGCTCGGGCCACCCTCGACGATTTTCGGATCGCCCTTGGTGCGAACGATGTTGGAGAAATGAAACATGGGCCTTGCTCCTCAGGGCTTCAGCACGACCTTGACGCAGGAGTCGCGCTTGTCGCGAAACACCTGATACATCTCGGGGCCTTGGCTGAGCGGGACGGTGTGGGTGATGACGAAGGACGGATCGATCTGGCCTTCTTCGATGCGATGGAGCAGGTCGTCGGTCCAGCGGTTGACGTGGGTCTGGCCGGTGCGCATCTGCAGGCCCTTGTTCATGAAGGCGCCCATCGGAAGCATGTCGGAGAATCCGCTGTACACGCCCGGCACCGAAATGATGCCGCCGGGGCGGCAAACATAGATCATCTCGCGCAGCACATGCGGCCGGTCGCTCTCCACCATGACCATCTGCTTGGCGCGATCGAGCAGCGTGTCGGGCAGGGAGGCCATCACATGCGACTCCATCCCGACGCAGTCGATACATTTTTCGGGGCCTCTGCCGTCGGTGAGCTCCTCGAGCCGCTCCAGGACGCTTTCGGTTTCGAAGTTGATGGTGGTGGCGCCGCCGGCTTCGGCCATGCTGAGACGTTCGGGCAGGCAGTCGATCGCGATCACCTGGTTGGCGCCGAGCAGGATGGCGCTGCGGATCGCCATCTGTCCCACGGGACCGCAGCCCCAGATCGCGACCGTATCGGTCGGCTCGATGTCGCATTGCGCGGCGGCCTGCCAGCCGGTCGGGAAGATGTCGCTGAGAAACAGCAGCTTCTCGTCGGGAATGCCGTCGGGCACCTTGATGTGGGTGGCGTCGGCGAACGGCACGCGCAGATATTCGGCCTGGCCGCCGGGATAGCCGCCGGTCAGATGGGTGTAGCCGAACAGGCCGGCCGTCGTGTGTCCGAACGCCTTGTCCGCCAGATGGCGCTTGCGATTGGTGGTTTCGCAGACCGAGAAATTGCCACGCTTGCACTGGTCGCATTCGCCGCAAATGATCGTGAAGGGAACGACGACGCGGTCGCCCTTCTTCAGCTTGCCGTCGACGCCTGAGCCGACCTCGACCACTTCGCCCATGGTCTCGTGGCCCATGATGTCGCCGGGCAGCATGCCCGGAATGTAGTTGTGAAAGAGGTGCAGGTCGGAGCCGCAGATGGCGCAGCTCGTGACTTTAATGATCGCGTCGCGCGGATCCTGAATCTCAGGATCGGTGACGGTGTCGCAGCGAATATCTTCCTTGCCGTGCCAGACCAGCGCCTTCATCTCTGTCCTCCCGCGAGCTACGAGGCATCCAAGTCGAACAACGAACGATGGTTGCTATCGCACGGTGCAAAATCTTTGCGCCGCACCGGCGTGCGTCCCGATAGGAACGAGCGGCCATTGCGGTGATTGGAGCGTCATCAATCCCATCTCAAGGACTAGCGAAGGATACGCTCATGGCCGCCAATCAACTCGCCGTCGTCACCGGCGCCTCCACCGGCATCGGCCTGGAACTCGCCAGATGTTGCGCCCAAGGAGGCTTCAACCTTGTCATCGCGGCGGACGAGCCCGAGATCGAGAGGGTGGCCGTCGATCTCCGCAGGCTCGGCGGCGGCGTCGAGGCGGTCGAGGCCGACCTCGCCACCACCGAAGGCGTCGACAAGCTTTGCGCCGCGGTCGGCGACCGGCCGATCGACGCGCTTCTGGCCAATGCCGGGGTCGGCCTCGGCAAGGCCTTCCTCGATCAGGATTTTGCCAGGATCAAGCACCTCGTCGACACCAACATCACCGGCACGCTGTATCTGATCCATCGCGCCGGCAACGAGATGCTCCGCCGCAATTCGGGGCGCATCCTGATCACGGGCTCGATCGCCGGATTCACGCCGGGCAGTTTTCAGGCGGTCTACAACGCCAGCAAGGCCTTCCTCGATTCATTCTCGTTTGCACTGCGCGAGGAGCTGCGCGACAGCGGCGTCACCGTCACCTGCCTGATGCCGGGCGCCACCGAGACGGAGTTCTTCCGCCGCGCCGACATGATGGACACCAAGGTCGGCACCGAGCCGAAGGACAGTGCCTACGACGTCGCGAAGGCCGGCTTCGACGCCATGTTGCGCGGCGAATCCGACATCGTGACCGGAATGAAGAACAAGCTTCAGACCACCATCGCCAACGTCACGCCGAACGAGATGCTGGCCAAGCAGCATCGCAAGATGGCGGAACCGGGCACGGCGAACTCGTAGAACGACGCCGTCGCAATCTAAGCTGAGGGCCCGGCCGCTCCCGCGGACCGACAAAGGAGCACGCCGATTCACATAGCCTAATGCGCAAGGCTCCCCGAGCGCTCAGACTGGTCCGGCTGGAGTGAGGGGGCTGTGTTACCGATGGATCGCGTTGAACAGGCCTTTGTCGCAACGGCAATCACAGGTTTCCTCGTGATGATGGCGGCGATCGTCTGGATGATGATGGGCTGATGGCCGGGAGGGTTGCTGATTGCGGATCGCGTTGCCGTATGCTGCAGTGCTCCTGTGCCTGGCGGTCACCGCCTGGCTCGCTTTCGCGCATCTGCTCTGATCGCCGTCCGGCTCAACCGTGCTGATCGGCGATCAGCGCGGCCAGCCTGTGGGCCATCGCCGGCATATCGATCGGTTTCTCCAGGATTGGCACGTCGTGGAATTCCGGACTGATGCTGATCTTGTCGTAACCGGTCGTGAACAGGAAGGGTATGCTGCGGGCCTTCAGTTCGCGCGCGACGGGGAAGATCATCTCGCTGTGGAGATTCACGTCAAGCACGGCGGCATCCAGGATGCCGCCATCTTGCAGGATCCTGAGTGCTTCATTGAGATCGCCGACTGGCCCCGCGACCTCGGCACCGAGCGCCTGACATGCCTTGCCAATGTCATCGGCGAGAAAATATTCGTCCTCGACAATGAATATCCGCCGCCCCGTGAGCGGCGACTGCGGATCTGACGATGTGGGCGCTATCGCCATGGCGCTTCCGTGGCTTCCTTCCGGTCCGTAGGAACATCGGGCGGTGACTGGCCTTGGTATAACCATACAACCGAAAGCGGGTTCCATGAGCAACCGCGATATCATCGTCATAGGTGGCTCGGCCGGCGCGACCGCACCGTTGAAGCAGATCCTCGGCCGGCTGCCGCCGGATCTGCCCGCGGCGGTGTTCATCGTGCTGCACATCCCGGCGCAGGGCATCGGCATCCTCTCGACGGTCGCCAGCAGCGCCGGTCCGCTCCCGGTCCGGCAGGCCGAAAACGGCATGAAGATCGAGCCCGGCCAGGTTTATCTGGCCGCACCGGACCATCATCTGCTGCTGTCCGGGGATCACCTGTTCCTCGGGCGCGGTCCGCGCGAGAACATGGTCCGGCCGGCCATCGACGCCTTGTTCCGCTCGGCCGCCATCAACTACGGCCCGCGCGTGATCGGTGTGCTCCTCAGCGGGCTGTTGTCCGACGGTGCGGCCGGTCTCAACGCCATCAAGCGTTGCGGCGGAATCTCGGTGGTTCAGGACCCCTCGGATGCCATCGCCGATGAAATGCCAAGGAGCGCCCTGGAGGCGAGCATCATCGATCTTTGCGTCCCCGGTGCCGGAATGGGGGACGTTCTGTCCGATCTCGCCAGGGAAGTTGCGGGTGCCGCGCTGCCGATCCCGCCCGAGATCCGGCTCGAGGTCGAGATCGCGGCGGGCGAACGGATCGGCAGTGACAAGCTCCTCTCGGTGGCTGATCCAGTTGCACTGACCTGTCCGGCCTGCGGGGGCGTGCTATCCGAGATCAAGGAGTCGCACCCGATGCGCTTCCGTTGCCAAGTCGGTCACGCCTACGCCGCCGACATCCTCGCAAAAGAGCAGGAGGGGCAAGTGGATGAAGCCCTGCGGGTCGCACTTCGCATCATCGAGGAGCGGGCTGAGTTGGTGCAGCGCATGGCCGCGGACGGACGGCGCAACGGCCGGCCCGCGGTTGCCGAGATGTACCAGGCGCGGGCTGCCGAATATCGCGAATATGCCGACATGATCCGGCGCGTGGTGCTAAAGTCGCTCGATCCTCCGGTTCGCAAGCGGGAGGCCTGAGGAGGTCGCCATGACCATTTCCCAGTCCGAATGGACCGAGCAGCTCGATACCGAGCGCCGCCATCTGATCAAGGCCGATCGGGATATCGAGGAAGGCTCTGAGCGCATTCGCGATCAGGAGAATCGGATCCGTGAACTCAGTGCCGGTGGTCACGACGCGGGCGAGGCGGAACGGTTGGCCGAGGTGCTGAAGCAGACCCTGACGGAATGGCTCCGGCATCGCGTCCTGATCGAGCAGCGGATTGCCTATCTTCGGCAGCAAGTCGGTCCGGAGTGATCCGGGGGACGTTGGCAGGCCACCTAAGCTCAATGCCGAACACCCAATGCTCGCTGTACGGAACGCAGCGTGACGTTTCCGCCTTGCATCTGTTGGGATAATATCAATTCTGCTATTTGCGGCGAGCGGGCGTCCTCTGGTTCCCGTCACTGAATGAGGCTATCGAGACCATGCATGAAATCGGCGACCAGCCGGTCGAAAGAGAGCGCCAGACCAGGTCTCCGCTGATCATCGGGGTGGGCGCCGCGCCGACAGCTCTGGATAGCGTCGAGCGGTTCTTGTCCAAGCTGACCGTGAGCGCCGACCAGGCCGTCGTGCTGGCGCTGCAACATCACGAGGCGCTCGACGAGCCGCGGCTGCGTCGGATCGTGCAGGATACCACCGGCGGCAAGATCGCCGACATCAGTGACGGCCAGACCGTCGAGGGCGGCACGATCTATCTGTGCCCGCCGGCGATGATCACGACGATCCATGGCGGTCGCTTCGCGGTCCGCCAGGCCGAGCAGGCCCCCGGCGAGCGGGCCACGATCGACAGCTTCCTGGTGTCTCTGGCGGAAGAACGCGCCGAGCAATCGATCGGCGTGATCCTGTCCGGCGTCGGCGGCGATGGCACGCTGGGTACCGCGACTCTGAAGGATCACGGTGGCCTCGCCATCGCCGAGAAGGGCGCGAGCGACGAGGCTGATCATCTGAAAGAAGCCAACACGCCGGCGGCGATCGCCGACTACGTGCTCTCTCCGGAAGAGATCGCCGAGCACATCCAGGTCTATGCCCGTCACCTGCGGCGGCTGGAGGAGAAGCAGGGGTTCGACGAGGTGCTGGCCGCTGCGGCGACCTCGCTGTCGCGCATCGCCGACATCCTGCGCAGCAAGACCGGTAATGATTTTCACGGCTACAAGCAGAACACCTTCCTGCGTCGCGTGCAGCGACGGATGCAGGTGGTCCAGATCGCCGACATCGCCGCCTATGTCGATTTCCTGCGCAACGACCAGGACGAGGCGCAGCATCTGTTCAACGACCTCTTGATCGGCGTCACCGAATTCTTCCGCGACAAGCGCGAATTCGATGTGCTCGAGAGTCAGATCGTCCCGAAGCTCTTCGAAGGCAAGGACGCGCGCCAGCAGGTTCGCGTCTGGGTGCTCGGATGCGCCACCGGAGAGGAGGCCTATTCCATCGCTATCCTCCTGCGCGAGCACATGGCCAAGATGGACTCGCCACCGCAGGTTCAGATCTTCGCGACCGACATTGACGGACGGGCTCTGGCGACCGCTCGCGTCGGCCGCTACCGCACCAATATCGAGGCGGACATGACCAGCGAGCGTCTGGCGCGCTGGTTCGTGCGGGAAGGCGATACCTATTGCGTCGTCAAGGAACTGCGCGAGATGTGCATCTTCTCGCAGCATAACGTGATCAAGGACGCGCCGTTCTCGAAGCTCGATCTCGTCTCCTGCCGCAACCTGCTGATCTATCTCAATGCCGAATTGCAAAATCGGGTGATCCCGCTATTCCACTTCGCGCTTCTGCCGGATCGATTCCTGTTTCTCGGCAATTCCGAGAACGTCACGCGGCATCCAATACTTTTCGTGCCGATCGACCGCCGCGCCCGCATCTTCAAGAAGCTGGAGACCGGAACACGGCTGCCACCGGAATTTCCAATCACGACCGCTGCCGGGAGGGCGCCCGCCGAGGTGCCGCCGCTGCGCTCGTTCCGCCCCGACATCGGCCTGGAGCGCCGCGCACAGCGGATCGCCGAGCGCTACGCGCCCGCCTATGTCATTACCGACAGTAATTTTCAGGTGCTGCACTTTTCCGGGCGCACCGGCCGCTACATCGAGCCGACGGCAGGCGCTGCCACGCTCGATCTGCTCCAGCTCGTCCACCGCGATCTCCGCCTGGACCTGCGCGCGGTGCTCAGCCGCGCGACGGAGACCAACGAGCCGGCCCATGCCGAGCAGGTACAGCTCGGCGCCAACGGTCAGCACATTTCCGTCGACATCATGGTGGAGCCGATCCAGGAGGGCGGCAGCGACAACCGCAATTTCGTCGTCCTGTTCAAGGACGGCCCGGTGCGCGCAGTAGATGCCGGCGAGGGCAAGCCCAATGCGCTGGTCCAGTCCGAGCATGTCGAGCGTATCGAAGGCGAGCTGCGGGCAACACGGGAGCGCCTTCAGGCAACCATCGAAGAGCTCGAAAGCACCAACGAGGAGCTGAAGTCCTCGAACGAGGAATACCAGTCGCTCAATGAAGAGCTTCAGTCCGCGAACGAAGAGCTCGAAACCTCACGCGAGGAATTACAATCGGTCAACGAAGAATTGACCACCGTGAACGGCGAGCTGGCTCACCGCGTCCAGGAATTGACGCGCGCCACCAGCGATCTTCAGAACTTCCTGGAGAGCACGCAGATCGCGACCGTATTCCTCGACAACGATTTGCGCGTCATGAACTTCACGCCGGCGATCACGCAGGTACTGCATCTCGTCGAGACCGACACGGGCCGCCCCATCGCGCACATCAAGGCGCGCATCCCGATCGAGGAGCTCTATGACGACATTCGCGGCGTGTTGCGGACGCTTGCCACCGCCGAGCGCGAGCTCAGGGATCCGGACACCGGCACGCGCTACATCGTGCGCATCCTGCCCTATCGCAGCATCGACAATTTCATCGCGGGGGTCGTGATCACGTTCGTCGACGTCACCGCGATTACCCGCGCCGAGGAGCGGCAGCGCCTGCTGCTGGCCGAGCTCCAGCACCGGGTCCGCAACACGCTGGGCGTGGTGCGCTCGATCGCCCGTCGCACGGCCGATAGCAGTTCGACGGTCGAGGAGTTTGCTTCCCATCTCGATGGCCGGCTCAACGCATTCGCCCGAACCCAGGCGCTGGTGACCCGCGATCCCGAGGGCGGCGTTGATCTCGAATACCTCGCGGTCGAGGAACTGCTGGCCTATAACGCCAGGGAAGGGGAGCAGGTACGGGTCAGCGGCCCCACGGTGCGTTTTCAGTCGAAGGCCGCGGAAACCTTTGCCCTTGCCATTCACGAATTGGCGACCAACGCGCTCAAATACGGCGCCCTGAGCCGGCCGACCGGTCGCATCGAGATTTCCTGGCGCCTTGAGCAGGGCACCGACCCGGCGGAGCTGGTGTTCGAGTGGCGGGAGCGCGGTGGGCCGCCGGTTGCGCCGCCGCCGCACAAGGGATTTGGGACCGAGCTTCTGGAGCGCACACTCGGGTTCGAGTTCAAGGGGCAGACCAGGTTGGCATTCAATCCCAGGGGACTGGAATGCACGATCACCATTCCTCTCAGCAAACGGGCGTTTCATACACCGGCGGTGGCCAACTGATGCCCTTGTCGACGCTCGATCGCAGCCAGGTGGACCCGGTCATTCGCCGGCTGAACGTGCTGAGGCCGTTGTCGATGGAGGCCCGCACCTCGCTCGAATACGCAATGCTCGAAGGAATCCAGCGTGCAGGGGCGGGCGAGGATCTGATCTCGGAGGGAGATCCGGTCGACAGCGTGCGCCTCGTGCTGTCGGGCTGGCTCTGCCGCTACAAGACGCTTGAGGACGGGCGGCGCCAGATCGTCAATTTTCTCTTTCCCGGCGAAAGTTGCGATGCACACGCGTTCCTGCTGTCGGTGATGGATCATTCCATCGCGGCGATGACGCCGGTCGTCTACACCGAAATCAAGCGCGCGCGGTTTGAAAGTCTGGTGGCGGGCGACCGCGCGCTGGCGGAAGCGTTCTGGTGCGAGACGCTCGTCAACAACGCGATCCAGCGCGAATGGGCCATCAATCTCGGCCGCCGGGTGGCCTTTGAACGCGTGGCCCATCTGTTCTGCGAGATCATCGAGCGGCTGCGTCCTGTCGGCATGGTCGAGGGCAATTCCTGCGTGATGCCGGTAACGCAAATGGATCTTGCGGACGCCACCGGCCTGTCGGTGGTCCACCTCAACCGCACGGTTCAGGAGCTGCGCGCCTCCGGCCTGATCGTGCTGCGCGATCGCACGCTGACCATCACCGATCTCGATGCGCTCAAGGACGCGGCGCTGTTCTCGCCGAGCTATTTGCAACTCTATCGGCGGGCCTAAGCGCCTTCTCGGCTGTTCCGAGATACTTGATCCAGGTTAGCGCTCGCGAATGTTTTTGAGCGGATGGCTGGTTTTGAGTAATCGACGTAACTTACGTAAAGGCGGTTTCGTCCCGAATCTTCTATCGTCGTTCCATGAACGACGTCCTGCTTGCCCGCGCTGAGCGCGCGATCGAAGCAAGCCGCGCCCTCCGGGCGCAGCGCAGAGCGGTCGCGGATCAGCTTGATGATGCCACGCGCGAGGTGCGCCGGGTGGTGATGGAAAGCGCGATGCTGCGCTCGGAGCTCAAGGCCCTTCGCGACAACCGGGAAGAGTAGGACCTCCGGCACCGCGTGCCGCCGGACTAGGGGCCGACGACACCAAACTTGCGGTACGCGCCGCGATGGTGCCTCGCTCAGCGCCGCTTCGCTGCTTTGGATCGCCTGTTGTAAGGCGAGCGGTTGACGGGCTTGAGCGAAATGCCTTCGCGTTGCGCCTTGCTGCGAATGGCCGCCACCGGGCGCTGCAGCTTGATGCTCATGACGCCCGTGGGCGTGTTTCCTTTTGCGAGCTGCTTCAGCTTGCTCACGTCCGCAGGTGTCCACCGTTCGCGCGCCCGGCGCTTGTACGCGGGATTGGCCTTGCGCGGGCCTTTGCGGCCGATTGGTGAGCCCGGCCGCTTCCATGCTGCTTTCGCCATGATGATCCTCCTTCAAGTCCTTCGTCAATCAGCGAATCAGCATTTCGGTTCCGGCGCAGACGAGGTGGCGCCGGCGCGCGAAGGGAATGCGCGCATCCGTCGCTGCTCGGCCGCTTCGTTTCGCACCGGCAAAATCACGCACTGTTAACTTATTGAAATGCCGGAACCTGCGGTTGCGGCCGAAGCTGCCAACACTGCCGGGCTGGGCCGCCCCAACCGGCATGAAGTGTGGCCCCGGCGCCGACCTCCCGCCGGGGCCAATTCCTCCCCTCCCAATTCCTTCCATCTGAAGGGCTTTGTGAAAGTACAATGACCGCGAAACGCAACCGCAGGAAACAGACCCAATCGCTCCAGGAGCGGTTGGCGGCATTCGCCCAAACCGCTCGCGAGCGCGCGCGCAGCCTGCCCCCCGGCAAGGAGCGCGACATGCTGCTTCAGCGCGCCATGCAGAACGAGGTGACCTCGAACCTGACGGACTGGTTGAGCGAACCCGTCTACCCGAGGCGAGGACCTTGACGATGCGGAGCATCAAGCACTACCGCGCGTTCCAGATCGATCCGGACGGGCATGTGTTTGGGTGCATCAATTTGGCCTGCGACGATGATGAGCAGGCCAAGCGCGAGGCCGCCTCGCTGGTGCTGGTGCACCGCATCGAACTGTGGCGGCTGGACCAGCGCATCGCGCAGTTCGATGTGCCGCCGGTAATTGTCCGCCAGTAGGGCGACGAGAGGAGAGCGAGAAGGAACCGCGCGCCGCGCCCCGGGTTGGTCGAACTGTACCGACCTCGCGAGGAGCCAGCATGACGGAAGCCGACATTCGCAAGGGGATGCCGCCCGTCAAGCTCTCGCGCGAGGCCTTCGAGCGCCGCTACAGGAGCCGGTTCGTCGATCCCGCCTTTGCACCGCTCCAGCGCGAGCTCGACGCCATCGTTGATGCTGCCTGGGATGCCTACAGCAATTCACGCAAGGCCCCGCTGACGCGAAAGGCGGGCGCGGGTTTCTCCGATCCCGATTACGACATCGCCATCGACTGGCTCGATGCGCGCGCGAAGATCCTGGCGGCGCAGCGACGCCATGACGATGCGGACGAGACGCCGCGTATCCTCATCATCAACGGCTCGGCGCGCAGCGAGCACACCTGTCCCGGCGAGATGTCCAAGACCTGGCGTCTGGTCGAGCTCGCCGAGCCGGTCTTTGCCGAGCTTGGCTTCGCCGTCGACATCCTCGATCTGTCGCGCCTGGCTTCGGAGTTCGGCAAGACGATCCATCCCTGCAAATCCTGCGTCGGAACCGCGATGCCGCTCTGCCACTGGCCGTGCAGCTGCTATCCGAACTATTCGCTGGGGCAGACCGACGACTGGATGAACGATATCTATCCGCTGTGGGTCGCAGCCCACGGCATTCTGATCGTGACGCCGGTGAACTGGTATCACGTGCCCGCCGGCCTTAAGGCGATGATGGATCGCATGGTCTGCGCCGACGGCGGCAATCCCGATCCGACCTCGACCCACGGCAAGAACGCGGACGAAGCCAAGGCGCTGGAGCTGAAGGGCTGGTCTTATCCACGCCATCTCGCCGGCCGTCATTTCGGCCTCGTTGTTCACGGCGATGCGGTCGGTGCCGAGGGCGTGCGCCGCGCCTTGTCGGACTGGTTGACCGACATGCAGTTGATCTCGGCCGGCCGCTTCGCCGAGCTCGATGGCTATGTTGGCTACATGGAGCCATACGCCACCTCGCACCGCGCGCTCGATGACGACAGCGCATTCCAGACAGAGGTGCAGAACGTCGCGCGCGCACTCGGCAATGCGGTCCGGCTGGCGCGGAGCGGACAGCTTCGCACGCCCGGTGCGGGCCTGTCGGATCCAAACCCCAAATGACGGCGAATGATCAGTCGTATGATTGCCTGATCGTCGGCGGCGGCCCCGCCGGGCTGATGGCTGCGATCTACCTCGCGCGATTTCGGCGCCGCGTCTGTGTCGTGGACGCAGGCGCGAGCCGGGCGGCGCTGATCCCGCGCAGTCACAATGTGCCGGGCTTCGTCCACGGCCTTTCCGGTACCGACCTGCTCGCGCGCATGTCCGCGCAACTGGGCGAGCTCGCGATCACGCGCGTTGACGCCGAGGTCACCGCATTGCGCCGACACGAGCGAGGCTTTCAGGCGATCTGGAACGGCGGCGCGCATACCGCCGCCACCGTCATCCTTGCCAGCGGCATCGTCGATGCCCATCCGCCGTTCGATGAATGGCGCGCGGCGGTCGCAGACGGGCTGTTGCGCTACTGTCCCGTCTGCGACGCCTACGAGGCGATCGGCCGTCGCATCGGCATCGTCGGTCCGCTTCAACGCGCCGCCGGCAAGGCGCTCTTCATGCGCGGCTACTCGCGAGACGTGACGTTGCTGGCAACGGGCGAGGATGACGGGAAGGCCGCGGCACCGGAGCTGATGGAAGCGGGTGTCGAGATCGTCGTCGCGCCCGGCCTGCGCCTGAGGCGGAGAGACGACGGCGTCGAAGCCGTTTTCGCCGACGGCCGGACGGCGCAATTCGAGATGGTCTACCCGGTGATGGGAGCGGAGGTGCGCTCGCAACTCGCGATGACACTGGGGGCCGAACATACCGGGGAGGGATACCTGAAAGTCGACGACCATCAGCGCAGCTCGGTCGACGGGCTCTACGGGATCGGCGACGTCGTCACCGACCTGCACCAGATCTCGGTCGCGTTCGGCCACGCCGCGCTCGCCGCCTGCACGATCCACCACAGCCTGCCGCGGCGGCTGGCATGAGGAACGGGGTATCGGACATTGGCAACAGAATCATCCTCGAAGACCGCGGTCTATGCGGCGCTCTTCGGCAATGTCCTGGTCACGGTCACGAAGATCGGCGCCGCCGCCTGGACGGGAAGTTCGGCCATGACGAGCGAAGCGGTGCATTCGCTCGTCGACACGACCAACGAGATCCTGCTGCTCTACGGCTACCGGCGCGCAAGCCGTTCGCCCGACGAATCCCATCCGCTCGGCTATGGGCGCGAGCTGTATTTCTGGAGCTTCATCGTTGCGCTGCTGATCTTCGCGCTGGGCGCCGGTGTCTCGCTTTATCAGGGCATCCTGCATGTCGCCGCACCCGAGCCGATCGAAAGTCCGATCGTCAGCTTCGTGGTGCTCGGGCTGTCGTTCCTGTTTGAAGGCGGCTCTTGGCTGGTTGCCCTGCGGCGCTTCAGTTCGGACGGCCAGCGGTTCGGATATTATCAGGCTTTCGTTCGCAGCAAGGATCCTCCGGCATTCATGGTGCTGCTCGAGGACAGCGCGGCGCTGATCGGCATCGCCATTGCCGCGGCGGCCACTGCAGCGGCCGTATGGCTGCGCCAGCCGGTCTGGGACGGGATCGGTTCGATCCTGATCGGGATATTGCTGGCGATCGTGTCGATCGGCCTCGCGCGCGAGAGCAAGAGCCTGCTGATCGGCGAGCCCGCCGATCCGGAGCTTGCGCGATCGGTCCTCGACATCGCAAGGCGGTCGCCCGGCGTGCTCAGGGCCAACGGCCTCCTGACGGTGCAGCTGTCGCCGGTCGAAATCGTTGCGGCGCTGAGCATCGAATTTGCGGATGACAAGCGCGCCGACGACATCGAGCGATGCGTCGTTGCGATCGAGACCGAGATACGCAAACGCCATCCAAGCGTGGCGGCGCTGTTCATCAAGCCGCAGACCGATGCTCGCTACCGGGCGGTGCGCGCGAGGCGTTACGGCTAGCTTTGCGAGGTTCCCCCTAAGCCACAATCGGCACGACAGCAGGAACGATCACAACATCCCACGGGTTGAGCGGTGCAGGGGCGAGCATTGGAGAAACCGGATGGCTCAATCCGAAGACATGACGCGATGCATCGCGCTATGCATGAGCTGCTATCAGACCTGCCTCGGCACGGCGATGAACCATTGCCTCGAGACCGGCGGCAAGCACGTCGAGCCCAAGCATTTCCGCCTGATGATGGCGTGCGCCGAAATGTGCCGGACGGCGGCGCATTTCATGCTGATCAACACGCCGCGTCACCGGCACACCTGCGGCGAATGCGCCGAAATCTGCAGCGAATGCGCCGAGGATTGCGAGCGGGTCGGCGGCATGGACGAGTGCGTCGCCATGTGCCGCTCCTGCGCACAATCCTGCCGTGCGATGGCGGCCTGAGGACAAGCCCATGCTGGAAGAGAAACTCACGGAAGCCATCGTCGAGGAGCTGAAGCGGCAGGCGGCCAACCGGCCGCAATTGCTGAAGGTCGAACGCGCGGACGATGCGAAAGCCACGGAGGAGCTGATCGTCAACGGCCAGATCGACTTGGCCGCGCTGGTCATGGTGATCGCGGGATCGGTCGCCGGCGGGCCCTAAGTCCGGCCGTCAACGGCGCCCTCAGCCATATTCCTCGCCGATGCCGTATTCCCGGTAGATCTCCAACGGATCGAGGTCGGGAAACAGCCGGCATTTGGCCTGGGCGAGATGCAGGGTCACCGCCGCCGGCTCCTTGCCGTTCGAGAGCATCTTGCGGATGTCGTCCATATGCGCGCTCGGCTGGTGCTTGGTGTCGAGCTGCTCCAGCGCGACCAGCGCAGTCGCCAGCGCCTCGGTCAGAACCCAGTCGTCGTGGCCGGTGATTCCCTTCTTCGGCATCGGCAGACCCCGCATGTGGCGGCCCCATTCTATCGGGACTTCGGCCAAATCTCCAAGGAGCCGTTGCAGCCAGCAGGTCCGCGGAACGGACCGGCGGCCGTGCTCCGGCTTGCATTATGGCCGGGCGTGGCTAAAAGGCGGCATTGCCGGGGCAATAGTATCTTTGTCGAAACAAAGTTGGCGTAGACGGGCCTGCATTGGCATTCAGGCCGGCTGTTCCGGTTTGGGCTCCTGATCCCCGCATTTGCAACACGGTCCGGTTGCGCCACCCTTCAAGGCTTGAGCCCGCATGGTCTTTTTAAGCTTCGTCTATCGCTTCGTGACCAATTTCGCATTCATGGCGATGGTCTATTTCAGCCTGAATTTCATGGAGAAGTACCAGAACCGGGCGATCATCGCGATCCTGGTGCTGATCTATAGCGGCATGCGCGCGGCTTCGACGCTGCGGGCGTTTTACTTCTACCAGAAGATCGAGCGGCTGGAGGCTGAGACCAAGCGGCTACAAGGCCCGATCAATGACGGTGCGGGCGGCACGAACACGCGCAAGCAGGTCGTGGTTGACGTCGCGCGGCTGCGGCGCGACGGCGAGGTCAAGTCCTATATGGACCTGTTCTTCCTGGCGCTGATCGTCTTGCTCTGCGTCGCCAACATCATGCGACAGTAGGGTCTGCTAGGCGCGCTTCTTCAGGCTCGCCACACGGGTCGGGCGCGGCGCGGTGCTCTTTGGCGCGGCGCTCTTGGCTGCAGTGCCTTCGGTCTCTGCGGCATGCTTCGGTGTGCCATGAGCAGCGCGCGCGGTGCGGGGAGCGTGCGACTTGCCGGCTTTGCCCCTGGCCGTACGAGGCGTCTCGGCCGCCATGGCCAGGCGCGGGGGGGGGGGGCCCCCCCCCCCGGGGGGCCCCCCCCCCCGGGGGGCCCCACCCCCTTTCCCTTCCGGTCCGCTTCGATGCGCATGATCCGCGCGCCGACGGATATGTCCGGCAGATCGAACTTCATCGCGAACGTGTCGTGCTGCACCGTGCCGTCCGCGGCATGCGGATGGCGATCAACGTCCGCGTCAGCGACTTCACCGGCGTCGCGCTGCGCGGCAACGACGAGGCCCAGACCCTCGTCCTCGTGCATCGCGATCCCTCGCTCTCCATTCCGCTGCTGGTCAGCGCCGATGGTGACGAACTCGTTGAAGCCTGGGCGATCTGGAGCGAGCTGTTCGCGCTTCCGCAGCTCGACGAAGGCGCACGCAAACCCGCGCCGCGCCGTCGCCGCGCCAACGCGATCCGCGACCGCCGTCCAAAATTTCTGATGCGTCGCCGCACCGGTGTCGCACGGGAGTTGTCGGTGCATCGCGATGAGCACGAGATCATCGCCCGGACTTAAGCCGCCCGTATCACCGCGTCGGCCAGCAAACCCGCAAACAGCAGAAATCCCGCATCTCGGTTCGAATAGAACAGGCGCTTGCAGAGATCGCCGTCGCTGATATTCAGCCGCGCGATCTGCGAGGCCAGATGCACGGCGAAGGCCCCAAGTCCGAGCCAGGCCGGCCAGCGCGCATCGCCCGACGCCAGCGCCACGCCGATCAGCAGCACCGCCAGGCCGTAGAACAGGATCAGCGCCTGGTGCGTATGCGTGCCGAACAGGCGCGCGGTGGACTTGATGCCGATCAGCGCATCGTCCTCGGCGTCCTGATGCGCGTAGATCGTGTCGTAGCCGATCACCCAGGAAATCGCGCCGGCATAGAGCACGAGCGCGGTGACGTCGATCCGTCCGAAGGTGACGGCAAATCCCATCAGGGCGCCCCAGGAGAACGCGAGCCCGAGCACGATCTGCGGCCACCAGGTGATGCGCTTCATGAACGGGTAGATCGCGACGATCAGCAGCGAGGCAATGCCGGTCAGGATCGCAAAGCGGTTGAACTGCAGCAACACCACGAGCCCGATCAGCGCTTGCGCGACCATGAAGGCCAGCGCCTGCTTCGCACTCACCTGGCCCGACGGCAGCGGCCGCGAGCGGGTGCGCTCGACCTTGTCGTCGAGGTCACGGTCGGTGATGTCGTTCCAGGTACAGCCTGCCCCTCGCATCACGAAGGCGCCGATGAAGAAAAGGATGATGGTGAGCGGCAGGCCGCGGACGTCATGCGCCATTCCGGCGGCGAGCGCCGCCGACCACCAGCACGGCATCAACAGAAGCCAGGAGCCGATCGGACGATCGAAGCGGGACAAGCGCAGATAAGGCCGCGCCCATTGCGGTGCGCGCGTATCAACCCAGTTGCCGGTAGAATCGGCAACGCGGGCGGATGTGCTAGTGCCCAGTTTTCGAAGTTCGTATTCCATCGCGGCGTATTCCGGTACGAACTTCGAAAACTACAAGGGCACTAGCAAGAAATTATAATTCACGTGCCGCTTATCGATTTGAAGTTCCTAAGAGGATCTCGCGGCAGGCACCGTAGGAACTTCAAATCGGCGGCACGTGTATCATCGGGTCAGGACGTTGCCGTTGAGTGTATCGAAGGTGCTGCCGCCCTTCTTGCCCGCATTGGCCTCGGGCGCCGAGCCCGAACCCAGCACTTCGCTCAGCGACGGACCGGCCGGACCGCGCGGCTGGTTCTGCATCTGCTGCGCAACATTGCAGACCTTCGCCGCCATGGTTTCGGTGTTCTTGTGGCCGTCCTTCATCTGCGCGCCGACCTGCGCCGGAATCCCGCACTTCGAGGCGTTGGCCTCGATGAACTTGATCATCTTGGTCTCAGCGTGGCTGAAATTGCGGATCAGCTTGCAGGCCTCGTCGGGCGGGGCGTGACGGTCGCTCGCGGCCTTGATCAGCTTGCCGCGCTTTTCGGCATCCTCGCGCAGAGGCATGAAGGCCTTCATGCAGTCCTCGCTGGGACCGGCTTGCGTCGGCGGGGCCGCGCTGAAGGCGCCGGCGCCACCGACCGGTGCGGCGCCGTTCACGGGAAAGGACGATTGCGGCGCGCCGCCGACAGAGGCGACGGGCGCCGAGCCATTCACGGGCGGGAAGGCGGAACTCGTTTGGGCCTGGCTCGGCAGCGGCGCGGGGAAACCCTGCGCATAGGCACCAACGGCGCCCATCGTGACCATGGCGGCAGTGATCGGAACCATCAAATGACGGATCATCAAGGCAGTCTCTCCGGCAGGAGCTTGCGGGGTTCGGCGTCTTCCCAATAGAAGCGCAACCAGCGTGCTCGCGATTTTACGATTCCCGCCGGCCCTTAACAACCCGTTGAATAGGGCGAGAGCGCGGCGCGCCGACGCACCGTTTTGGCAAAATTTACCCCGAAAGTACTGCTTTCGGTTAAGAACGGCGGCAAATCGGACCTTTGACAATGCCTTCCTACGATTTCCGCGGCCCCCGCCTGTTCGTTGATGCCCCCCTGGCCCAGGACGGCAGGGTCGAGCTCGACCGCGACCAGAGCAATTATCTCGGCAATGTACTGCGGCTTACCGCCGGGGCCGAGGTTTTGGCGTTCAACGGCCGCGACGGCGAATGGCAGGCCGCCATTGAAGGCCGCAAGCGGCCGGACGGCCTCGTCATCCTCCAGCAGACCCGGCCGCAGGACCGGCTGCCCGACCTCGCCTACGTCTTCGCCCCGCTCAAGCATGCCCGGCTCGACTACATGGTGCAGAAGGCCATCGAGATGGGCGCCGCCAGCCTTCAGCCGGTGCTGACCCGGTTTACCCAGGCTTCCCGCGTCAATACCGAGCGGATGCGCGCCAATGTCGTCGAGGCGGCCGAGCAATGCGGCATTCTCAGCATCGCCACCGTTGCCGAACCGATGCCGCTGGAGCGCTTCCTCAGCCAGCGCGCCGTCGGCAGGCTGCTGATCTTCTGCGACGAGGCGGCGGAGCTCGAAAACCCCGTTCGAAGCCTGCAAGGCGCAGGCACGGCGGAGGGCATCGACGTGCTGATCGGCCCCGAAGGCGGCTTTGCCGAGGAAGAGCGGGCGCTGCTGCTGCGGCAGCCGAAAATCCTGCGGCTGGCGCTGGGACCCCGGATTATGCGGGCCGACACGGCCGCGGTGGCCGCGCTGGCGCTGGTGCAGGCGGTGCTGGGCGACTGGGGTGGTGAACGCGGCTAAGGCAATATTTGGTTGGCCTTCAGCTGCCGATCATCCGAGCAGCCCAAGGCCACCGAACCAGGTAGAGGGCGACCGCACCTTGCTATTCGCCTCGTAGCGATCGGTTCAGAGTCTCGGAAGGCAACTCTCCGAAAGCCTCTCTGTAGCTGGCTGCGAACTCGCTGAGATGCCAGAAACCATGCGCAAGCGCACAGGACTTCACACTCCGGCCTACTCGACCGGTGCGCAGTTGCTTGCGCACCGACCAGAGGCGTAAGACTCGGCTATAGCGATGTGGGCTCATGCCGCAGATGGCCCGTGTCGCACTCTGGAGAGTCCGGACCGACACGCCCGCCTGTTCCGCCAGTTCGGTCGTCTTGTGCCAGATCATCAGATCGCGCCGGATCAGTTTCTCCATATCGGCTACGATCCGCCGATAATGCTCGGTGGTGGATGACACAGGTCCGCTTGCGACGCTGGACCAGATCGCCGCATCCATCGTGCTGAGCAGTGACTGTTCGACAATCGTTTGCGAAGCCGGCTCGTTCAGGAAGTCTGGGTCATTTGCTGCGGTTTCAAGCGATATCGAGATCAGACGGCGCAGCGAGGCAAGCACGTCCGGCGCCGGATTCAGCAAATGGCATCCATCGCCTAATTCAGGCCATGGCTCACGCCCGGATGGGCTGAAGTAGACGACAGCCAGCAGACGCCCCTCCGGCTCATGCACCAGGCAATCTGAACCTCCTTTTAGAATGATGACAGAGCCGCCGATCGCATGCCCGTTGATGCGGGCAGAGGTCACGTGATCCATCGGGACCACCACTGCGGCAGCATTGGTGAGCTGATAGCCGCGAATGATGCGGGGGAAGGTTTTCAACAGCGACAGGGTCAGGGTCGGCAAGGTGAGCCGGGCACGCATGATCGCGGTCGCCCCGGCCGACAACGGCATGCTCGATGCGCCGGCGTATTTCTCGGTCTCGCCGAAATGATCAATGTCATACGATTTGAGCTCGAGCGCCGAGGACGGCTTGAGATCCTGGAACGACATCAAGCGATCCGCCGCACTCTTTTGCATTCCCTCGCGAGCAGGGACTAGACGGCTTTGATCCATGTTCTACTGCTTACCTAGGCTTCTTCTTGGAAACGGCGACTTAGGGCCACGCAAATCATTCGGCTCGTTGACGCCGGCGCGCCGCAGGTCGCGCGGCATTGAGAGTGGCATGAACGATCAGAAGGTCGAGCGGATCGAATTCGTCGTAGTGCCGGAACGTCTTGCAGATCGAAATCAGCGGCCAGCGCGTGTCACGAGACCGAACGGATAACATCTGTTGCGTTGCGTATGAATCGGAAACCAACTTTCGCATTGTAAACGAAGGTTCCGCGAACGGATCGTCCCCCTACCCAAATTGAGTATGCGACCTGTGGAGCGTTCTCAAACGGGCCGAGCAGCTCGCGGATGAGTTGCGGAGGAGGCGGCCGAGCTTTCCGCCCCAGGCGACCCATGGAAGCGCCCCGGAGACGTCCCTGCCCCGAAATGAATGAGGGTGAGGCCTCCCTGTCCATCTGGGTCGATGCAGCGGGATAATAAGGTATTATATTACCTGAGTTGGCGCGAGACCTAATTTAAGCTTCGCCTCCTGTGATGACTGCGCGTCGCTCCGACACTGTTAAGCGATTGATCCTTTGGAGGTCGAAACCGCTTTCGGGCCATGCTAAGGCCTGCGGCAATTCGCTTCCCTTGCTTGCCCTGCCCGGTTCCACCGGGATGATGGACCCCGAGATGACTCCGACTGCCACCTCAAATGCTGCCGGCTCCGCCGCCTGGGCGGACACGCTGCTGCTGTCGTTCGCGCAGGCCGGCTATGTCAGGGCCGAGCCTGCCATCCTGCAGCCGGCCGAACCGTTCCTTGATCTCTCCGGCGAGGATATCCGCAAGAGCCTGTACCTGACCACGGACCTCTCCGGCGAGGAGCTCTGCCTGCGCCCGGACCTGACCATTCCGGTGGCCCGCGATTACCTCAGCTCTGGCCGTGCCCGCCAGCCGGCCGGGTTCAGTTATCTCGGTCCGGTGTTCCGCTACCGCAATGGCCAGAGCAGCGAATTCCTGCAGGCTGGCATCGAATCGTTCGGCCGCCAGGACCGCGCCGCGGCCGATGCCGAGATGCTGGCACTGGCGCTGGAGGCGACCGCCGCCTTCGGGGTCCGCGACGTCGAGATCCGCACCGGCGACGTGGCGCTGTTCAACGCGCTGCTCGACGCGCTCGACCTCTATCCAGTCTGGCGCCGCCGCCTGGTCAAGGATTTCAACCGCAAGATCAGCCTGGAGCAGGATCTGGAGCGGCTGGCAGCCGCGACCACCGCGACCCGCAGCGAATATGAGGGCGTGCTTGCGGCGCTCGCCGGCTCCGACCGCAAGGCGGCGCTCGCTTTCGTTACCGATCTGATGTCGATCGCCGGCACCACCAATGTCGGCGGCCGCACCACCGCCGAGATTGCCGACCGCTTCCTCGAGCAGTCGACGCTGAAGGGCGGCGCGCTGCCGCGCGAGGCCATCGCCGTGCTCAAGCGTTTCCTGTCGATATCGGGTAACCCCGATGACGCCGTCGCCGAGCTGCGCGCGCTCACCAATGACGCGAAGCTCGACCTCAGTGCTGCGGTCGACCAGTTCGAAAGCCGGGTCGGCTTCATGGCGGCGCGCGGCATCGATGTGAAGGGGACGCGCTTTTCGACCGCGTTCGGACGCGGGCTCGACTACTACACCGGCTTCGAATTCGAGCTGCATCATCGCGGCAACGGCGCCGAGCCGCTGGTCGCCGGCGGCCGCTATGACGGGCTGATGACCCAGCTTGGATCGGCCGAGCCGATTCCCGCGGTCGGTTTCTCGGTCTGGGTGGATGCGCTGACCCGGATCGGCCGCAAGGTGGGAGCTTAAGTCATGAGCGCGCCATTCGTTCTGGCCGTTCCCTCCAAGGGCCGCCTGCAGGAAAACACCGAGGCCTTCTTCGCCCGCGCCGGGCTCAAGCTGGCGAAGGCGGGCGGCGCCCGCGACTATCGCGGCACGCTCGCGGGCCTCGACAATGTCGAGGTCGCCTATCTCTCGGCGAGCGAGATCGCCTCGCAACTGTCCCGCGGCTCGGCGCATCTCGGCGTCACCGGCGAGGATCTGGTGCGCGAGACCATCGCGGACGCCGACAAGCGCGTCTCCCTGATCGAAGGCCTCGGCTTCGGCTGTGCCGACGTCGTCGTCGCGGTGCCGCAGGCGTGGATCGACGTCCGCACCATGGCCGACCTCGACGATGTCACCACCGGCTTCCGCGAGCAGCATCACATGCGGATGCGGGTCGCGACCAAGTTCATCAATCTCACCCGCGCCTTCTTCCAGAGCCAGGGCATCACCGATTACCGCATTGTCGAAAGCACGGGCGCGACCGAAGGCGCACCGGCCGCCGGCAGTGCCGAGTTGATCGTCGACATCACCACGACCGGCGCGACACTCGCCGCCAACGGATTGCGGGTGCTCGACGACGGCGTGATCCTGCGCAGCCAGGCCAATCTGGTCGCCTCAAGGGACGCCGATTGGTCGCCGCAGGCGCGGGAGACCGCGCGAATCATCCTCGATCACATCGCGGCGCGGGCGCGGGCCAACAAATACCGGGAAGTCCGCACCCGCTTCCGCCAGTGCGACGCGGCCATGCTCACCGAGGCCCACGAGCGCTTCGGCGTCGAAGCCCCGTTCGGCGGGCCGACCTCGTCAGGCATGCTCACGCTGCACTGCCCGCCGGGCCAGCTCTATGCACTCGCGAGCTTCCTGCGCGGGCATGGCGCCGAGACCGTCTCGGTGGTTTCGCTGGATTACGTGTTCGACCGGGAGAACCCGCTGTTCGCCAGGCTCGAGGCGTTCCTGCGACAGTGAGCCCAAAGTTTGTTGAGCAATTCCGTTCAGCGTAGCGACAGCAAACGGCAGCTACCATATGCTGTCGAGATGACCTTGCAAGAGAACCTGATCGCCTCTGGAACCTTGATCGATGACGCTGGGCTCTGACGTTTCCGGCATGACGACCACCGCGGCAAGCGCCGCCGCGAAGGGACTGTCGATTGTCGTCCCGCTCTACAACGAAGCGGCCGGTCTCGCCGCCTTGCACCAGCGCATCTGCGATCTCGCAAAGACCTTGCGGCAACGCTATCGCTTGGCTTGCGAGATCGTCTATGTCGACGACGGCAGTGCGGACGCGACGCTGTCGATCGCCCGCTCACTGCCGGCCGACGCGGTCGACGTCCAGGTGGTGTCGCTATCGCGTAATTTCGGCAAGGAGGCCGCGCTGATGGCCGGCCTCGACCATGCCAAGCTCGGCGCGGTGCTGTTCATGGACGGCGACGGCCAGCATCCGCCGTCGCTGGTCGAGCGACTGGTGCGGCACTGGATCGAGGACGGCTACGACGTCGTCTATACTGCCAAGGCGCATCGCGACAACGAACCGTTCCTGCGGCGGCTTGCCGGTCGCGGCTTCTATGCGCTGATCAATTGGGGCGCGCGCCAGAAGATTCCCGAAGACGCCGGCGACTTCCGCCTGCTGTCGCCGCGCGCGGTCGCAGCGCTGAGGCAGTTGCCGGAGCGCAACCGCTTCTTCAAGGGCCTCGCGAGCTGGATCGGCTTCCGCCAGATCCGCGTCGATTACGAGCCCGCGCCGCGCACCCATGGCGTGACGACCTTCAGCGCCGCGCGTCTGCTTGGTCTTTCGATCGAAGGCGTCACCTCGTTCTCGGTGGCCCCGCTGCGCTTCGCCAGCCTGCTCGGCGTGATCCTCGCAGGCGGAGCGTTCCTGTTTGGTCTGTCGATCCTGTGGGAGGTCTTGACCACCGGCAAGCAGGTGCCCGGCTATCCCTCACTCGTGATCGGCCTGATGACGATCGGCGGCGTGCAGCTCATCATGATCGGCATCGTCGGCGAATATATCGGCAAGATCCTGTCCGAGCTGAAGGCGCGGCCGATCTACTTCGTCGCCGAGCACAGTGAAAAGCATTTCGAGACCGACAAGGCCCAGGATGCTTCAAGCCAGGACGCTTCAAGCCTGGACGCCTCGAAGAGGACGGCGGCCGAATGAGCGCGGCCGCGCCGCCGCGGCGGATCTGGCTCTGCGCCGACGATTACGGCATCAGCCCGGGCGTCAATCGCGCCATCCGCGACCTGATCGAACGCGGCCGTCTCAACGCCACCTCGGTGATGATGGTGGGACCTGCGGTCGAGCGCAGCGAGATCGAGGCGCTCCAGACGGCGGCGCAAGCGAGCCCGCGCTGCGCGATCGGATTGCACGTGACGTTGTCGGCACCGTTCCGGCCGCTCACCATGCATTTCCGTCCGCTCGACGGCGACATGTTTCTCCCGTTTCCGAAGCTGCTGCGCGCGGGTCTTGCGCGAAGGCTCGACCGCGAATTCTTTCGCAACGAGGTCAAGGCGCAGCTGGCAGCCTTCGCGAAAGCGTTCGGACGCGCGCCTGACTTCGTCGACGGTCATCAGCATGTGCAGCTCTACCCGCAGGTGCGCGACGGCTTTGTCGAGGCAGTCGCCGAAGCCGCGCCAAAAGCCTGGGTGCGCCAGGGCGGCCGCGACCTGCCGCTGATGCAGCGGCTGGCCTCACCGAAAGCCATGGTGCTCGATATCCTCAGCGCGCAATTCCGCCGCCGCGCCGGCAGCGCGGGCCTCCGCTTCAATCCCGGTTTCGCCGGCGCCTATGATTTCACGCAGGCGGCCGATTTCGGCGCGCTGATGCGGCAATTCCTCGAAGGCCTGCCGGATGGCGGCCTCATCATGTGCCATCCCGGCTTCGTCGACGACATCCTCACCGGGCTCGACCCGATGACGGATGTCCGCGAACGCGAGCACGCCTATCTCGCCGGCGATGCCTTCGCGCGCCTGCTGACGGACAGCGGCGTCACGCTGGGGTGAACCGGCGAAAGTTTGCGAGAAAGCCGCCGGCGAGCCAGCTTGTCGCATACCGAAATTTAATCCAGCCGGCACTGTTGGGGCCACAATGGAACCCTACATCTGCCTCGCGCTTGTTTTGCGCGAGGGAGACTGACCATGACGCCGCAGGAACGCCAACTCGTCGACGAGCTTTTCGACCGGCTTTCGAAACTGGAAAATGCACCGCGCGATCCCGACGCGATCGCCGCGATCTCCGACGGCCTGCGCAAGGCGCCCGGCGCGATCTATGCGCTGGTGCAGACCACGCTGTTGCAGGACGAGGCGCTGAAGCGTGCTCACAATCGCATCCAGGAGCTGGAGGCGGCGCAGGCGCCCGAGCAGGCGCAGTCTGGTGGTTTCCTGGACACCATGCGCGACACGCTATTCGGCGGGGGCCCGTCGCGCGGCTCGGTTCCGAACGTGCCGCCGCGTGATTCGCGGCCGGTGTGGAACAGCGGCCAGGCGATGCAGCAGACCCAGCCCGGTTACGGCCAGCCGCCTTATGGGCAGGCATACGGTCAGGGCCCAGGCCAGGGCTATGGCGCGCCGCCGGTCGGCGGTGGCGGCGGCTCGTTCCTCGGCACGGCGGCGGCAGCCGCGGCCGGCGTCGTCGGCGGCTCGCTGCTGCTCTCCAGCATCCGCGGCATGATGGGCGGATCGCATCAGCAGGCCTTCGGCGACACCAATGCTCTGGGCGATCGCAGCGCTGGTGGAGGTCCCTGGAGCGGCAGCGATCAGTCCGGCGGCTCGCTCGCGCGCGATGCCGGCCTCGACGACATCGGGTCGAACCGCGACCGTGGTGATGCGTCCCGGCAGGGCTTCGCCGACCACGCTTCGAACGACGACCAGAATTACAACGATCAGAACGACAATGGCGACGATAATATCGACCTCGCCGACGACAGCGATTTCGGCGGCGGAGATGATGGCGGCAGCGATTACGCCTGACGCTTTTTATCCTTGCTCCAAAGCGAAACGGCCGCCCATCGAGCGGCCGTCTTGTTTCAAAGGGTAATTGAGGTCAGCCGCCCCAGTGCTGGCTTTGGTAAGGATCGCTGTATCCGCCCGATGACGAGTACGGGGCCGCGTAGGGAACATAGGCAAAGCCCGCAGCCGCACGCGGCGTGACATGGGGGGCGAAACTTTGTGTGGCAGGCGCGACATGCCGCTTATGATTTGCCGTCCCGGCACTGGCCGAGGCGGTCAGGGCGACAAGGATACCCAACGCCAAGATCGTACGCATCGCAATTGCTCCTATTGAGTTGCCATGCGTAGCTAGGCTTCGGCCCTTGCCGCACCAGTCCGCCATCCCTTCACGATCGTTCACTTCCCCGGCATCAAAGCATGCCGTCAGGTCTCACATCACCACGACCTTGGTGCCGACATTGACGCGGCCGTAGAGGTCGATGACGTCCTCGTTGCGCATGCGGATGCAGCCTGAGGAGACGTTGGTGCCGATGGTCCAGGGCTCGTTGGAGCCGTGGATGCGGTAGAGCGTGGAGCCCAGATACATCGCGCGCGCGCCAAGCGGATTTTCCGGGCCGCCTTCCATGTGCCTCGGCAGGTCAGGACGGCGCGCGATCATTTCCGCCGGCGGGGTCCACGCCGGCCATTCGCGCTTCGCCGTGATCGACTTCACGCCGGACCAGGTGAAGCCGGGGCGGCCGACGCCGATGCCGTAGCGCATCGCGCGGCCATTGCCCTCGACCAGATAGAGGAATTTGTTCGGCGTATCGACCACGACCGTGCCGGCGCTTTCGTTGCCGCTATAGTCAACGAGTTGTTTCTCGAATCTCGGGTCGAACTGACGCTGCCGCGGATCCACCGCCTCCTGCTGGAGACCTGCGCCCTGCATCTGCGGCTCGCCCATCGGCGGCAGGCGACGCTGGTCATAGTAACCTGGCTGCTGCTGATACACCGGCTGCTGCGGAGCGTAGGCCGGACCGCGACCGGGCCCGTCGCCGAAGATGAACTCGATGAAGCCGCCGCCCATGTTCGAATTGGAGGCGACGCGCACCGGCGCAGGCGGCACCTGCGGCTGGTAGAGCACCGTGGGCGGATCGTTCGGCACGCTATTGTCGAAGGCGCTGGCGCTGTTGGCGCCGGCAATGAAGGTGCAAGCGCTGCCAAGCAGCGCAACAGACATTTTCTTGAACATCGACGTACTCTGTACTGTTTCGTCTAGATCACACGCGTCGTGGCGAGGTGATGGCTGATCCGCACCCGCGACGTGGTCAATAAAGAGCAAAAGCCGTTTTGTTTGGTAAACGGAAACGCCGTTTCGATTCACCACGTCGTCGGCAGCGGTGCAATTTGGCGATCAGCGTTTATTTTCGATGAACGCCGCGCACGCATGGTTAATCGCTCGTTTGCAAGCTGTCGCGCACAACCGGGACGATAGTTCCGGCTGTGAACTTCGTGTTAAATCGCTTCTGCCTACAAAGACGCGTGAGTGAGGTGGGGGGAGTTCTTGATGGCTATTCACCGCAAACGTTTTCGTGTCGAGGAGGCTATTGTCGGCGAGATGCCCAGCCCCGAAATGATTGAGGAGGCTGCGCCGATGCATAGCGAGATCATGGCCGAGTTGCGTGCGATCCGTGCACAGATGGCGAAGGGCACCGCGCCCTTGTCCGGCAGCGCCGCCATGGCGGCGATCGACGCCTCCACGGCCCACGAGCTCTCCGAAGCCCGCACCATGCTCGATACCTACCGGGCGCAGATCGAGCAGTGCGAGAAGCTGAAGGTCGAGCTCGACCTCATCCACGACGCCATCGACCGTACCAAGCGCGAGATCGCGACACTGCATGGCAAGAGCTTCGACGGCGGCGAAATGGCCAAGGTCAATGGCGAGCTCGGCGCGGTCGTCGGCGGCACCGAACAGGCAACCCAGCAGATCCTCGAAGCCGCCGAGTCGATCGACCAGGCGGCCAGCGCGATGGCCAAGGTGCAATCGGCCGATCAGCAGAAGCGGCTCGCCGACGATATCCAGGAACGCGTCATCTCGATCTTCGAAGCCTGCAACTTCCAGGACCTGACCGGCCAGCGCATCAGCAAGGTCATGAGCACGATGAAGTTCATCGAGCAGCACATCAATTCCATGATGGAGATCTGGGGCGGCGTCGACGCGATCAAGTCCCACGTCGTGCCGCAGGTCGACACCCGCAGCGATGACGACAAGCTTCTCAACGGCCCGAAGCTCGCCGGCGACGTCGGCCACGCCTCGCAGGACGACATCGACGCGCTGTTCGACTGAGCGGACGCGGCACTCTGAAAAAACAAAACGCCGGCGCAAGCCGGCGTTTTTTTCGTCATTGCGGGCGAAGCGAAGCAATCCAGACTGTATCCGCGGAGGCAGCCTGGATTGCTTCGTCGCTTCGCTTCTCGCAATGACGAGTGGCTAGGCCGGCGCCGCGATCACGCCCTCGGCGCGCAGCGGACGTAGACCATGTTGCCGTAGCGGGTGGCGGCGTCCTTGTCGATGAAGCGGGTGATGAGGACGCGGCCGTCGAAGGAGACGATCTCGCGGTCCTGCTCGCCGGGCGTCGGACCCGCCGGCCCGATATAGTTCTTGCCGCTGGGCGAACCCTTCAGCCGCAGCTCCTGCGGTGTTGCCTGGTCCGCCAGATGCATGATCACGCCGCCGGAGGAGCCGGCGGTGATCACGTAAGGATTTTTGCATTGGGCCCGGGCGGCAGCCTCGGTGCGGGCGCGGTCGGCCGGGTTCTGGAACGAGGCGAGGCCCCAGCGCCCGACGATCTCGTCGGCGCGGATCGACGCGGGCATTTCCGGACCGGTGCCGGGCTCGGCCTCGGGGGGCGGTGAGGACGAAGAAAAGGACGGCAGGCTCATGCCGCCCCCGCAGGCGCCAAGCAGCAGCGCCAGGCAAGAAGCCGCCGCCAGATTGGCGACCGTGCGCGCGTGAGCCGAACTGATCATGGCATTCCCCCGGACAAAACCATGGCCGCACCCCTGACGCAGCCAAGCGCAAAACCGCTGCCGGAGCAATGACGTCCTTTAATACGCCGGCGCCCCGAACAAGTTTCCAATGTCACCATCCTATATCCGTCTCACCAATCGCTTAACCACCTTTGCTTGACAGGATCGCGGCCAAGCCATATTCCCGGACGCACCATTAGCACTCTGAAAGATGGATTGCTAACGCGCGCCGATCGATCCTCGGGAAGGGTGGACGGAAGCGCCGCCCGCCCACTTTCACTCCTTCCGAAGCGAGCCTCCAAAGGGAAACGTCATGACTAAATCCAAATTTCGTCCGCTGCATGACCGTGTCGTGGTCAAACGTATCGACGCCGAGTCAAAGACCAAGGGCGGCATCATCATTCCGGACACGGCCAAGGAAAAGCCGTCCCAGGGCGAAGTCGTCGCCGTCGGCCCCGGTGGCCGCGACGAGGCTGGCAAGCTGATCCCGATCGACCTCAAGGTCGGCGACCGTGTGCTGTTTGGCAAGTGGTCGGGCACCGAGGTCAAGATCGACAACGATGAGCTCCTGATCATGAAGGAGTCGGACATTATGGGCGTGATGGCCTAAGGCCAGACGCCTGAACGGCCGCTGAATGCATGCCCGGGTCACTCGATCCGGGCATGCATCATTCCGCCGGGTTCGATCGCGGACCCCGGAATGAGGCGACCCAATAAGCAAGACACATCACGAAAAAAGAAGAGGAATTGCAGACCATGGCTGCCAAAGACGTCAAGTTTTCCGGAGACGCGCGCGATCGCATGCTGCGCGGCGTCGACATTCTCGCCAATGCCGTCAAGGTGACGCTCGGCCCGAAGGGCCGCAACGTGCTCATCGAGAAGTCGTTCGGCGCGCCCCGCATCACCAAGGACGGCGTCACCGTCGCCAAGGAGATCGAGCTCGAGGACAAGTTCGAGAACATGGGCGCCCAGATGGTGCGTGAGGTCGCTTCCAAGACCAACGACCTGGCCGGCGACGGCACCACCACCGCGACCGTGCTGGCCCAGTCCATCGTACGCGAAGGCGCCAAGTCGGTTGCCGCCGGCATGAACCCGATGGACCTCAAGCGCGGCATCGACATCGCGGTTGCGGCCGTCGTCAAGGACATCGAGAAGCGCGCCAAGCCGGTCGCCGCCTCTTCCGAGGTCGCCCAGGTCGGCACCATCTCGGCCAACGGCGACGCCGCCATCGGCAAGATGATCGCGCAGGCGATGCAGAAGGTCGGCAACGAGGGCGTCATCACCGTCGAGGAGAACAAGTCGCTCGACACCGAGGTGGACATCGTCGAGGGCATGAAGTTCGACCGCGGCTATCTGTCACCCTATTTCGTCACCAACCCCGAGAAGATGACCGCCGAGCTCGAGGACGCCTACATCCTCCTGCACGAGAAGAAGCTGTCCGGCCTGCAGGCCATGCTGCCGGTGCTGGAAGCCGTGGTGCAGTCGGGCAAGCCGCTCGTCATCATCGCCGAGGACGTCGAGGGCGAGGCGCTGGCCACCCTGGTCGTCAACCGCCTCCGTGGCGGCCTGAAGGTCGCCGCCGTCAAGGCGCCGGGCTTCGGGGACCGCCGCAAGGCCATGCTCGAGGACCTCGCGATCCTCACCGGCGGCCAGCTGATCTCCGAAGATCTCGGCATGAAGCTCGAGAACGTCACGGTGAAGATGCTTGGGCGCGCGGGCAAGGTGGTGATCGACAAGGAGAACACCACGATCGTCAAGGGCGCCGGCAAGAAGCCGGAGATCGAGGCCCGCGTCGGCCAGATCAAGGCCCAGATCGAGGAAACCACCTCGGATTACGACCGTGAGAAGCTCCAGGAGCGCCTCGCCAAGCTCGCAGGCGGCGTCGCGGTGATCCGCGTCGGCGGCGCCACCGAGATCGAGGTCAAGGAGAAGAAGGACCGCGTCGAGGACGCGCTGAACGCCACCCGCGCCGCGGTGCAGGAAGGCATCGTCCCCGGCGGCGGCGTCGCGCTGCTCCGCGCCAAGAAGGCGGTCGGTCGTCTGACCAACGCCAATGCCGACGTCCAGGCCGGCATCAACATCGTGCTGAAGGCGCTGGAAGCCCCGATCCGCCAGATCTCCGAGAACGCGGGCGTGGAAGGCTCGATCGTCGTCGGCAAGATCCTGGAGAACAAGTCCGAGACCTTCGGCTTCGACGCCCAGACCGAGGAGTATGTCGACATGGTCGAGAAGGGCATCATCGACCCCGCCAAGGTGGTGCGCACCGCGCTCCAGGATGCCGCCTCGATCGCCGGCCTGCTGGTGACCACCGAGGCCATGGTCGCGGAGTCGCCGAAGAAGGAAGCCAACTCCGGCATGCCGGCCGGTGGCGGTATGGGCGGCTTCTAAGGCCGATCCTTAGCCCACAGTGTTGCGAAGGCCGCCTCCGGGCGGCCTTCTTTTTGCCGATCATGGCCCGTGCTTTCCAATTCAACCGGCGGCCAAAACCCACTACGGTGACGCCCGATTCGAATTGTTTGGGCCTGATCTGATCGGAAAACCGCTTCACATTTTTCCGGATCATGCCCCATTGCCTCGGGGATTTCATCGATGCGCGCGCTTCTGTTTTGCTCCACGGCCGTTCTGGCGGCTCTGCTTGCAGTTTCGCCTGAGGTCGCATCCGCCCAGATGAAGCTGGCGCCGAAGGCCACGGCGCCCGGCGGCGTCGAGACGCGCTATTTCACCTCGATCGACGGGCTGATGGACGGCAATGCCGATGTGATCCTGAAGGAGACACGCCAGGGCAAGACCGTCACCGCAGCCGTGCTCGACGTCTGTTATCCCGTCGCGAAGAATTCCGACCGCAAGGACCGCTTCGTCGTCAATCTCCAGGTCGCGGGCCAGAACCTGACGGGTACGACGCAGAGCCTCGGCGCGAAGGCGCCAGTCACCGTCAAGCTGCTGCGCAAACAGGCCGGAGACACGTTCGAATTCCGCGGCCAGATCAGCATTGGCCAGGCCGTGACCGAGGTCACCTCGCCGGACAATTCCGATCTCAGCGAGAAGGAATTCCTCGACAATCAGACCTCCGACGATGGCATCACGCCGCAGCCGAAGGATTTCACCGACGTCTCGCCGGAAGCGATCGCGGTCAAGGTCAAGCTGGATGCCGCGACCGAGTTCCTGAAGAGCCTGAAGGGCCAGGACGTCGAGGTGACGCTGGCGAGCCTCGCCGTCGGCTGCGACGCGCTGCGCGCGGGCGAGCAGACCATCAACATGTCGGTCGATCCGGAGCGCGCCGGCGGCCTGCTGGCAAAATTCAAGGCGATGCCCGGCGTCACCGCCGCGGGCTGGACCGCGGGCATGACCGAGATGGACCGCACCATCCGCATTCCCGCCGCCGACTGGCGCGACGGCGACAAGATCAACCGCGACAAGCTCGCGGCCGCGGTGGCTGGCGTGCTGAGCAGGACGCTCGCGGCAAAGCCGGTCTCGCAGAGCTTCAACCCGGCGACCGGCAAGCTCAAGCTGGTGTTCAAGCGGCCGAACCAGGACTTTCCCGCGCTCGAGCTCACCGACACGATCGAGGTCGCGGGCCTCGTCTCGCCCGACAAGCCCGGCACGACCGACAAGCTCATGCTCTGGATCGGGAGTCCCGCGACCACGACCGCCGACGAGAGCAGCGGCGCCAAGCTCAATCTCTCGGATGATGCTTCGGCCGACGAGGAAGGCGATCAGCCCGACGACAACGGTTCGGTCGAGGCGCTCGCCAAGGAGCTGAAAGGCCAGCGCTGGGACGCCGACAAGTCGGTGTGGAAGTAGACCCTCGTGCCCCGGACGCAGCGCAGCACGTCAGTGATGCGCTGCTGAGCCGGGGCCCAAAAGCCGCGCACGAGATCGACGACAGATACCTGGGTCCCGGCTCTGCGCAGCAGCGTGCACGCTGCAGCGCGTCCGGGACATGAGAGACCTAATTCCCGTTGACGCGGAAGCGCAGCGGCTTGGGGCCGACGAGCGTGAGCACGTCGCCCTGGCGCTTCCAGGTCTCGACGCTGCCCAGGGCTGCAACGAGATCGTCGTCGGACTGGGCCCTTGCCGGCGGGCAGGATCGGTCCTGGATCTGGCCGGGGACGAAGATCACGGTGTTGCCGGCAACCGAGAACTGGCCCTTGCCGCCCTTGCACCAGAGCTCCAGCACGACCTCGCCATTGTCGCCGATCTCGATGTTCGGAATCCGCTTCGAGCCCGGCTGCGGCAGCGCCTCCAGCGTCATCTCGGTGCCGAACGGAAAACCGTCCTCCGCCCGCGCGAGCGTCGACATCGCGAGCATTGCAACCGCCGCACACACCGTCTGCCTGAACGAAACCATGAGACCTCTCGACCGACCTGATTTGCGGCACCTTCTATAAGACGGCGGCGCCGTTGAGAAGGTTCGCCCATGCACAACGCAAAAATCCCCGCGAGGACCAACCTCGCGGGGATTTGCGTTGAAGCCGGGCGTGGCCTGCTACTTCAGCACCATCGCCGTGAACGGATAGACATAGGCCTGCAGCGTCACGAGCACACCGACGAGACAGGCCAGCACGATCGAGTGCCAGAACACGAAGCGCAGGATGGTGCCCTCGTGGCCGTACCAGTTGGTGGCCGTGGATGCGACCACGATCGATTGCGCGTCGATCATCTTGCCCATCACACCGCCGGACGAGTTCGCCGCGCCCATCAGGATCGGCGACAGGCCGAGTTGCTCGGAGGTGATCTTCTGCAGGTTTCCGAACAGCACGTTGGAGGCGGTGTCCGATCCCGTCAGCGCCACGCCCAACCAGCCGAGCAGCGTGCCGAAGAAGGGATACAGCACGCCGGTTGCAGCGAAGGCGAGGCCGAGCGTCGCGTCGACGCCGGAGAGCCGCGTCAGCGTGCCGATGGCAAGCATCGCCGAGATCGTGATCAGCGAGATCGCGCACAGCCGGATTGTGCGGCCGTACTGGATCAAGAGCTTGCCGGGCCCGACGCCCATCAGGAAGCCGGAGATGATCGCGGCGATCAGCATGCCCGTGCCGGTGAAAGAGAGATAGGTGAAGCCGAACACCGCGCTCTCTTTCGTCGGCCCTGGCGCAACCGGCGGCATCTTGTTGATCATCTGATGCAGCTCGGGAACGGGATAGCTCCAGGTGAAGATCGAGTTCGCCCAGGTCTTGAATCCACCATTGCCCCAGATCAGCATCACGATACAGACGATGATCCACGGCAGCAGCGCGCTGAACAGCTCGCTTTGCGTCAGCGGCGTCTTGTCCATCGGTTTTGCCGCGGCCATGGTGGCGGCCGATTCATCGCGGCCGCGCAGCGCCGGGGACAGCCAGAGCTGCCTGGGTTGCCAGACCTTCAGGAACAGGATCAGCGCCCCCATCGAGATCAGCGACGCACCGATGTCGACGATCCAGGGATTGACGTAGTTGGAGATCACGAATTGTGGGACCGCGAACGACACGCCGGTGACCAGGATGGCCGGCCAGACATCCTTCATGCCCCTCCAGCCCGCGAACGCCCACACCACCCAGAACGGCACGATCAGCGAGAAGAACGGCAATTGCCGGCCGACCATCGCGCCGAGGATGTAGGGATCAAGCCCGGTGACCGAGGCAAGGCCCTGGATCGGCGTACCCAGCGCGCCATAGGCGACCGGCGCGGTGTTGGCGATCAGCGACAGGCCGCTTGCAGCAAGCGGCGAGAAGCCGAGGCCGATCAGGACGGCGCCCGTGATCGCGACCGGCGTGCCGAAGCCCGAGGCGCCTTCGAAGAAGGCGCCGAACGAGAATGCGATCAGCAGCAATTGCAACCGCCGGTCCTCGGTGACGCCGCCGACCGCGCGCTTGAGCAATTCGAAGCGTCCGGTGGTCACCGTCACCTGGTAGAGGAAGATGACGTTGAGAACGATCCAGCCGATCGGGAAGAAGCCGGTGACGATGCCCAGCACCGAGGCGCGGATCGACATGTTCGCCGGCATGGTGAAGACGAAGATCGTGATCAAATTGGCCACGATCACGGCAATGACCGCCGCGATATGAGCCTGGACGCGGCCGCTCGCGATCAGGACCAGCAATGTGACGACAGGGACTGCCGCCGCGATCGTCGACAGCACAGGGCTGTGCAACGGGTCATAAACTTGATTCCACATGATCTTCCTCCCCACGCATGTGTGCTGCAGGCGGCCCGCGTGGACAGCCGATCCTGCTTGACGCTGAAGCGATAACCCCCGAGCTGGACGCGAATTCCTCGCGAATGCAGCGGTTCCCGTCCGCTCACAAGCTCGCGAAATCCCGGAGGCCCCCACCCCGCGCCGATGGGCCCATGCTAGGGTTGCAAGCTGCGACAAGCCAACGCAAATTGCAGGACTTGCGACTTTAGTCTAAGCGCGCCGATTTCCGCCATCGTCCCAGGTCTTTGGCCCGGGCAGTTGTGCACATCCCCTCAGGAGACAGAGCTCTGTGAAGAACATCAGCGCCACGCTCGCGATCGTCTGGCGAATCGCCGCCCCGTATTTCCGGTCGGAGGACAAATGGGCCGGCCGCGGCCTGCTCGCCGCTGTCATCGCAATGGAGCTGGCGCTGGTCGCGATCGACGTCCTGGTCAATCAATGGCAGAACCGGTTCTACAGCTCGCTGCAGGCAAGTGACTGGGATAGCTTCGTCAGGGAGATCTGGATCTTCATCGGCCTCGCCTCCGCCTTCATCGCGCTGGCGGTCTACAAGCTGTACCTGAACCAGTGGCTCCAGATCCGCTGGCGGCAATGGCTGACCCGGCACTATTTGGGCGAATGGCTGCAAGGCGCCACCCACTACCGCATGCAGCTCAAGGGCGATGCGGCCGACAACCCGGACCAGCGCATCACCGAGGACGTCAAGAACTTCGTCGAGCAGACCCTGACCATCGGGCTTGGCCTGCTCTCATCGATCGTGACGCTGTTCTCCTTCGTGATCATCCTCTGGGGGCTTTCCAACGCCGCGCCGTTGCACCTGTTCGGCACCGATCTCATGATCCCCGGCTATCTGTGCTGGGGCGCGTTGGTCTACGCGATCTTCGGCACCGCGCTGACGCATTGGATCGGTGCTCCGCTGGTCAATCTCAATTTCGAGCAGCAGCGCTATGAGGCCGACTTCCGCTTCAACCTCGTCCGCGTCCGCGAGAATTCCGAGCAGATCGCGCTGCTGAAGGGCGAAGGCGCCGAGCGCGGCCGCCTGCTGGATCGCTTCGGCTTCGTGATCGGCAATTGGTACGCCATCATGAGCCGTACCAAGCGCCTCACCGCGTTCACCGCGAGCTATCAGCAGGCCGCCGTGATCTTTCCCTACGTGCTGGTGGCGCCGGCCTTCTTCGCCAAGAAGATCCAGCTCGGCGACATGATGCAAACCGCCTCCGCCTTCTCGAGCGTACAGGGCGCATTGTCGTTCTTCGTGACGGCGTACCGGTCGCTGGCGGAATGGCGCTCGATCGTCGCCCGCCTCGACGGCTTCGAGATGTCGGTCGATGCGGCCGCGAACCTGCCGCCGCACGAGCCTGCGATTGCCCTCAAGGCCGCCGGCGGCAATCGCAATATCGCCCTCGAGCAGCTCTGCGTGAACCTGCCGAGCGGCACGCCGCTGGTCGCCGCCGACGCCTTCTCCGTCCAGACGCCGGAGCGCGTGCTGGTGACCGGACCATCGGGCTCCGGCAAGTCGACGCTGTTCCGGGCCATCGCCGGCATCTGGCCGTTCGGCACCGGCAGCATCTTCGTCCCGGAAAAGGCGAAGCTGATGATGCTGCCCCAGCGCCCCTATTTCCCGGTCGGCGTGCTGCGCGACGCGGTGGTCTACCCGGCCGCGCCGGGCGCGTTCGAAACCTCACGCGTCAGGGATGCGTTGATCGCGGTCGGGCTGCCCGACCTCGCCGAGCGGCTTGAGGAGGACGGTCATTGGAACCGGATGCTGTCGCTCGGCGAGCAGCAGCGCCTCGGGCTCGCCCGCGCGCTGCTGCACGCGCCGGACTATCTGTTCCTGGACGAGGCCACGGCCTCGCTGGACGAGCCGTCCGAGGCCCGCCTGTACCGGTTGCTGGCGGAGAAGCTGCCACAGGCCACCCTCGTCTCGATCGGCCACCGCTCGACGCTGGAAGCCTTCCATACCCGCAAGGTGACGATGGTGAAGCACGGCGCGATCCACGTCCTCGATGACGGTGGTGTGCCGGTCGAGAAGGAGCCGAGCGCGGCACGTTGAGGCGGCTCGAATAGCCTGACGCTATGGCCCTTCGTTGCGGCCATCTTTCGAGACGTCCGCCTTTGGCAGGCTCTCAGGAGGAGGTCTGTCGTCGGGGTGAAATCTGTGAGCCCTCGTGGTGAGGAGCCCGCCGGGCGGGCTTCTCGAACCATGCAGGCCCGTGGCCTGCACCCCAAAGCCCCAAAAACAAAAGGGCGGCAGGTTGCCCTGCCGCCCTCATCAAGTCGCTTCGGGAAGAAGCTTACTTCAGGTTGCTCATTGCCGTCAGGTCGAACGACAGCTTGGCAATGCCGGCCGCGCCGCACCAGTTGGAGCCGACGCCTGACGGATTGATTGCGGTCACGAAGGTGCCGGTCGAAGCGGTCAGGTTGCCGCGAGCCGCGTAGTCGCTGGTGAAGGCGTTGCAATCACCCTTGGAGAGATTGGTGTCGGAATAGCGCAGGTCCAGCGTCGCCACCTTATAGGTGAAGCCGATGCCGAGATTCCAGGTGTTGTAGTCGGCATACTTGATGCCGTTCGGGAACGCGACAGTGCCGTAGAAACTGTCGGAGGTGCCGAGCCATTGACGACCGAACTCACCCGAGACGTACATGCCGACGCCGCTGGGACCGAAGACGGTGGACGGCGCGGTGTACTTGCCGGTGACCGAAGCGTAGTTGCCCCAGGCACCCGAGTTCAGATAGCTCGGGGTGTAGTATTCGGTGATGCCGAACGTCCAGTTGTCGTTCACCGTGTAGGTGGCCTTGCCGTAAACTTCGAAGAAGCTCAGATCCTTCTTGATCACGTTGGTGTTCAGAAGGGCCTTCTCGGCGCAGCCAGCGCCCTGGAACACGCCGGCGTTGTCGATACCGGTGCCGCCGAAGTAGCAGGTGCCACCCGGATATAAGTAGCCCCAGACGCCGATGTCGAAGGCGAAGGCGCCGAAGGTCGGGCGGATACCGCCGTAGATGTCGATTTCGCCGGCAGCACGGTTCGGGAACGAGATGCTCTCACCGGCCACGCCAACGTAGAGCTGGAGGTCCTTGGTCAGGTTGTAGCGCGGCTCGAAATAGGCGGCGACCGACGGCTTGTGATTCGACTGGGTGATGCCGCGGAAGACGTAGTCGCTCATGATCGCGCCACCGAAGGCGACATCCCAGGGGTCAAAGGCGGGCGGCGGCGGCGCCTTCAGTGCCTTCACATGCATGTCTGCCGCGAAAGCCGAGCCCGTCACCATTGCCAGCGCCGTTGCCAACAAAGCCACTTTTTTCATTTCGATCCCCATCACCAGTTCTAAGACCCCAGCCGGATCCCGGAAGCCCCCCGGAACGCACGACCTGATTGCAAATTTCGTAACTGCGGCAATCTGGATGCAGTGGCGTAAACCGAGAAGCAAAAAACGCGGGCATCTGCCGACTTTTTGGGCGTTCTGACGATTCCACGGAAGGTTGTCAGCCTGTGTGTCTTCTCGAACACATTATTTGCATTCCAAAGTGCACTGGGAGGCCCGGGTTAGTACGGGTCCTGCGGTACCGTGCTGCCCCCACCACGAATCAGGCTGCTTCCGGACAAGACCATCCTCCGCCCGCCGGCGCGCCGATGCAAAAAAGGCCGCAGCATCACCGCTGCGGCCTTCCTGTTGTCGATCGTGGTCGTCGGATGGGATCCAGCCTTCGGCCTGACCTTGGGCTTACCCTTGTCCTTCGGCCGGTGTCGTGTCCGCAGAAGACGAAGGCATCGCCCAGCTTGTCTCGGCGGCGGCCTCGGGAGCCGGAGCTGCCGGCGTTGACGGCTTCGGCGCGGGAGCTGCCTTCGCCTTCTTCGGCGTCGCTTTCTTCGCAGCCTTCTTGGCGGCCTTCTTAGGGGCAGCCTGCTTAGCGGCTTTCTTGGCCGACTTCTTGGCGGCCTTCTTCGGCGCGGCCTTCTTGGCAGATTTCTTTGTGGCTTTCTTGGCAGACTTCTTCGCGGACTTCTTGGCTGCCTTCTTTGAGGTCTTCTTCGCCGCTACCGCCTTCTTGGCCTTTTTGGCCTTCTTGCTTTTTTTCTTCTTCGCTTTCGCCATCGTGGTCCTCCTGTTGCCGCCGAACAATGGTCGATCGGGTGTCTTCAACCGTCACCTCCGGACGAAAGCTCAGCCCTCGAAAGCTCAGTCTTCGAAAGCTCAGTCTTGCGCGTTCAATGCCGGCCGCGATCCGCCCGTAGCCCAATCGAGAAGCTCAATCGTGTGTACGACCGGAACTGACGTGCCACTGGCAATCTGCACCATGCAGCCGATATTGCCTGCGGCAATCATGTCCGGCTTGACGCTCGCGATGTTGGCGACCTTGCGATCGCGCAACCGGCCCGCAAGCTCGGGCTGGAGAATGTTGTAAGTCCCCGCCGAACCGCAACACAAATGGCTCTCCGGCACATCTTTCACCACGAATCCATTATTGGAAAGCAATTCTTTCGGAAGGCCCGTGATTTTCTGCCCGTGCTGCAACGAACACGCAGAGTGATAGGCGACGACGATGTTGTCCTGTCGCGCGGTGGCCGCGAGTCCAAGGCCGGCGACGTATTCAGTGATGTCCTTGGCGAGCGCGGAGACCTTCGCCGCATCGGCGGCAAACGCAGCGTCCTCTCGCAGAAGATAGCCGTAGTCCTTGATCACGGTGCCGCAGCCTGACGCCGTCACCAGGATGGCGTCGAGCCCCTCGCCGGCCGCTTCCGCGCGCCACGCCGCGACATTGGCGCGAGCCCGCCCCAATGCGTCCTGGTCGTTGCCGAGGTGATGGGTCAGCGCGCCGCAGCACTGCTCGTCCCTGACGAGGACGACCTCGATGCCGTGGCGCGTGAGGAGACTGATGGCGGCCTGGTTGATGCGCGGCGCCAGCACCTGCTGGGCGCAGCCCTGGAGCAGCGCGACCCGGCCGCGCTTCTTGCCGAGTGCCGCGAACACACTGCCGGCGGCGGGCCCCGGTGGCGGCAGCCGGTCCGGCGCCAGCGCCAGCATCGCCTTGAGGCGCAGGATCAGGCCGGGTGTCGCCGACGGCCGGGGCGTCGGCAGGAACGCGGCCAGCGGGCGGGCCAGCCGCGCCAGCCACATGCTGGCGCGGAAACGCTGCGGGTCCGGCAGGACGAAGGCCAGCACCCGGCGCAGCAACCGCTCGGCAGGCGGCCGCTCGTAACGCTGCTCGATCCTGACCCGGGCCTGATCGACCAGATGCATGTAGTTCACCCCCGAGGGGCAGGTCGTCATACAGGCCAGGCACGACAGGCAGCGGTCGACATGTTTGACAACTTCGGCCGTCGGCGTCTGGTCCTTCTCCAGCATCTCCTTGATCAGATAGATGCGGCCGCGCGGGCTATCGAGCTCATCGCCAAGCAGCACGTAGGTCGGGCAGGTTGCGGTGCAGAAGCCGCAATGGACGCAGGCGCGCAGGATCTTGTCGGCTTCCGCGATGTCGGGATCGGCGAGCTGCGCGAGTGAGAATTCCGTCTTCATACCGCAGCGCCCCGCGTCAGCCGGCCCCGGTTGAGGATGGTCTTCGGATCGAAACTGGCGCGGACCCGCTCGCTCAACGCGGCAAGGCCAGGGGCCTGCGGGGGGAATACATCGATCGTGCGCCTGATGTCCTCGGCCGCCCGGATCAGCGTGGCGTGCCCGCCGGCCGCATTGACACGTTCGCGCACGGCCGGGGCATGCGCGTCCGGCGTCGGTGGCAAAGCCGCCCAGACCAGTCCACCGCCCCAATCGTAGATCAATTCACCACCGGTCTCGCGCGCCAGCAGCGTCCCGAGCGCCGCGCCCGACGCCGGCGGACAGACGATCCGCCAGACCGGCCAGGCCCCCAGCGCGCCGTCAGCCGCGAACGGCAGGACATCGCGGATCGTGGTCCACAGCGCCGCTGACGCGACGTCCTCGACCAGCGTCGCGGTTCCGAACGGCGCCAGCAATTCGCGCAGCGAGCCGGCACGGTGGGCGGCCGAGGCGGTAATGCCCTCGAGCCGCAGCATGGTCAACGCCTCGCTTTGACCTGCGATATCGCCGAGGCCTTCGATCTTGGTCCGGAACGCCGATGTCGGCAGGTGCGCGGCCCCGGAGACGTCGAAGGGCGAGCCGAGCGCCGCCGTCATCGCCTTGTTGGCGGCGGCATCGTCGAGCCCGCGCAGCAACAGCGTCCGCTCGGCCTCCGGCTTCGGCATCACCTTCAGCGTGACCTCGGTCATGACCGACAGCGTGCCCCAGGAACCGGCGAGAAGCTTGCAGAGGTCGTAACCGGTGACGTTCTTCACCACCTTGCCGCCGGTCTTGAAGCTGTCGCCGAAACCGGAGACGGCATGCGCCCCGAGCAGATGGTCGCGCGCTCCGCCCGCCTTGATCCGGCGCGGACCGGCCAGGCCAGCCGCGATCATGCCGCCGATGGTGCCGAGCGCGGGCGTGCCGAGCAGCGGCGCGGTGTTCATCGGCTCGAAGGCGAATTGCTGGTTCTTGGCATCGATCAGCGACAGCACGTCGGCCAGCGGCGCCCCGGCCTGGAGCGTGACAATGAGTTCGTTGGGCTCGTAGGCGGTGATGGCGTTCAGCGCGGAGACGTCGAGCACGGCGTTGGTCGCCATCGCATGACCGATGCCGCGCTTGGAACCATGGCCGATGATCTCGAGCGGCTGCTCATTGGCAATCGCCGCGCGCACCACCTCTTCGACGTCTTTGGCGTCTCGTACCTTGAGCGTATCCACGACTGAGGCGGTAGCGAAATTTGCAGCGAAAATCAAATTTGGCGCGTTGCAGCGAGGCGACGCTAGAATCGCGGGATGTCGGGAAACGCCAGCTTGCCGGCGTGGACGTGCATGCGGCCGAGCTCGGCGCAGCGATGGAGGGTCGGAAACACCTTTCCGGGATTGAGCAGGCCCTGCGCATCGAAGGCGCATTTCAGGCGCTGCTGCTGATTGAGGTCGATCTCGCTGAACATCTCCGGCATCAGATCGCGCTTCTCGATGCCGACGCCGTGCTCGCCGGTGAGCACGCCGCCGAACTCGACGCAGGCGCGCAGGATATCGGCGCCGAAGGCTTCGGCGCGCTCGATCTCGCCGGGCTTGTTGGCGTCATAGAGGATCAGCGGATGCAGATTGCCGTCGCCGGCATGGAACACGTTGGCGCAGCCGAGCTGGTATTTTTCCGATAGCTCGCGGATGCGCGCCAGCGCCTTCGGCAGCGCGCCGCGCGGAATCGTACCGTCCATGCAGAGATAGTCCGGCGAGATGCGGCCGACGGCGGGGAACGCGGCTTTCCGACCGGCCCAGAACAGATTGCGCTCGGCCTCCGAGGTCGAAATCTGGCAGGTGGTCGAGCCGCAAGCGTTCGCAATCGTCTCGACTCGCGTGATCAGCTCGTCGACCTCGATCTTGGGACCATCGAGCTCGATGATGAGGAGGGCTTCGACATCGAGCGGATAGCCGGCATGGACGAAGGCCTCCGCGGCGTGGATCGCGGGCTTGTCCATCATCTCCATCCCGCCGGGAATGATGCCAGCGCCGATGATGCGCGCCACGCATTCGCCGGCCGCCTCGACTTGCGCGAATCCGACCATCAGCGCGCGCGCCGTCTCCGGCTTTTGCAGGATGCGCACCGTGATCTCGGTGATGACGCCGAGCAGGCCTTCCGAGCCGGTGATGACGCCCATCAGGTCGTAGCCGGAATTCTCCGCCGATTTGCCGCCGATGCGCAGGATCTCGCCGCTCATCAGCACGATCTCGCAGCCGAGCACGTTGTTGGTGGTCATGCCGTATTTCAGGCAGTGCACGCCGCCGGAATTCTCCGCGACATTGCCGCCGATCGAGCAGGCGATCTGCGAGGACGGATCCGGCGCGTAGTAGAACCCGGCATGCGCAACCGCCTGGCTGATCGCGAGGTTGGTGACGCCGGGCTCGGTGACGACGGCGCGGTTGTCGAAATCGATCTCGCGGATGCGCTTGAACTTGCCGAGGCCCAGGAGCACGCCGTCTTCCAGCGGTAGCGCGCCGCCGGACAGCGAGGTGCCGGAGCCGCGCGGCACCACCTTGATGCCCTGCCCTGCACAATATTTCAGGACGAGCGAAACCTGCTCGGTCGTGTCGGGCAGCACCACGACCATCGGCGGCTGCCGATAGGCCGTCAATCCGTCGGATTCATAGGCCCGCATCTCGGCAGGCGTATCGATCACGCCTTCGCCCGGCACGATTGCGCGCAATGCAGCCACGATCTCAGCGCGGCGCGCAAGCACGGCCTGGTCGCTCGCGGGCATCATGATGGCCATAACATTTCCTTCATGGCATATCCTTCCGGTCAAGGCCGCACGATCGATTTGTCGCGATAAATCAACCACGTCCGCGGTGGTTTGGGTAGGCCATCCGAAAGTCGGATCGACGATCTTGCGCGAGTTCGCTCTGGGACAAGTAGGAAATCGTGAAACCTGCCATGGTTTGGCGGCTTGTCCAATCCGAGCAGGCCTGCCAAAACCGGCAGGTCCGACCATTGCCGATCAGGCATGCAACTGACCAGCCCCCAGGGAAGAGACGAAGAGCACCCGATGACAAAACTGATTTTTGGCGCCTTGACCATCCTCACCGCGATTGCCACCGCACCTGCCGCGATGGCGCAGGATGCCGCGGCCGGCAAGTCTTCGTTCAACAAATGCCTGGCCTGTCACGCGATCGGCGAAGGCGCCAAGAACAAGGTCGGCCCCGAGCTCAACGGCCTCGACGGCCGCAAGTCCGGCACCGCGCCGGACTACAATTACTCGGATGCGAACAAGAATTCCGGCATCACCTGGAACGAGGCGCAGTTCAAGGAATACATCAAGGACCCCAAGGCCAAGATCCCCGGCACCAAGATGGCATTCGCCGGCATCAAGAACGAAACCGAGATCAACAATCTCTGGGCCTACGTGTCGCAGTTCGACAAGGACGGGAAGGTCAAGCAGTAAGCGCGCGACAAGCGGCGTCCTCGCCGCCAAATCCAGGGGTATTTTCCTGAAAAGAAGCCCCGCCGGCTATGAGCGTTGCCATTGTACCACTATGTGGTACAATGGTTCAACCGGCGGGGCTTGTTGATGATCTCGGGTTTCCGTGACGAATGGCTGCACGCCTTCTTCGTTCACGACGTCAGATCAAGACGGATTCCCGCCGATATCGAGGACAGACTTTTTCGCAAGCTTCAGATGCTCGACGACGCGACGTCGGATCAGGACCTTCGGGTGCCCCCAAGCAATCATTTCGAGAAGCTGCGCGGCAATCTGGCAGGATTGCATTCGATCCGCATCAACAAGCAATGGCGGCTGGTCTTTCGATGGTCCAGCAGCCGGGGCGAGGCCGAAGAAGTCTATTTGGACGATCACAGCTACAGATAGGCAGACCGCATGCTGATGACCAAGCGCAAGCCTGCAACGGTCGGGCAAATTCTAACCGAAGAGTTTATGGACCCATTTGGCCTGACCCAAGGAGCGCTCGCTGAGGCCATGGGCGTGCCGCGCAAGCACGTCAACGAGCTTTGCAACGATCGCCGGAACGTGACCGCGGCAACGGCCCTCATTCTCGCGCGCGTCTTCGGCAATAGTCCCGATTTCTGGCTGAACGTCCAACGCCGCACAGATCTTTGGGAAGCAATGAATTCGCCGCGTGAGCGCAAGCGGATCGAGCGTGCCAGACCTCTCGCGGAGAAGGCTGCTTAGCCGCTTACCGCCTTTATGGAAGCTATTTTCCCGATCATCATCTCGATCTCCGTCTTCACGAGATCCGGCACCGCGTTCTGCACCATGTGGCCGAGATCGGGCAGCACGATCAGCTTGGCATTCTGCACGGCGGCGGCGAACAGGCGCGCGTGAATGTCGGTCTTCACCGTCTTGTCGGGTTCGCCGGCGATGATCGTGACCGGCGCCGATATCTCGCCGTAGCGGACGACCTGCGCGGCGACCGCGTCCTTCAGCGTCACCAGATCATAGGCATTGGCGATGAACTCGCGCGGGCGCAGCAGCAGCGGCGTCGCGGAGTCCTGCACGAAACCATCCGGCATCATTTGCGGCAGGAAGACGTTGCGCGCGCCGGGCTCGCTCAGGAAGTAGCCCAGCGGCAGGGTTATGGTGTAGGCGAGCAGCGGGCCGATTACGGGCGTTGCGATGATCTCGTTGTAGCGCCCGACGCCGCCGCACCAGGGATGGGTGACCGGCGCGAGCATCACAAGGCCCGCGACGCGGCCGGGATGATCGAGCGCCAGCCGCGCGCCGAGCGCGCCGCTCCAGGAATGCACCACGAAGACCGCGCGATCGATCCCGAGCTTGCCAAGCGCCTCATCGATCATCCGCGCCTGCACCTCCGGCGTCGAATCCTGCCGCCGCGCCCGCGTGCTCCAGCCGTGGCCGGGACGGTCGATCAGGATGACGCGATGATCCCTGGCAAGGAGGTCGCCGAGCGGCCGCCGCATCGCTTCGAGGTTGGAGCTCGCGCCGTGCAGCATCACGATCGGCAGGCCCGAATCGTGCGGGCCGATATCGACGAGGTGAAGCACGGCGCCATCGACCTCGATCATCCGGCCCTGCGGTGGAAAGGCGCGTTGCACGGCGAGGACGCCGGCCTGCGTGACCAGCGCCAGCAGAACCAGCGCGGTCACGACTGACATCACGATCATGGATGGAATCCGGGCGATCCAGGGCACAGGGCAGTTACGCGGCTTACGGGCGGCAGTTTCGCCCGGGGAGCCCCCGCGCTCCACTTGAAATGGCGGGGCTGTGGATATGTGCATAATTCAAGCGGGAAAAACGCAACGAAATCAATACCGCTCCCCGAAGCACGCAGGCTTCGAAACAGCTTCATGCCGTCGTCATCGCGGCTTCCTTATAATCGCCACGGTCGGTTCCGCCATTTAGACGCGGGTGGGCGCCGATCGTGCTCGCAACCCTCGGGGATGCGGGAAAGACCGGCAGGATTTATCCTGATTTGAACCGGAGAATTTCGATGAGCCTGAGATCCAAAGACACTGCGATCGACGAGATCGTGGCAAGCTGCCACGGCGACCTGCGCGGTGCCGTGCGCGCGCTGCTGCTGATCAACGAGCACCTCGAGACGGAGCTGGCAAAGGCCTACGCCGCAGCGGTCGATCGCGGCCTCGCCGAGCGTGAAGGCAGCGTTTTGCACTAGGTCGCTGTCGACCTAGTTCGTGGTGTCCTCGTCCTTTTCCTCGTCAGCCGTGGGTGCGGGACAGGCGCGGATGGTCGAACGGGCAAGCTTGGCGTCGGCCTTCGACTTGTAGGGACCGTCCCCGAACCAGACGTCGCCGATGATCACGGGATTGCTGGTCACGATGTTGCATTGTCCGGTGGCGCGGTTGCCGACCACCCAGAACAGTCCGTCGGCAAGGCTCGCCGTGCTCGATGCCAACAGCAACATACCTGCAAAGATCAAACGCTTCATGGCTGTGCTCCCGCGATGAAGGTAGGCCTGCGGCGGGGCCACCCATACCCCTCGTAACGCGGCGCGTGTCATCGTGGTTAATCGGCTAGCGCCGCATTCGCTCGAGCAATGATCGACTTGTCCGCTAAATGTCGCGGCCTTCGACCTTCTCGGTCAGCGCCTTGACCTGATCGGGGATCTTCTCGAGGTGCGGATTGACGGCGAGCGCCTTGCGGTAGGCCTCGAGCGCACGCTTTTCGTCGCCGACTTCCTGCATGATCATGCCGAGGCCTGCGAGCGCGCCGAAATGGCGGGGCTCGCGGATCAACACCTCGCGAATGTCGGCGAGCGAGCGGCCATAATCGTTCTGCATGTAGTAGAGCGTCGCGCGACGATTCCAGGCTTCGATGTAATCGGGCCTGAGCTTCACGACCGAATCCAGCAGCTTGATCGCAACCTCGATCTTCTTTGCGTCGACCGCCGTCTTGGCCCGCGCCATCAGCAGCGCCGCGGTGTCGCTCGGGGTCTGGATCCAGATCGCCCAGATCCGCGCCTCGACGTGCTTGGCGCTGGCCTCGTCGGGCGCAGCTTTCAGCGCGCCGAACAGGAAATCGAGATTCTTGGTGCGATCGACCTTGGGCAGCTTGGCCGGCGCTTCCGGAAGTTTCTTCTGCTTGCCGGGCGGGGCCGGCGGATCAGCCTGCGCCAGCGCCGGACCGAGTCCGGCGGCTCCCAGCACAAGAGCCAGACACAGGGTGCGCGCGACGAGGAATCTCACTGCCATGGTCGAAGTCTAAACGCGCAAAGCCGCCCTTGCAAAGCAGGGCGGCGTCAAACTCGTGTGAGACCGTGGTCTTGCGGGGCGCGCGCGCGGGCGTCCGGCAGGGCAATATCAGCCCTGGCGCGCCTTGAAACGGCGCTGCACCTTGTTGATCACATAGACCCGGCCCTTGCGGCGGACCAGGCGGTTGGCGCGATGGCGACCGCGCAGCGATTTCAGCGAGTTACGGACCTTCATGGCAGAATCCTGAACGTTCGAAAGGCCGTGTTCGGCACTACCGTTTCGGCACGCGCGAATGAGGCATAATGAGATTTTCCCGCTGGCGGACCGACCGCCCGGGACGGGGCGGTTCTTAAGGCATGGGAGGACCGGATGTCAATGTTAACTGGCCCCGATCCCACCCACCAAATTCTGGAAAACAACCCCATGCAAAGTAGAAACGGCCGGATCGGCCCAATCTGGCTCGGACGACGCCGGTCCTACAACGCCTTATCCCACAATACCTTGCCAAGTTCGTTATATCATATAATCAATTCGACAACCCGTCGGGAGGAAACCCATGCCGAAGCTGAAGCTGCCCAATATCGACGACGTCGTCGCCATCGATATCCACACCCACGCCGAGGAGCCCTGCGGCACCCATCCCGACGACGGCTATGACGACTTCCAAGCGCAGATGGCGGACTATTTCAAGTCGCCGCACAAGCATCCGCCGACCGTGCCGGAGACCGCCGCCTACTATCGATCCAAGAACATCGCCGCCGTGATCTTCCCGGTCGATGCCGAACGCGAGACCGGCTTCCGCCGCTACAAGAATGAGGAGATGCTGGAGATCGCCTCCGACCATCTCGACGTCCTCATCCCCTTCGTCTCGATCGATCCGCACAAGGGCAAGCTCGGGGTGCGCGAGGCGCGCAAGCTGATCGAGGAATACGGCGTGCGCGGCTTCAAATTCCACCCGACCATGCAGGGCTTCTACGCCAACGACCGCATGGCCTATCCGCTCTACGAAGAAATCAACAATGGCGGCGCGATCGCGCTATTCCACACCGGCCAGACCGGCGTTGGCTCGGGCATGCCCGGCGGCATGGGCATGCGGCTGAAATATTCCAACCCGATGTACATGGACGACGTCGCGGCCGACTTCCCCGACCTCAAGATCATCCTCGCCCATCCCTCCTTCCCCTGGCAGGAGGAAGCACTGTCGGTCGCGACCCACAAGCCGAACGTCTATATCGACCTCTCGGGCTGGTCTCCGAAATATTTCCCGCCGATCCTGGTGCGCTACATCAACTCGATCCTGCAGGACAAGATGCTGTTCGGCTCGGACTGGCCGGTGATCACACCGGACCGCTGGCTGTCGGATTTCGCCAAGATCGAGATCCGCGACGAGATCCGGCCGAAGGTGCTGAAGGCGAACGCGCGGAAGCTGCTGGGGATCTAGGGGCGATCCCGTCAGCGCATCGAGGGCTTCGACGCTGCTATCGAAGCCCTCACGCTCAGGCCCTCAAGGCCTAAGACTTGAGCGGATGCCGCCGCGCAGGTCTAAATCGCGGATGGCGGCCTTGACGCGCTGAATCCGACGGCCGCGTTATGCGATCAGTTCACGCTTGCCAGATAGCCCGCCAAGATTGTCCGGCTTTCGCTGAGCGTCTCGATACGTTCATCGATCAGGCCGACCTGCTGCGTGAGTATTTTTCGCAGCTCGTTGCATGGCGTGAAAGCTGGATCGTTGTTCCTGACGCAGGGAAGCAAGCGCTTGATGGTTTCGAGTGTCATCCCCGCGCCGCCGAGCATCTTGATGCGCCGTACGGTTTCCTCTTCGGCCGGGCCATAGTCGCGATAGCCGGAGTTCGTCCGCAGCGGCGCAAGCAGTCCTTCGCCTTCGTAGTAGCGCAGCATTCGGACGCTGACCCCCGTCCGCCGGGAGAGTTCGCCGATTTTCATCTGAAGCCTCTTGACCCTGACAGCACTGTCAGACCTTACAGACTTTGCTCGTCCAAGTGAATCCACTTGTGAAGGGAGCCAACGATGAAAGCCTACCATTTGAATGCTGGTGCTGGCCGCCTTGCGCGCGCCGAAATCAGCAAACCTGAACCCGCCAATGGCGAGGTCCGCATGCGGGTCGAAGCGGCAAGTCTGAATTACCGCGACCTCCTGATCCTCGACCGCGCAGGCCAAGGCGAGTTCAACGGCCGCGTGCCACTCTCCGACGGTGCGGGTGTCGTTGACGCCATCGGCGCCGACGTCGCGCAATGGCGGCTCGGAGACCGCGTCGCTGCATCGTTCTTCCGCGACTGGATCTCGGGGCCGTTCAAGTCCAGCTATATTCCGTCATCCCTCGGTGGCAACACGATGGACGGAATGCTGGCTGAGTATGTCGTGCTGCCGGCAACCGCGCTGGTCTCGGTGCCGGCACATTTGTCTGCGGTGGAGGCCGCGACCCTGCCCTGCGCCGGCGTCACGGCTTTCCACGGCCTGATCGCACGCGGCGGGATGCGCAAAGGCGACACGCTGCTGGTCCAGGGAACAGGCGGCGTTGCGCTGTTCGGTCTTCAATTCGCATCCGCGCTGGGAGCGCGTGCGATCGTGATATCCTCCTCGGACGAAAAACTCGCCCGCGCCAAGACGCTGGGCGGCTCGATCCTCATCAACTACCGCGATACGCCTGACTGGGATGTCGCCCTGATGAAGGCAACGGATGGCGCAGGGGCCAGTCATATCCTCGAACTCGGCGGTCCCGGCACTTACGACAGATCGCTGCGATCGGTCGCTTCAGGTGGCAAGATCGTCCAGATCGGGGTTTTGACGGGTTTCGGCCCCAAGCCCGACCTCGCGCGCCTTCAGTGGGAGAATGCCGACATCATCGGCGTCACCGTCGGATCGGTGGAACACTTTGCCGCGATGAATCGCTTCCTGACCGAACATGCGATCCACCCGATCGTCGATCGGATCTACGAATTCGACGACGTCCCCGAAGCATATGCGCACCTGCGGACCGGCTCACATTTCGGCAAGATCGTGATCAGATTCTAGAAAACAGAGGCCCAAGTCGCTATTGCGTCTTGGACCGATTTCGCGGCGCCTTGTATAGTCCGTGGACCGCAACGATCCCGGAGGACAGGTCAATTGAGCCTCAAAGCCGTTGTCTTCGACGCCTACGGAACGCTCTACGACATCCAGTCGGTCGCCGAGACCACCGAGGATGCGTTTCCGGGCTATGGCGAGATCATCACGCAGATCTGGCGGATCAAGCAGCTCGAATACACCTGGTTGCGCTCGCTGATGCGGCGCTACCAGGACTTTGCAGCCATCACCCGCGACTCGCTTGCTTATACGCTGCGCGTGCTCGGGCTCGCTTACGAGAACGAGTCGTTCGAGCGGGTGGTCGAGAAGTACCTGCATCTCGATCTCTATCCGGATGCGACCGCAGCGCTCACGGCTCTGAAACCGCGAAAACTCGCCATCCTCTCCAACGGCAGTCCGGACATGCTGAATGCGCTCGTGCGCAACTCCGGTCTCGACGCCCTGCTCGATGCCACGATCAGCGTCGACGCGAAGAAGATCTTCAAGCCGAGCCCGGAGGCCTATGAGCTGATCGGCGAGGCGCTCGGCACCGCGCCTGACGAGGTGCTGTTCGTCTCCTCCAATCCCTGGGATGTCGCGGGCGCGAAAGCATTCGGACTGAACGTTGCCTGGATCGAACGGGTGACGCCGGAAGCGATGGCGCTGGCTTGCGTCGAGAACGAACTCGTGGCACCGCTGACGATGTTCAAGGCGATCCGCACCCAGATGGACGAGCTCGGCTTTACGCCGGATCATCGTGTCCGGGCGCTCTCGGAGCTGCCAGAGATTGCTTAGGCATCGCCGCCCGCCCATAAGTCTGGAATGAGCCGACCTGAATGAGCCTTCAATCCGTTCGCGATTTCTTCGCCGAAAAAGCCCCCGACATATCAGTCATCGAATCCCCGATCAGCTCCGCCACCGTGGCGCTGGCCGCCGAGGCCTATGGCGTCGAGCCCGGAATGATCGCCAAGACGCTGTCGTTGCGGATCGGCGAGCGCGTCATCCTGATCGTCGCGGCCGGCACCTCGCGCATGGACAACAAGAAGGTGAAGGCGGCGTTCGGCGGCAAGCCGAAGATGCTGGGGCTGGAAGAGGTCGCGGAGGTCACCGGCCACGAGGTCGGCGGTGTCTGCCCGTTCGGACTGAAGGCGCCGCTGCCGGTCTATTGCGACGTCTCGCTGAAAGCCTTCGACGTGGTGGTGCCGGCCGCCGGCTCGACCCATAGCGCGGTGCGCATCACGCCGGAACGGATGGCCGAGCTGACCGCAGCGGAATGGGTCGATGTCTGCGAGGTCAGGCCGTAAGGCAGCTGCGGGATGCCTGATGCATTTGCCGGTCAGGGAGGCTAATGTACGGACCATGCCCGACGATAAGGTCAAACGGCGGCTGACCACCGTGCTATGCGCTGATGTGCACGGCTATTCTCGTCTCATGGAAGCAGACGAGGCGGGAACGCTGGAGACACTCCGCCGCTACCGCACGGCCATCGCGCGATTGGTGGAGCGCCATGACGGCCGGATCGTGAATACCTGGGGCGATGCTGTCATCGCCGAATTCGCTAGCGTCGTCGAAGCCGTGCAGTGTGCGGTCGAGATTCAGCAGGAAATTTCCAACCAGGATGCGGGCCCACCTCCCCCGATGCGGTTTCGCATCGGCATCAATCTCGGCGATGTGATGGTGGATGGTTCCGACCTCTACGGAGACGGGGTCAATATCGCGGCGCGTCTGCAGGAACTTGCCGAGCCCGGCGGCATCGTGATCTCCAGCTCCGCCTATGATCAGGTGCACAACAAATTATCTGTTGGCTTCGACTGCCTCGGCCAGCGTCCAATGAAAAACATTGCGCCCGTGACCAGCTATCGTGTGACCATGAGCGGCCAAACCGCTCAAGCACGGAGCTTTCCGCCTGGCGAACGCCCGACGTCTCAGACCGCAATGGCGGGGTCGCAAACTGACGCCGCGCGCCGCGACAGATCCGAGTCATCCAATTGGATGGGCTTCGTTTCAGACGGGCTGGCGAAGCTGCCCCGCCCGATTGCGGGGGCCCTCACGGTGTCGGCCTTTCTGATTCTGATCAATATTTTCACCGGCATGCACAAGATCTGGTTCCATTGGCCGGTGGCAGCTTTGCTCTTCGGCGCCATCATGCGGACGGCGCTCCGGGATCGACCTGAGTCGGGCGGCAAGGGCGAGCGCTGAACTAGGCGGCACGGCCGCATCTTCGCGCCCACTGCTGTGCGGGCGCCCGGATCATGCCTTGGGCAGCACTAATCGTCGCTATCGTCATAAGGCCGCGGCTGCGCCTGCGGAGGTGGTGGCGGCACATTGTTGTATCGCGGCGCCGGCGCCACGCGGTTGCCCGGAACCTGCTGCTGCGAGGGCATCTGGTTGTTGGACTGGAACACCGCGCGACAACCGCTGGAGAGCTGCGGCGTGTTCTGCCGCAAGCAGGCCGTGATGCGGCTCACGTCAGGAATCTGGTCGCTACACAGCCGCCACACATCCGGCGTGCAGGCCATCTGCTGCTCCATGGTTCCGCGATACTCTTCAGCGGATGCAACGCCCTGCGCGACGATGCCCCCAATCGCAAGCGCCACACCCAGCGCAATCCGCTCTGTTCGCATGTCCGATTCCTTCGCGAGTCTCTCAAATTCTGTTCAATCAATGAGACGCGGAGAGGTTCTGGACCAACAAAAAATTGTGAAAACGGGCCAGGAACCTATTGGACCTTGCCGATCTTCTTGACCGCCGTAATCAGCCGCGCGCTGTCGACCGCCACGAACTCGGCGAACGCCGGCGCGTCCTGATAAGCGACGAGACTGCCCGACGTTTCGAAGGCCTTGAGCACGTCCGGGCTCGTCATCACCTGCGCCATCGCCTCGCGCAGGCGAGTCGCGATCGGTGCAGGAAGAGCATTCTGTGCAAAGAGTCCGGCCCAGATGTACATCTCGACGTCCTTGTAGCCGAGCTCCTGGAACGTCGGCACATCGGGGAAGCTTGCGATTCGCTTGGCGCCGCAATTGCCGAGCACGCGCAGCTTGCCGTCCTCCACTTGCGGCTTCAGCGTTCCCGGTGCGGCGGCGATCGCCTGCACGGTGCCGCCGAGCAGCGCGGTCAGTGCGGGACCTGCGCCGCGAAATGGCACATGCAGCAGCTTGATGTCGGCGCTGTTTGCGAACATCTCCATCGCCACATGCAGCGTGCCGTAAGGCCCCGACGAGCCATAGGTGATCTGGCCGGGGCGCTTCCTGGCGTCCTCGACGAAATCCTGCGCCGTCTTCCACGGCGCCGAGGCCGGCACAGCGAGCAGCGTGGGATCGGCCAGCACCCGTGCGATCGGCATGAACTGCGAGAGCTCGTAGGCGACCGGACGGTCGAACAGCCGGTCGGCCTCGGGCAGCACTGCAAGAGAGGACAGCGTCATCAGCAGCGTGTAGCCGTCAGGCTCGGCGCGCGCCGCCGCGGCATTGCCGACGGATCCACCGCCACCGCCGGCGCGGTTGTCGACGATGACCGCCTTGCCGAGGATTCGCTCCAGCGCCTGTGCGACGGGGCGGGCCGCGAGGTCCGCCTGGCCGCCGGCCGGAAACGGCACGATCATGGTGACGTTGCGAGAGGGATAGGTTTGCGCGAAAGCCGCACTCGACAACACAGGCAACAACGGCAATGCGGCAGCGGCGCGCAGGACATCGCGTCGATCCATGGCAGACTTCCTCCCCCTGTTTTTTCTTGTGTCGCTGCCAGCCTAGCGTGACCGTCCACAAGAACAAGCCGCGCGGCGGGATTAACCAAGCATTAGCCATGTTCCGCCCGGTCAGGAACGCCCCCCGGACTCTACCGTTGCCTCCCAGGGAGTGAAGCGATGAATAGACTTCAGACCATTGACGTGGCGCTGGACGAGATGCTGGTGAATCTCGCCGCTATCGTGTTGCGGCTTTCAAAGCCCGAATTGACGCGAACGCCGGAAGCGCGCCGCGCCTTGGCGCAATCCGTGCATCAATACGCGGTCTGCGCGAAGAGATCGAGCGACCCGCGTGTTCATGAATTGAAGTCGCAACTGGAAGAGACGTTGAAGCCGAGCTTGCGCGTGGTCGCGAAGGATGGCGTGAAGGTGTCTTAGTCGTACTACTGGGCGATATGCCGTAGGGTGGGCAAAGGCGCAAAGCGCCGTGCCCACCAATCATTCGCCGAAGTGTCCTGCGATGTCACGCGCATCCCCTCCCCAATCCATAGGAAGGGCGCCTTGATCAACATAGCGATGGAAGCTGCTGAAAGACCAATCGCGCACACGCGCGACGAGGCCATGCTTCACAGGATTGAAATGTATGTAATCAACGTGCCGCTCCAAGTCAGCATCGTCGCGAATTGCGTGCTCCCAGAACCGGCGTTGCCAAATGCCCTTCTCTCGCTTCCTCGATTTACTGATTGAACGCTCGCCGATCTCCAAGCCTCGCGAAAAGCTGCCCTTGATCAGATTCCATCGCGACGAAAAGTCGGCGTCATCCTCAGGCAACGCCCAGATCGCATGGAGGTGGTCCGGCAAGATACAGATAGCGACGGTCTCGAACGGCCGGCGTTGCACGACCGTTCGGTAAATCTGGCGTAGGCGATCAACCTGGTCGACGAGTAGCGTACTTGACCGATCGGCTAGCACGACGGTGAAGAAGAACATGTTGCCTTGCGCTCGGCGATACTGAGGCACTTGCGGTCCCTCGCATGAATTGGTGGGCACGCTTCGCTTTGCCCACCCTACGGCACCTACGCTGTTCGCTCGCTCTTCTTTGCCCGCTGCTTGCACGTACCGGGCAGCTTCGCCGCAAGAAAATCGCCGAGCGCCTCGACGCGTGCGGGGCGCGGGCCGCCAGGTGGCGTCACCAGATGCACGGCGCCTTCGGCCTGCTTCCAGTCCTTCAGGATCACCTCGACGTCGCCGGAGGAGATGGCGTCACCGACGATGAATTCCGGAAGGTCTGCGATGCCGAAGCCGGCGATCAGCGCCGGCATCACCGCTTCGCCGTTGTTGACGCGGAGCTGGCCGCCTGGGCGTACACTCGCCTGCTCGCCGGCCGCATTGGTGTAGTGCCAGACGTTCGGCGTAGAGAGATAGGTATAGCTGAAGCATTTGTGCGCGGCCAGATGCATCGGATGCGTCGGTCGTCCCTCGCGCTTCAGATAGGACGGCGCAGCTACCGTAAAGCGCGGCATCGTGAAGAGCCGCCGCGCAATCAGCGAGGAGTCCGGCAGCCGTGCGATCCGCACTGCCATGTCAAAGCCCTCGCCGATCAAATCGATGGTCGCATCGCTCAGATGCAGATCGACCGAGACCTCTGGATAAGCCTCGAAGAACTCCGGCAGCAACGGCGCCACCGCCTTGATCCCGAACGACATGGGCACAGCGAGCCGCACTAAGCCCCGCGGCGCGACCGACTGCGCCAGCGCCTCGTTCTCCGCCGCCTCGCCGTCGGACAGCAGTCGCGTCGCACGCTCGGCGAGCTTGTGCCCGGCGTCGGTCAGCGCAAGCCGGCGTGAGGTGCGGTTGAACAGCCGGGCGCCGAGCCGCTCTTCGAGGCGCGTAACCGCCTTGGACACCGTCGCCTTCGACATCGCGAGCTCGCCCGCGGCCCCCGCAAACGACCGTAATTCCACGACTTTTGCGAAAATCGCGAGTGCCTCGAAATCGGGGAGCTTGGCCATGAAAGCGGATCCAATTGGGCTGCTTAAGGAAACAATGTGTTTCGACAGTTTCTATTTCTATACCACAGGCGGAGGCTTATCCAAGGGTCATCAGAAATTCAGGACTGGAGAAATCCAATGACCAAGAAGCTCTCAGGCAAGGTTGCCCTCGTCACCGGCGGCTCGCGCGGTATCGGCGCGGCCTCTGCCCGCGCCCTCGCCGATGAAGGTGCTGATGTCGCCATCAGCTATGTCGCCTCTCCCGAAAAGGCGGAAGCGGTTGTCACCGAGTTGAAGGCCCGGGGCGTCAAGGCCCGCGCCTTCAGGGCGGACCAGGTTTCGGCCAAGGACGTGACGCAGCTCGTCAACGATGTCGCAAAGGAGTTCGGCCATCTCGACATCCTCGTCAACAATGCCGGCGTCGCGAGCGGCGGCGCGATCGACGATGCCAATGCCGACACCGAGGCGCTCGCCCGCCAGGACGCCGTCAACGTGCATGGCGTGATCGCGGCGATCCGTGCCGCTTCGCAATTGATGGGCGAAGGCGGCCGCATCGTCACCGTCGGCTCGATGCTCGCCGACCGCGCCTCGTTCCCCGGCCTTGCGGACTACGTCGCCACCAAGGCGGCCGTGGTCGGTTACACCAAGGGCGCAGCGCGCGACCTCGGCCCGCGCGGCATCACCGTGAATGTGGTGCAGCCCGGCTCGATCGACACCGACATGAACCCGAAGGACGGCGGCGAGTTCGCCGAGACCCAGCGCAAGCAGCACGCGTTGCAGCGCTTCGGCCGCCCCGAGGAAGTCGCCGCCGGAATCGTCTTCCTCGCAAGCCCGGAAGCCTCCTTCGTCACCGGCACGGTGCTCAACGTCGACGGCGGTTTCGGCGCCTGATCAAGCCGCCACCCGCTCAAACAAGGAATTACGCAGATGATCGAACTCAGACCTTTCGCAAAGCTCGGCGGCGCCGATCACGGTTGGCTCAACGCCAAGCATCATTTCTCCTTCGCAAGCCATTATGACCCTGACAACATGGGTCACGGCGCCTTGCGGGTGTGGAACGACGACGAGATCGCGCCGAACACCGGCTTTCCAGCCCATCCCCACGCCAACATGGAAATCATCACCTATGTGCGCGAGGGCGCGATCACCCATCAGGACAGCCTCGGCAACGAGGGACGCACCGAAGCGGGCGACGTGCAAGTGATGAGCGCCGGCAGCGGCATCCGCCACTCCGAGTACAATCTCGAGCCGACCAAGACACGCATCTTCCAGATCTGGATCGAGCCGACCGCACGCGGGGGACAGCCAACCTGGGGCTCGAAGCCTTTTCCGAAAGGAGATCGCTCGGGCAAGCTCGTCACCATCGCGAGCGGCTTCGAGCATGACACGGACGCGCTGCCGATCCGCGCCGATGCGCGGGTGCTCGCCACCACGCTGAAGGCCGGTGAGAGTGCGGAGTACGTGCCGCACAAGTCGCGACACCTCTATCTGGTGCCCGCGGCGGGATCAGTCGAGATCAACGGTGTGCGCGTCAACGCCCGCGACGGCGCCGCGATCCGCGACGAGGACAGGTTGAAGATCACGGCACTGGAAGATTCCGAGATCGTGCTCGTCGACGCGGCTTAGCACCACCTTCGTCATGGCGGGCTTGCCCCGGCATGACGCTCCCGACACCGACGAATCAAATCTGGATCCAACGGAGACCATCATGACCAAAGTTCTCGTCTTGTATTATTCCGCGTATGGCCACATCGAAGCGATGGCCAATGCCGTTGCCGAAGGCGCCCGCGAAGCCGGTGCCACCGTCGACATCAAGCGCGTGCCCGAACTGGTGCCGGCCGAGGTCGCCAAGGCGTCCTATTACAAGCTCGACCAGGCCGCCCCCGTCGCCAAGATCGAGGACCTCGCAAACTACGACGCGATCATCGTCGGCACCGGCACCCGCTTCGGCCGCATGGCCTCGCAGATGGCGAACTTCCTCGACCAGGCCGGCGGGCTCTGGGCCAAGGGCGCGCTGCACGGCAAGGTGGGCGGCGCCTTCACGGCGACCGCGACCCAGCATGGCGGCCAGGAGACGACGCTGTTCTCGATCATCACCAACCTGTTGCATTTCGGCATGGTCGTGGTCGGCCTGAACTACGGCTTTGCCGGCCAGATGAAGCTCGACGAGGTCACCGGCGGCGCGCCTTACGGCGCCACCACGATCACCGGAGGCGACGGCAGCCGGCAGCCCAGCGCCAACGAGCTCGCCGGTGCGCGCTATCAGGGCCGCCAGATCGCGGAGACAGCCAAGAAGCTGCACGGCTGAGCGCGGTTAAGCTTTACGTCCGAACCACTGCATGGCAGGTGCGATCTGGGCGGCATTCTCTTCTGGGGATGCCGCCCCATCTCTGTGGTCAGGATATTTCACGACAAGCGATATGAATGGCTTTCGAACTCTTGTTGATCGCGCAGATGATCCGCAGGCCCGCTCAGGCGCTGGCGCGGCGCTGGTATTGCCGCAGCCTGTTCAGGGCCTCACGCGGCCGCTTTCACTGTGCCGGCTGCGCGAAGTCATGATGGCTCTAGCCACTAGGCCTGCGTGATGTCCGCGTTGGGCTTGATGGGCGCAGTCGCGACAGGCGCCGGTGCCGTCGACAGCCACCAGCCTTCACCGGCGAACCAGCACGTCTCGTCGGGAGCGCCCTCTCTCCTCAACGACTGCATGCCCTCCCATCCCCCTGCGAACGCCTCGGCCAGTCGCCGGGCGGCATCGGCATCCTGCAGTCCCGCGCAGCCGATGAATTGGGCACGCCCGAGGAATTTGGCGGGCCAGACCGCACCGTCGTCCGGGCGCGTGATCATCAGCATGCCGCCGAGCATGCCTTCGGGCGCGAGCGGAAACACCAGCCGCCCGCCGGGCCGGAGCGCATCGAGCCATTCGGTGGCCGGCTGCGCCGCGCCCGCGCAGACATAGACCACGTCGGCTTTGGGCAGATCGGACGCCACGCCCGAACGTTCCCGCACATCCACATGGACGATCTCCTTCAGATTCTCGCGCGCGAGTCCCGCCAGACGTTCGTCGATCTCGTAGGCATGGACGTGGCCGCCGGGGCCGACGAGATGCGCGAGGATCGCGGTGTAATAGCCGCTCCCCGCGCCGATCTGGATCACGGTCTCGCCTTCCTTTACCGCGCAACCGCTGAGCCAATAGGCGTGCGCGCCGGGCATCCCGATGTTGAGACTCCGCGTGCTGTCGAGCGCAAGCAGCGTGTTCTGATAGAGGTAGGCGGGATCATCATCGGGCGTCACGACATAGGGGTGACCGCCGAGAGAGATCGACCACGGTCCAGGTCCGACGAACGGCTCGCGCCTGACGGTGCGAAAGGCTTCCTCGATACGGGGGT
>NZ_JBVVPL010000028.1:78712-110930 GCF_055807615.1 Bradyrhizobium sp. MV1.5 | reverse complement strand
CCCCCCCCCCCCCCCCCCCCCGCGCCCCCCCCCCCCCCCCCCCCCCCCCCCCCCCCCCCCCCCCCCCCCCCCCCCCCGGGCGGGGGCCCCGCCCCCCCCCCCCCCCCCCCCCCCCCCCCCCGGCCGGGGCGGGCCCCCCCCCCCCCCCGCGGCTCGGGGCCATCAGGACTTTGGGGGCATGCGCCTGACGGCTTTGAGAGGCGTCAGTCCCGAGATCAAGTTTGAGATCAACCCTGCTGCTGGTCGGTCGGCGGCGGGGTAGGGCGCGTCTTGTGTTGCGCCATGAACTGGTCGAACTCTTCCTTGTCCTTGGCGTGACGCAGACGGTCGAGGAAATTCTTGAACTCGACCTGCTCTTCCTCGAGCCGCTGCAGTGTCTCGGTGCGGTACTCGTCAAAGGCGCGGTTGCCGCTCGAGGGCGGGCCGAAGCCAAAGCCGAAACCGTGGCGCTCCATGCGGCCGCGCATACGATCCATCTTGTACTGCATCCGCTCCATCTTGTTCTGCCAGCGATCCTGGTTGCTCCAGCACGACATTCTTCTGCTCCCGAGTGTGAAAAAGAGAAGGGCAAGTCCGATCGGCCACCAGATGATGAAGCCGACGATGGTCACGGCGATCCAGCCGGGATGCCAGGGCGTATTGAGCATGTGGGGGCGCTCGTAGTGTTGGTCCGAAGGGCCGCGCCATCGATTGACATCAGCGGTGTAGGCCATTTCCCTCTCCATGACGGCATCAGCGCCGTTGTGAATGTAAATAACATTTACATAGGTAGATCATCCCGCGATTTTGTCAAGCCGACCGCCTGACAGGGCGACGCAATTATTTGAGTAACTTTATTTCGGCTTGCCCCAGGGACCACCGGGCGGCACGCCTGAACCGGAGGATGCCTCCGGTGGCACCGGCGGCGGCTCGGCGCTTTTCGCCGGAGGACGGCGATCGGTCGGGAAGCCGAGACCGCGCAGATAGATCAGCACCTCGGCTTCGAGCAGCTCGTCCGGCGACATCGGCAGCTTTCGACGCGCGGCGTCACCGCGGGAGAACAGCGAGGCCACGCCATGCGCCATCGACCAGATGTGCAGCGCCATCATCATCGCCGGAGGCCGCGGCGTGCCCGGCGGCGCCAGCGCGGCAAGCCGCTCCGCCGCAGCACGAATGATGTTGAAAGCACGCTCACTGGCGGCCTGGAGCGCCGGATTGGAATCCACCGGCACGCCCGATTCGAACATCGCGTTGTAGAACGCGGGCTCCTCGCGGGCGAAGGCGAGATAGGCCCTGCCGACACGCTCGAACGCCGTGACGGTGTCGGGCCGTCCGTCGTCCCAGGCCGCGGTCAGGCGCGATTCAAACTGCTCGAAGCCGCGCTGCGCGATCGAGGACAGCAGTTCTTCACGGTCGCGAAAATGCCGGTACGGCGCCGCCGCACTGACGCCGGCCATGCGCGCGGCATCGGCAAAGGTGAAGCCGGCCGCGCCCTTCTCGGCGATCAGCCCGAGGGCGGCCTGCAACAGGGCTTCCTTCAGATTGCCGTGGTGATAGCCGCGCTCGGCGCGGCGCGTCTCCTTGCGCCAGCTCATGTGAACGACCTTTACATGAGCCGGGCAGGAAGGTCACTAGCGGCGACGGGTTTGATCGACCCGTATTCTTCCCGGTCCGGGGCGGCGGCCGAGATCCTAGCCGCCGGGGATCGGGAGCACCGGCATGATCTCGACGCGTTCGCCGGGGAAGATCGTGAAGTGCGGGTGGTTCTCGAACATCTTGGCCGCGGCTTCATGGGATGCCGCGCGCACCACGGTGAATGCGCCCATCTCGTTGGCGATGTCGGCGAGGCCCTTGCCGTCCACCTTCTTGGTCTTGCCGAGCGGCCCGCCCATGGCCTCGATCGCGCCCTGGTGCTTTTCCACCCAGCCCTTCCAGGCCGCCATGCCCTCCTGCTCCTTTGCTTTGCGCTCGACCTCGGGCATCGCATTCCATGCGGCCCATTTGGAGCTGGTCTTGCTGCCGAGGAAAACGGCGAGATAGGTGTCGAGGATCATCGGTTCTCTCCTTTTGGTGATGGATAGACAAAGCTGCGGCTATTTCTTCAGGTCGCCGAAACCGGCGGCGGCCTCCTGCACGTCAGGCGGAAAGTCGCTCATCTCCTGCACCTGACGGATCTCGATGATTTCGTTCGGTGCGGCCGGACACCGCCTGGCCCAGGCGATCGCCTCGGCACGCGAGGCAACCTCGATCATCCAGTAGCCGCCCAGGACCTCCTTGGCCTCGGCGAACGGACCATCGGTCACGATGGGCTTGCCGGCCGCAAACGAGACGCGCGCGCCCATCGAGGGCGGGTGCAGGCCGTCGAGCGTGATCAGCACGCCGGCGTCCTTCAGCGCCTCGTTGTAGCGCATCATCGCAGCAACCCGCTCGGGATCCAGTTGAACGTCGGGCGCTGCGGTCTCGTAGCCGAGCGGGATCATCAGCATCATGAATCGCATGAGCATTCCTTGCGTGCTTTTGTCGTTCGGGTTGCGCGGCGAGGCGCCACTCCGGATGGACGGGAGCGACGGCCCGGGCCGCCCGCCCTCACCTCCAAGACGAAGGAACCTTGACGAAACCGACAGGTGACGAAAATTATTCTGGAGATTATTGGCTGGCGCTAGCGCGCCTGCGGCAGGAAACGACTGTCCTGCCGGGCAGCGCCGAAATAGACCTCGATGCGGCGAACCTTGTCGCCGGCAAAGGTGAAGAACTCGGTGTTGCGAAAGCTCCTGCCATCTGTCGCCAAGCAAAAATAGGTGACGAAGGCCTCGTCGCCCTGGACGAAAATCCGCTCGATGTCGTGCCGCGCAATCCAGCCGGTGTCCCTCCAGCAACGCTCGAAATAGGCAGCCTTGTCGAGGTCGTCGTCGAACGGGCTGGTGAAGCGGAAATCGTCGGCCAACGCGTCGGCGACCCGTTGCCGGTCGTTGCCGAGATAGGCGGCGAAGAGGTCTCGAATCAGGCGCTCGGGATTCGTCATCGAACGGTTCCGTAGTCAGCATCGTCTTGAAGACGATTGACGCGCAGCCGCGCCGACATCACGTCCGGCAGCAACCACGCGAAAAATAATGCACGCGGCGGCCCGTACAAATACGGCTCGTTCTATGACCTCCGCCGTGCATATGAATCAAGAATGCTTGCAACCTGAGCAACATGGCGGACGCGTGCGAAATACAGAGCGGGCAACGTCTCGTGCAGGAATTTACAGTTGCTAAAGAAGCCCATGCAACTTGTTAGCTTGAGCGAAACGGTATGACAATCCGGCTGATTCGCCCCTCAGCATTAGGCGGAGCTTACGTGTTCAATTTCCAAAGCAAGAAAGTCAGGCACGCGATCGCGGAAGTCGAGGCGCTCGACCGGTCCCAGGCCGTGATCGAATTCGGCCTCGACGGCACCATTCTCGATGCCAACGAAAATCTCCTCAAGATGAGCGGCTATACGCTCTCGGAGATCAAGGGCAAGCATCACAGCATCTTCGTCAGCCCGACTGAACGCGAGAGCGCCCGTTACCGCGACTTCTGGGCCAGCCTGAACCGCGGCGAGTTCCAGACCACGCAATACAAGCGCTTCGGCAAGAACGGCAAGGAAGTCTGGGTCCACGCCTCCTACGCGCCGCTGCGCGACGAGAACGGCAAGGTGGTCAGCTTCATCAAGTTCGCCACCGACATCACGGCATACAAGGTCAAGACCATGGAGGACGCGGGCAAGATCGCCGCCGTCAACCGTGCCCAGGCCGTGATCGAATTCGACATGGACGGCACCATCCTCACCGCCAACGAGAATTTCCTGGGCGCAATGGGCTACTCGCTCGACGAGATCCAGGGCAAGCACCACAGCATGTTCGTGACGCCGGAGGATCGCGCGAGCTCTGCCTATGCCGACTTCTGGGGGCGGCTGAACCGCGGCCAGTTCGAAGCCGCCGAATACAAGCGGATCGGCAAGGGCGGACGCGAAATCTGGATTTTGGCAACCTACAACCCGATCCTCGATGAGATGGGCAGGCCGTTCAAGGTAGTGAAGTTTGCGACCGACGTCACCGCGCAGAAGATGAAGGCGGCCGACAATGACGGACAGCTCGCCGCGATCCAGAAATCGCAAGCGGTGATCGAATTCAACATGGACGGCACCATCCGCACCGCCAACGAGAACTTCTTGAAGGCGATGGGGTATTCGCTGGCAGAGATCAAGGGACAGCACCACTCCATGTTCGTCGAGCCGAACGTGAAGAATTCGACGGCCTACCGCCAGTTCTGGGAGACGCTCAACCGCGGCGAATACCAGGCCGCCGAATACAAGCGGATCGCCAAGGGCGGCCGCGAAATCTGGATCCAGGCGTCCTACAACCCGATCCTCGACCTCAACGGAAAACCCTACAAAGTGGTGAAATATGCCACCGACATCACCGCGCAGGCGATCGGCCGCAAGAAGGCCGACAACGCGCGCGGTCTGATCGAGGCGGTCGCAGCCGGCAGCGAAGAGATGAGCGCGTCGATCCGCGAGATCTCCGCGACCATGGCGAAGTCGCGCGAGAATTCGAAGGTCGCGACCACCCGCGTCGAGGCCGCCGACGGCCAGGCGCAGCGGCTGAACGCAGCGGCGCAGGCGATGAGCGGCATCGTCGAGATGATCTCGGGCATCACCGGCCAGATCAACCTGCTCGCGCTCAACGCCACGATCGAATCGGCGCGCGCGGGCGAAGCCGGCCGCGGCTTCGCCGTGGTCGCCTCCGAGGTGAAGAGCCTCGCCAATCAGGCCAAGCAGGCGACCGACACCATCACATCAGAAATCGACGCGCTGAACACCATCTCCGGCGACGTTGCAAGCTCGCTGACCGCAATCAAGGTCGCCATCGCCGGCGTCAACGAGTTCATCGCCTCCACCGCCGCCGCGGTCGAGGAACAGAGCATCGTGACGGCCGACATGTCGGCCAACATGCAGCGCGCCACGGCGGAGCTGGCCTAGGCCGACCTGCGCGGCCGCAACAGGAGAGCCTCGACGAGCTAACGGCGCAATAGTTTGTCGCGTCTCCTCGCGGCTTTCGTGGTAGGGAGACCGCCTCAATTCCCAAACCACGGATAAGCTATGACCGCCTCCCCGCAGAAAATCGCCCTCGTCACCGGAGCCGCACGTGGCATCGGGCTTGCGACCGCGAAGAAATTTTTGACCGAGGGCTGGCGGGTGGCATTGCTCGACATCGAGGGCGAACTGCTCGGCCGCGCGGTCGCCGAGATCGGCCGGGACGAAGCCACGCTGGCGTTAACCTGCGACGTCTCGGACGCAGCCGCGGTTGCCACCGCGATGACGACGGTCGAACAGCGGTTTGGCCGGCTCGACGCGCTCGTCAACAATGCCGGCATTGCCGTGTTCGCGCCGCTGATGGAGACGTCGGAGACCGATTGGCGGCGCGTGCTCGAGGTCAACCTCACCGGCCCGTTCCTCTGCACCAAGGCGGCGGTGCCGCTGATGCGCGACGGCAATGGCGGCGCCATCGTCAACATCACCTCGATCTCGGCGGTGCGCGCCTCGACGCTGCGCTCGGCCTACGGCACCAGCAAGGCGGGCCTCGCGCACCTCACCAAGCAGCTCGCGGTCGAGCTCGCGTCCCTCAACATCCGCGTCAACGCGGTCGCGCCGGGACCGGTCGACACCGCGATGGCGAAGCAGGTGCACACCAGGGAGATCCGCGCCGACTATCACGACGCCATCCCGCTCAACCGCTACGGCCTGGAAGAGGAACTCGCCGAAGCCATCTACTTCCTGTGCTCGGAACGATCCAGCTACATCACCGGCCAAATTTTGGCCGTCGATGGCGGCTTCGATGCGGCGGGCATCGGCCTGCCGACGCTGCGCGGCGAACGGCGGAACGGATAGACACGGCGCAGGGTGGCCTAGCGAAGCGTCACCCACCTCTTCTCGTCGGCCTATCCCACGGACTCGAATTCGCGGAGGCTTCATGCGACGCGTCACCTTCCTCAGAGCCTTGATGCTCGCATCCGCGCTGCTCGCCGCCACGCCTGCCTCGGCCGAAATCCGCATCGTCCAGTCGCCCGGTGGACAGGTCGGGCCGTTCCTCGATTTGTTCGAGAAGGTGCGCGAGAGCGGCGAGCGCGTGGTGATCGACGGTCCCTGCCTGTCCGCCTGCACGCTGGTACTGAGCATCGTGCCGGGCGAGCGGATATGCGTCACCAAGCGTGCCGTGCTCGGCTTCCATGCGGCGCGCTCGATCGATCGGCGCGGACGCTTCTACGCCGAGCCGGAAGCATCAGATGCGGTGCTTGCGGCCTATCCCGGCCCGGTGCGCGACTGGATCAGCCGCCGCGGCGGCCTCTCGTCGCGGTTGCTTCTGCTGAAGGGACGCGACCTCGCCGCGATCTATCCGCGCTGCCGGTGATGATCAGGCGGACGCAAGCGCCCGCACGGTAGGGCCGCGCAACTACATCGCCTCGATGATCGCGAGCGTCAACTTCACGGCCATCGCGTTGCACGTGAGCCAGCGAACAAGCGCGCCGGCAAAATTGCGCCGGTCACATGCTTCGTGAGGTCTAGTAATAACTCTGGATCAGCTGGGCCAATTCCATGCTCGCGCAGATGAGCATACCCCAAAGTGCAAAGTTGATCTGCAGCGCCGCCGCCATCGGTCGCTCCCCTTCCAAGTCCGCCCGCCCCAGTTTTTAGAATTTATGACGAAATAAATAACGATTCTGTCCCGGAGTTCACAGCCTAATATTGCGCCAGTTGTTGTGCGATGCGGTCCGCATGATTTCACGAAGCGGCCTAACTGCTCACGCAATGTGGTGCGACAGCAACATCCATATTCGGCCGTGTCGGCCAGGCGTTTCCCTTAGGTTCCATTTGAGCGGTGCGAGGCAAGCTTCGGCAAGCGGACTTGGCGCGTCGCATACAACACCCAAGGGCCCGGCATGATGCGACACGGCTTTGTCTTGCTCACTTTTTGCGCAACACTCATGGGATGCGTGGTCGCGCCTGCGCAGGAACGCCGTCCGATCGCATGGGACGGCCTCGGTCAGGATCCGAACCGTCCCTCCGTCATCAAGCGTCGCGTGGCGACCCAAACTCCCGCGACGAGTGATTCGAATCAGGAGCGGGAGAGAGTCCTCGGCACCTTGCGCCCGTACTCCGCGGCATGGTGGGCAATCCATGACGAAATCGAAGCGGAGAATGACAGGCAGCTCGGGACAAAGCTCGTAATCTGTCCGCGCTGCGTTCCCTCCTCCCAACCACCGAGCAATGACGTGACCGGATCGATCCGTTGATAGGGCACGCGGTCGATCGGCCCATGACGCAACGTCCTCATGCGCGCCCCTCTCCCGCATCGTCGTGGAGAGGGGATCGCCGCTTGGCGCGTCAGGCGATCGCGCCTGTCACATTCCCTCGGCCGGGCAGTTCACCATCCAGGGAATGCCGAACTTGTCGACGCACATGCCAAAACCTTTGGCCCAGAAGGTCTTGCTGAAGGGCATGGTGACATTGCCGCCATCGGCGAGCGCATTGAACTTGCGCTCGCCCTCCGCCGGGTCCGCGACCGTGAGCGAGATCGAAAAGCCCTGCGGCTTGTGACGATGCTCGGGCGGCGCATCCGAGCCCATGAGCACGCTGCCGTCGGGTAGCGACATCCGCGCATGCATGATCGTCTTCTCGCGGCCGGGCGCCGCGGCCATGTCCGGCGGTGCGTCCGACGAACGCATCATGGCGTCGATCTTGCCGCCGAGAACCTTGGCGTAATAATTGAACGCCGCTTCGCAGGTGTCCTGATAGAACAGATAGGGATTGAGCATCGTTTCTCTCCGTTTTGCTTTCGTTCGGGGTGACGGCGCTACTTCTCGGTGAGCTTCTTCAGGCTGGCCAGGCCCGCCTCGAAATCCTTGCCGATCATGTTGTCCATGTTGATGAATACCTGCATGACCTTGGACAGGAACGGGGCCGGACCGGACATCGCCCACGTGACCAGTGTGGCATCGCCTTGCGGCACAAAGGTGAACTCGGCGGTGTTGTGGCCTTCGAAAGGCCGCTCGAAATCGAGCTTGATGCGTAGTTTTGACGGCGCACTCGCCTCGAGGATCTCCATATGGCCGGCGCCGACATTGTTGTTGCCGTCCCAGGCATAGGTCGCGCCCCTTCCTTCAGTTCCGCCGAATCTGCGCTTCATGGCGGGATCGCGGCCCTCGTAGGGGGACCAGGCCGTCCAGCGATGGAAATCGGCGACCAAGGGATAGACCGCATTGGCCGGCGCTTTCACGGCGAGGCTGCGCTCGACGCGGAATGTGTCGGGCTTCGTCAGGGCGAAGCCGAGCACGCCCACGATTCCGACCGCGAGCAGGATGACGATGACGGCAAAGGCTTTCAACATGAATGGCTCCCTGGATACGCTCCTAGGACGAAGGGAGGGGGTCGAGCCCGACAAGGCGAAGCAAAAATTTTGCAACGCCCGAAACAGGCGCTCCCTACTTCACCTTGGCGCCTTCGACCTTGGCGTCTTGCCTGGCGCCGCCATTTGCGCCCTTGGGCTGGCTGTCCCGGATCAGGCGATCGAGATGCATGCGGATGTGAGCCGCTTCTGCGGACGTGTTAGCGAGGGCGATGGCGCGGTCGAAGGCGATGCGGGCTTCGTCGTTGCGGCCGAGCTGCATCAGGAAGGCGCCGCGCACGCCGTAGAAGTGGAAGTAGTTGGCAAGCTTTGGCGCCAGCGGCTCGATCAGGTCGAGCGCGGCTTGCGGTCCGCGCACCTTGGAAACCGCGACCGCGCGGTTGAGCGTCACCACCGGCGAGGGCTGAACCACCTCCAGCGCACCATAGAGCAGGTCGATCTGCGCCCAGTCGGTCTCCGCGGGCGTGGACGCGCGGGCATGCAGCGCGGCAATCGCGGCCTGGATCTGGTAGGGCCCGCTGCGGCGATGGCGTATCGCCTTGTCGATGAGCGCGAGGCCTTCCGCGATCATGGTGCCGTTCCACAGCGAACGATCCTGGTCGTCTAGCAGGATCAGCGAGCCATCCGCGGCAAAGCGCGAGGCACTGCGCGCATGCTGCAACAAGATGAGCGCCGTGAGGCCCATGATCTCCGGCTCGCTCTGGAACAGCCGCAACAGCAGCCGCGCCAGCCGGATCGCTTCCTCGCACAGCGGCTTTCTGATCTCGGCGGTGTCGCCGCTCGCCGAGTAGCCCTCGTTGAAGATCAAATAGATCATCGCGGCGACGACGGCGAGCCGCTCCGAGCGCTCGACCGCGCCCGGCGTTTCAAACGGCGTCCCGGCCTCCGCGACCTTGGCCTTGGCACGCGTTATGCGCTGCTCCATCGCCGCATCCGACACCAGGAAGGCGCGCGCGATCTGCTTCACCGTCAGGCCGCAGACGATACGGAGCGCCAGCGCGATCTGCTGCGTCGCCGGCAGGCCTGGATGGCAGCAGATGAACATCAGCCGCAAAATGTCGTCGCGGTAGTGGGAGCCGTCGAGCCGCTCGGCGAGCGCGCCCTCGGTGTCGTCGAGATCGGAGATCGCCTGGTCGTCCTCCGGCAGCGGCTGCTGCTTGCGGGTACGGCGCACCTCGTCGATGGCAACGTTGCGGCCGACCATGATCAGCCAGGCCGCGGGATCGCGCGGCGGTCCGTTCTGCGGCCAGGTCTTCAGCGCGCGCAGGCAGGCGTTCTGAAAGGCTTCCTCCGCGGTGTCGAGATCGCGGAAATAGCGCAGCAGTGCGCCGACCGCTTGGGGGCGCGCCGAGGTCAGCGCGGTCTCGATCCAGGCGGTATCGGCCTCGCTCACGTCAGATTCCCTCCGGGCCTGAACACGCCGACGGGGCGCACCTCGTAGGCGCCGCCGGGGTTGGCGGCGCCGAGGTCGCGGGCGACATCGAGTGCGTCATCGAGATTCTTGCAATCCACGATATAGAAGCCGAGCAACTGCTCCTTGGTCTCCGCGTAGGGACCGTCGAGCACCAACGGCGGGTCCTCCTTACGCAGCGTCGCAGCCGCGGTGGTCGGCAGCAGCCGCGCCACCGGGCCGAGCCGGCCCTGCTGTGTCAGCTTCTCCTGCACCACGGCGAGCTTCTTCATCACGGCTTCATCCTGGTCCTTGCTCCAGGAGCCGACGAAGTCCTCGTCGTGATAGCAAAGGATCGCATAAAGCATGGGCAGTACCTTCTCTGAACGCTTGTTTTGAAGACGATCCACTATGCCCCGCCCCGACATGGCTGCGGAAAAAAATTGCAAGAAAAATCCGGCAGATCGTGCCAAGGAGGGCCTTCAAAAACGGAACTTAAAGAGGCACTTCGAATGACCGTGGGCACACTGGCCGTCCTGATCAACAGCACGCAGCAAAACTGGCTGCCGGAGCGCTGGAAGGCCCGGTTCGACGCGGTCAGCGGCGGCCGCCGCGTGGTGCTGCTGCCCGATGCCGGGCTCGATCCGGCCGAGGTGCACTATGCCGCGGTGTGGAAGCCGGTGCCGGGCGACCTCGGCTCCTTCCCCAATCTGCGGGCGATCTTCAATCTTGGCGCCGGCGTCGATGCGCTGATGGCGGACAAGAGCCTTCCGAACGTGCCGCTGGTGCGCGTCGCCGTGCCTGACCTGACCGGCCGCATGACCGAATACGTCGTGCAGCACGTGCTGATGCACCACCGCCAGGAGCTTTATCTGCGCCAGTCGCAGCGCGAAAAGCGCTGGGAGCCGACCTATCAATGGCCGGCGAGCGCCGTCACGGTTGGTGTCATGGGACTGGGCACGCTCGGTGCCGACGCGGCCGATGTGCTGCGGCGGCTTGGTTTCGGCGTCGCCGGCTGGAGCCGCAGCCCGCGTACCATCGCGGGTGTCGAATGCTTCCATGGCGCCGGGCAGATCGACGCATTCCTGCGCACGACCGATATTCTGGTCAGCCTGTTGCCGCTGACGCCCGATACACGCGGCATCCTCAACCGCGACGTCTTCACCAAGCTCAACCGCAAGAGCCCGCTCGGTGCGCCCGTGCTGATCAACGCCGGCCGCGGCGGCCTTCAGAACGAAGCCGACATCCTGGCCTGCCTCGACGACGGCACGCTGGGCGCCGCCTCGCTCGACGTCTTCGTGCAGGAGCCGCAGCCGAAGGACAGCCGGTTCTGGACCCATCCAAAGGTTTTGCTGACGCCACATAACGCCGCCGACACCGACGCCGATGCGATCTCGGCCTATGTCGCCGAGCAGATCGCGCGGTTCGAGGCCGGTGGTGTGCTGGAGAACGTGGTAGACCGGGCGCGGGGGTATTAGGCCGCACACGGCGCCTCATTTCCGGTGTCGTCCTGGCGAAAGCCAGGACCGATTACCCCGGGGAGGAGTTGCGGCGCGAGATGGTAACCCCGAATCTTCGCCAAACTACCCCGCGGGGTGGGTCCTGGATCTGCGCTTCGCTTGTCCAGGACGACGCCAGAGTTCTCGGTCACTCCGTCCCCCCACGAAGGCACCCGCTCGGCCGGTATCCCGTTCACCCTCTCTTAGCGAGAAGTTGATAGGTCTCCTTAATCAACGCTCAACGAACGAGTCGGACATGCGCTTGACGCTCGGCCTCAGGATGCGGATCACGGTTGCGCTGGCGGTGACGGCAGCCGCGACCGCGCTGTTTGCGGTGCTCGGTGCAATGTGGATCATCGCGGGGATCATCGACCGCGCCGACCAGCGCGAGCTGCGCAGCCATTACGATGCCCTGCAATCGCGCATCACCGAAGAGTCCCGCCGCGCCGCCGCCATGAGCGCCGTCGTCGCCGCGATGCCCGCGACGCAGGACGCCATGGCCAAACAGGATCGCAATGCCCTGGTCAGCCTGTTCGGGCCGGTCTTTGCCGCGACCAAATCGGAGTACGGCGTCGAACAGTTCCAGTTCCACGTGGCGCCCGCGACCTCATTCTTGCGCGTGCACCAGCCTGCCAAATTTGGCGACGACCTCTCGGGCTTCCGCAAGACCGTGATCATGGCCAACCAGGAGCGCAAGGTCGTGGTCGGCCTCGAGGGCGGCCTGGCCGGGCTCGGCATCCGCGGCGTCGTGCCGATCGCGCAAGGCGGCAAGCATCTCGGCTCAGTGGAGTTTGGCCTGACCTTCGGCCAGTCTTTCCTGGACGACTTCAAGACCAACCGCCATGTCGACATCGCCTTCCATCTCGCGGACGGCGGCGGTTTCAAGCTGTTCGGCGGAACGCTGAAGGGCAAGAGCTTCTTCGACGCGACCGATTACGGCCGCGCCGCCGGCGGTGACTTCACGATGCGGCAGGCCAAGCTCGACACGACGCCGGTGGCCGCGCTGCTCGGACCGATCAGGGATTTTTCCGGCAAGCCCCTCGGCGCGGTCGAACTGGTGATGGACAATGCCGACTATGTGGCCTCCGCCGACCGGGCCTGGCTGCTGGCATTCGGCATCGCCGCGCTCGGGCTCGTGCTCGCCGCAATCGTCGGCTATCTCATCGCCCGCAGCATCTCGCGTCCGATCATCTCCATCACCACCGTGATGCGCGAGCTGGCAGACGGACACCTCGATGTCGCCGTCCCCGCCAGCAAAGCGAATGACGAGGTCGGCGCAATGGTCAAGGCGGTCGCAGTGTTCCGCGACAACGCCGTCAACTTCAATAAGCTCCAGGCCGATCAGCTCGAGGCCAAGGTGCAGTCCGAAGCGGAGAAACGGCGCGCGTTCGCCGCGCTCGCCGACAATTTCGAAGCCAGCATCCGCGACGTCGTCACCACGGTCTCCTCGGCAGCGGTCGAGATGGAGAACACCGCGCGCTCGATGTCTGATATCGTCGAGCGGTCGCGGCAGCAGACCGGCACGGTGTCGTCGGCCTCGGCGCTCGCCTCGGAAAATGTGCAGACGGTCGCTGCCGCCGCGGAAGAGCTGTCGTCGTCGATGACCGAGATCAGCCGGCGCCTTGCGCACGCGACTGCGGTGGTCGGCAAAGCTGCGAGTGACGGACGACGGTCGAATGAGCGCGTGCAGAGCCTGGCCGACGCCGCGCAGAAAATCGGCGACGTGGTCTCCTTCATCAGCGGTATTGCCGAGCAAACCAATCTGCTGGCACTCAACGCGACGATCGAGGCGGCGCGCGCGGGCGAAGCTGGCCGCGGCTTTGCGGTGGTCGCCTCCGAGGTAAAGGCGCTGGCCACCCAGACCGCCAAGGCGACCGAGGAGATCGGCGCGCAGGTGACGGCGGTGCAAGGCGAGACCACCGGCGCAGTGGACGGCATCCAGTCGATCTGCGCCACGATCCAGGAGGTCGACGAGATCTCCGCGGCGATTGCCGCCGCCGTCGGCCAGCAGGGCACCGCGACGCAGGAGATCGCCCAGAACGTCCAGCAGGCAGCCGCCCGCACCGGCGAGGTCTCGCAAAACATTGCGGGCGTCACCGCCGGCATCGCCGCGACCGGGACAGCGGCGGAGGAAGTCCTGGGCTCGGCGATCGAGCTATCAAAGCAATCGCAGCGGCTGCGGGACGAGGTGGACCGTTTTCTCGCGCATATTCGCGCGGCGTAGCAGGCTACAAACTCAGTGTCGTCCTGGCGAAAGCCAGGACCCATTACCCAGGGAGGAGCTGCGGCGCGACGGCGGCAACTCCGAATCTTCGCCAAACCAGATTCGGGTGCCTATGGTCCTGGCTTTCGCCAGGACGACGTTTGGGAGATAGCTCGCGCCACGCAACCGCCTAGCTCTTTCGTCCCACCATCACGTCGATCGCCCCCTTCACGATCGCCTCGAGCTCCTTCCGCGACACGCGGGCGCGGGAGCGGATAGCGATTGAATGCACCGTCGCTGAAGCGAGCTGCGCCAGCACTGCTGGATCGGCGCTCTCGGGCAACTCGCCTTTCTCCTTGGCGCGGCGGAAGCAACTCGCAAATGCCTTGTCGAGTTCGTTGAGGCCATCGAGCACCATGGCCCGGATGTCGGGATCGCCGATCGCTTCGGAGGCCGCCGTGACCACGGTGAAGCAGCCGCGCGGGCCGGTCTCGCCGGAGAGATAGATGTTCAGCGCGGAGGCGAAGATACGCTCCAGCCGCTGGCGCACCGGCATCTCCTGGCGAAAGATCTCCACCATCGATGCGCGCGCATCCTCGCGGTAGCGTTGATAGCTCTTGATGTAGAGCTCGCGCTTGTCGCCGAAGGCGCCATAGAGGCTCGGGCGATTCATTCCGGTAGCTTCGCTGAGATCGTCGAGCGAGGTCGCCGCGAAACCTTGCGTGCGGAACAGGTCGAGCGCCTTGCCTAGCGCGACTTCGGGTTCGTAGGCGCGCGGACGGCCGCGGCGTTTGGGTTCGCTGGCAGCAGCTGGCGGCTTGGCTTTTTGTACCATTTTGCAATTTAATCCTTGACCGTCCTCATAATATGCAAGACAGTACAAAAATCAATCTGGCCAGGTTGAGCGACACTCCAAAAGTCACATCGAGGAATTGCCCAAGGAGGCTCAAGATGGATCTTTATTTCTCGCCGCTCGCCTGTTCGATGGCGAGCCGCGTCGCGCTGTATGAAGCCGGCGCCGAAGCCAAATATCTCGAAGTCGATCCGCCGACCAAGACAGTGCTGAGCGACGGCACTGACTTCCGAACCGTGAACCCGATCGGCCTGGTGCCGACACTGCGCACCGACGAGGGCGTGGTGCTGACCGAGAACGCCGCGATCCTGCAATATATCGCCGACCGTTTCCCGCAATCGGGCCTCGGCGCCGCGGCGGGCATCGAGCGCACGCGGCTTCATCAATGGCTCTGCTTCATCGGCACCGAGCTGCACAAGGGCCTGTTCATCCCGGTGCTCGACCGCAAGGCGCCGCAGGAGACGAAAGCCTATGCGCTGGAGAAGAACCTGTCGCGGCTGGATTACCTCGACAATTACCTGAAGGGGCGCGACTTCCTGCTCGACCATTTCAGCGTCGCCGACGCCTATCTCGTCACGGTCATCAACTGGACCATGGCGACGCCGCCGATCGAGCTCGCCAAATGGCCGAACGTGAAGGCCTATTACGAACGCCTGCGTCAGCGACCGTCGATCGCCAAGGCGATCGCGGAAGAGTTCGAGCTGTACAAGGCCGAGCAGGCGCGGAAGAAGGCCGCGGCGTAAGCGGCATTCGAAACGACCGTCGTTCCGGGCAATGCGGCCGGGACGACGGGTCCGGAACAATTGGCTATTTCGGCGTCTGCAGTACGACCCCGTAGCGGCCGTATATCCGATCGATCGTGCCGTCGTTTCGCAGCCGTTCAACCGCTCCATCGATGGTGTCGCGCAATGCATCATCCGGACGGACCATGCCGACCGCGACGTTCCAGTTGAGATCGGCCACGGACTCGTCGCGATCCAGGATACGAAATGCTTTGTCTGGATGCGTCAGATTGAAATAACTCGCTGCAGTGGGTGTGACCGCAGCGGCATCGATCTCATGGTTTGACAAGGCATCGAGGCTGTCGCTCTCGAAGCCGAAAGTCGACGTCGGGACGTGCCGTTGACTGATGATCATGGCAGCGACGGATCCGACCTGCACCCCGACCTTGGTATGCTCGTTGAGGCTCTGGAACGAGGCGAGCGCGCTGGATGAGGGGACGGCGAGCGCGACGCCTGTGCGATAATACGGTTTTGAGAATCTCAAGCGGGTTTCACCCTGCGCTTCGCGGTCGGCGATGACGTCCAGAACAATGTCGCATCCGGCGCTCCGCATCTGGTACTGGGTGATGATCCAGTCGAGACGCAGCGAGACGCCGAGCTCGTGTGCCAGCGCCTCGCCCAATTCGATCTGAAAGCCGGGAGGATCGGCGGCCTTGCTTGCGAACGGAAGCGAGTTCGGATGGGCGCATAATCCGAGCACACCGGATGCGCGGATCGCGTCCAGGGTTCGCCCCTGCGCAGGATTCAGCAATGCGATTACGGCGCCGACCACAATCGGGAGAACTGTCTTCATTTCGCGTCCTCGTATCGACATCGGCCTGCTATTCAGCCATCGCGCGGCTTCAGGGCGCGGATATATTTGACGATCTGGTCGATCTGCGCGTCGGTGAAGGCCCCGCCGAATGCCGGCATCGCACCAGACTTGCCGTTCTTGATGCGGCTGTGCAGATAGTCGTCGTCGCGCGGCGAGTTCATCAGCTGTGGTCCCTTGCCGGCGGCCCGGCCGCCTGCGGAGTGACAAAAGCCGCAAGTCCCCGCGAATAGCTGTTCGACGTCGAACGTCCCGTTGTCGGGTACGGGAGTGGCAGACTGCGCCTGAACCGGTGCGGCATACAGTGACGAGGCGCCCAGCACCGCCGATAGCAGCGCGGTGATCTTCTTCACATGCAAGTTCAAGGTATCCAGCTCCATATCCTGAAGCGCCACGCCCCGAAGCACGAGTCCTGAAGCACACCCGGAAATTCCAATGCACGGGAAGCAAGCTTGCGCCTGCTCCCCGGCAATCTGCGATGATTTATTTCAAGCTGAAGACGACGAGCGCCCCGTCATCACGCGGCATGCTCTTGTAGGCGCCGCCGAAGTTTGGCGCGTATTCGTCCGCCAGCATGCCGCCAAAGCCTGCGACTACGGCAATGTACTGCTTGCCGTTGACGGAATAGGAAACGATGCCGCCCTGGTGGCCGGTGCCGTTGTTGTGACTCCAGAGCTCGGCCCCGGTTTCGGCATCGTAGGCATGAAGGATGCCGCGGGAGTCGGGCACGAATACGAGATTGCCCGCAGTCGACAGCACGCTTCCAAGCGGCGGCTCAGGATAGCGAACCTCCCACTTCTTGGCGCCGGTGATGGGGTCGCGCGCGTCGAGATGTCCATAAATCTCTCCGCCCGGAGGGGGCACCATCTTGAAATCGGCGCCGATGTTGAGCTGGACCTGGGGCGCTGTGACCGGCGTCGTCTTCTGGACGTCGAGCGTCATGCACCATTCCTGGCCGATCTTGTAGTACAGGCCGGTCTTCGGGTTGTAGGAGCCGGCGTTCCAGCTGACGCCGCCGCCGATGAAGGGGCACAGCGGCGGTTCGGTGACCTTCCCGGCGGTGAAGTCGCGACGGCCGATCAAGGCACCCGTCTTGGGATCGATATCCTTGACGAAATTGATGTTCTCAACGAGCCGCCAGACATTTTTCACGGCGAGATTGCGGTCATAGACGAAGACGAAACCGCCCTTGTTCGGGTGAACCACGAACTTCTGACCGTCGCGTTCCAGCATCACAAACTCGCCGACCGCGCTGTCGAAATCCCAGGCGTCGTGGGGCAATTCCTGATGATGGAATTTCAGCCTGCCGGTATCGACGTCGAGACCGATCACCGAACTCGTGTAGAGATTGTCGCCGGGACGCGCGCCTTGCGTCTTGTAATCGGCACCCGACCAATCGTAGAGCGGCGCCGGGTTTGCGGTGCCCCACAGGATCGTGTTGGTCTCGGAATCGTAAGTGCCCGGCATCCAGCCACCGCCACCGCCCGTGCGCCAGGAATCGTTTCCCCACGTCTTCATGGCCTCGTCGGTGCCGGCGACGGTCAAGAACTCCCACTTCTTCTTCCCGGTGGTGGCATCCAGGCCGAAGATCGGGCCGCGGCCCGGCCATTCACCACCTTGCGCTCCGATGATCACCGTACCCTTTGCGTAAAGCGGTGCACCGGTGAAACCGACCGTGAGCTTCTGCGAGTCGATCAGCCTGGTTTCCCAGAGGACCTTCCCCGACTTCATATCCAGGCCGAGGACCCTGCCATCCATGGTGCCGACGAAAACCTTGCCCTCGCCGAGCGCTACGCCGCGATTGTAGGGGGAATGGGTCTGACGGGAGATCAGGGCCTCGTCCAGCTCCGGAAAATGGGACCAGATCACCTCGCCTGTCGCGCCGTTGAGCGCAAAAACCCGGCTGTAAGAACCCGAGTAATAGAGCACGCCATCCGCCGCTAGCGGCATCGATTGCAGGCCGCGGGTCGAGCGCCCTGGAATGTGGGTCCAGGCAACGTTCAGATTGCCGACATTGTTTGCATTGATCTGCGCCAGCGGGCTGTAGTGATAGGATTTGTATGAACCGTGGTAGGTCAGCCAATCGTTCTGACCGCCGTTTTCGATCCGCGCAGTATCCACGGACTGGGCCAAGGCCGACGACACCACCAGCGTCGCGCCGGCAAGAAGAGGTAGACCAGACTTACACCAACGCTTCTTCATCCGTTCCTCCCGCTTTTAAGTTTGTTTAACTTGCGTCTCACAGACGCCGCCGCGAGGGATGTTGCAGTCCGCTATCTGTCGGTTTCTTCTCCATTGCAGACGAGCCGCCAACGACTCTCGATCGCTCTCGGCGGACATCGCCAAAAGGTGCTACGTTCTCTGGATTGGTTGCAGTTGTGCTTATCCTCGCTCCGGCAGCGTACGCCGGATGACGAGGAGCGCAAAGACGGAACACGCGCACGGCGCGAATTTGACGCGCGGCGCAGATCACAAACGTCAGTTGCGCTGTCCGGTTCGTTTGGCCTCGCAGTCTCAGACTGCTGCGGGCGGACGCGATAGCGCCAAGGCCCGAGGAAGGATTTACCCGTACAGCACGCGCGGGAGGATCGTGACGATGCCGGGCCAGAGCGTCAGCAGCAGCACGAAGCCGACCATGATGAGCAGATAGGGCATCGTGACGCGCGCGATGTAGCCGAGGCCATCGTCTGTCAAGCCCTGGATCACGAACAGATTGAAGCCGACCGGCGGGGTGATTTGCGCCATCTCGACCGCAAGCACCAGGAAGATGCCGAACCAGATCTCGTCGAAGCCGGCACCCTTCACGATCGGCAGCACGATCGGCAGCGTCATCACGATCATCGAGAAACCATCGAGGAAACAGCCGAGGATCAGATAAAAGATAATCAGCACCACGATCAGCATGAAGGGCGATAATCCCAAGCCCTTCACGAAGGCGGCGACGGCCTGCGGGATGCCCAGGAAGGCCGCGGCGTTGCCGAGGATCGACGCGCCGAGCACGATCAGCGCGATCATCGAGCAGGTCACGACCGAGCCGATCAGCACGTCACGCATCACCTGCTGCGACATCGAGCCCTGCGCCCAGGCGACCAGCGCCGCGCCGAACACGCCGACCGCGGCGGCCTCCGACGGCGTCGCCAGCCCGCCATACATCGAGCCGAGCACGCAGGCGATCAGGAACAGCGCCGGCGCGAGGTCCTTCAGCGCCGCAAAACGTTCGCGCCACGGCACCTGCGAGAGTTTGGCTTCCGTCTCCGGCACCATGCTGGGGTTGAGGGTCGTGTGCAGCATCACCCAGCCCATGAAGGTGGCGGCCAGCAGCAGGCCGGGCAGCAAGCCGGCCGTGAACAGCTTCAAGATCGAAACGTCGCCCAGCACGCCGTAGATGATCATGATGTTGGAGGGCGGGATCAGGAAGCCGAGCGTGCCGGCGCCGGCGAGCGAGCCGATCGCGATGTCACGGGAATAGCCGCGGCGCGTGAGCTCGTTGAGCGACATGCGGCCGATCACCTGCGTCGTCGCCGCCGACGAGCCGGAGATCGCCGCGAATATGGTGCAGCCGATTACGTTCACATGCAGAAGACGACCCGGCAGAAGCCCTGCCCAGGGTGCGAGTCCCTGGAACAGCGAACGCGATAGACGGGTGCGAAACAGCAGCTCGCCCATCAGGATGAACAGCGGCAACGCCAGCAGCTCCTGCGTCGTCAAGATGTTCCAGGCGTATTGCGGCAGCAGCTTGTCGAGCGGGATCGAGCGGAACATCGCCAGCAGCAGCGTCGCGGTGAGCGCAAGCGTCAGGCCGATCCATACGCCGCATGCCAGAAGCGCAAACAGGATCGCAAAGAGAGCGACGACTTCTATGGTCATGGAGTCCGGTGTCCGCTGGCTTGCGCAAGGGCGATCATTCGACGGGCGAGGCCCTCATGCGATGATCCTCCAGCGGCAGGCCGAGCACGGCCTGAATCGCGCGCGCCAGGAACTGGAGCGTCAGCAGCAGCATGCCGAAGGTGACGACTCCTTGCGGAAACCACAGCGGGGTATCGCTCGAGGTCGAAACCTGGCCGCGCACATAGGCGCCGAAGGCGAACTTCGCCATCGACGAGGTCAGGAAGGCCATGAAGGCGAAGCCCGCGGCGGCCGACAGGATTTCGATCGCGCGCTGAAAGAGGGCCGGGACGTTCTTCAGCAGCAGCACGACGCGGATATGGCCACCGACGCGCAGGGTCATGGCAGCCCCGAAGGTGAAGGACGCCGCCATCAGATAGGAGGAATACTCCCACGCGATCGAGATCGTGGGCGGAAAGAACGACAGGAAGTTCGAGAGGAAGCGCGTTGCGACCTCGCACAGCATCAGCAGCGTCAGCATCAAGAGACAGCCGCCGCCGATCCAGCCGTCCAGCCGGCCAAGACGATCGATGCCGTCGAGCAGGATGCGGAGTGGCGCCGGCGCCGCTGCGTTGAGACTCTGCGGCGCTGCGGGCGAAACGCTTGCCACGGTCCGTCCTCAGCGCTTCATTTCGGCGAGATAGGCCCGCACCGGCTTGTCGGCCGCCGGCACGCGCTTGACGAAAGCGTCGAGCTGCGGCGCGGTCTTGGCGCGAATGTCCGTCATCATGGCCTCCGAGACCGGCACCACCTCCATGCCGCCTTCCTTGAGCCGGTTGAGACTGTCGACATCCGCCTTGAGCGAGTTCGCCCAGAAGCCCGGCTCCATCTTCGCGGCGATGCCTGCGACGAGCTGTTGCTGATCGGCGCTCAGTGCCTTCCAGGAATCGAGATTGACGGTGAGCATCTGCGACGACCAGACGTGGTTGGTCGCGTAGATGTATTTCAGGAATTCCCAGAATTTTCCGTCGACGCCCGACACCGCCGAGGTGGAGACGCCGGAGACCGCGCCCGAGGCCAGCGCCGGGATCGTCTCACCCCACGGGATCATCACCGGCGCCATGCCGACCACGGCCAGCATCTCGACGGCGTTCTTGTCGGGCACGCGGATCTTGATGTTCTTCAACCCGTCGACATCGGCGACCTTGACCTTAAGGTGCAGATATTGGGTCGGCCAGGGCACGATGTAGAGGATCTTCTGGTTGTTGCGCGCAGCGACCTTCTCGTATTCGGGCCGCACGTATTTGTGCAGCACCTTCAATTCGTCCATGGAGCCGCAGAGAAAGGGAATGCTTTCGACGCCCATGAAGGGCTCGTCGCCGACCTGCTGAATATTGAGGACGTCGGCAAGCGGCACCAGGCCGTCGCGCACGGCGCGCAGATGTTCGGGGCCCTTGAAGCCGAGCTGGCCACCGGCCTTCACGGTGATCGCGACCGAGCCGCCGCTCTGCTTCTTCACCTCCTCCGCGAAGGCAAACGCGTTCTGGGTGTGGAAATTGCCGTCAGGCCATACCGTCGACATGTCCCAGCTCACCGTCGCCGCTTGCGCACGGGTCGAGATGTGGCCGGCCGCGAGCAGCGTCGCTGCGCCCGCTGTAAAATTCCGTCGCGTGATCATTGAGCCCCTCCGTTTGCTACGCGCACGACGCCTGAAGCGTCATCGCGTATGCCCATAAACTGCAACCGCGTTGTCGGCCGACACCAGGCCGCTTTCGATATCGTCGTTGACGGCTGTCGGCGCGCGCTCCCGGGGATCGCCGATGCCGGCGCCGCCTGGTGTCAGCACCACCAGCCTGTCGTCCGGCGGCACCTGCTGAAAGCCTTTTCCGCGCAGCTTCTTGCCGGACTTCAGGCCGACATAGCCGGCCTCGCCGTTCTTGCCGCCATCGCGGCCGCGTGGCGGATGATCGATGCGGTCGAACGCGGCCAGGATGTCGAACGGCGCATCGACCCCGCTGCCGACTTCGATGATCTGGCCGAGACCGCCGCGGGTGCGCCCTGCCCCGCCGGAATCCGGACGCAGCTCCTTGCGCCAGAAGATCAGCGGCGTCTGCGTCTCGGCGATCTCGACCGGCGTGCCGCGCACGCCGCTGGGATAGGCGGTCGCCGACAGCCCGTCCTTCGCGAAGCGCGCGCCGGTGCCGCCATTGGAAGTTACCGCCATCGAGAATCCGTAATTGCCGCCGGCGCCCGAGCGGGTCTGGCCGCGCACGTTGAGATTCCACAGGCACGATGTCCCCTCCGCGGGCACGCGCTCGGGAATGATCTGGCGAAGGCAGCCGAACACGACGTCGGGCAGCATCTGGCCGATGATGTGGCGCGAGGCGACCGGCGCCGGCTTCGGCGCATTGAGGATCGCGCCCGGGGGAGCCGATACCGTCAGCGGCGAGAGCGAGCCGGCATTGTTCGGGATCTGGGAGGCGACGACACAACCGAGACCGAACACGGTGTAGGCGATGGTATAGGACAGCGGCACGTTGATGCCGAATCTGGACGCGGCCGAGGTGCCGTCGAAATCGACGTGGATGCCTTCGTCCGAGATCGTCAGCGTCGCCTCGAGCGAGACCGGCGCGTCATAGCCGTCGACCACCATGGTGTTGCGCCAGGTGCCCTTCGGCAGCTTGGCGATCTCGGCCAGCACGGCCTCGCGCGAGCGGTCGCAAATGTAGTCGCCGAGCGCATCGAGCGAGTCGATGCCGAACTCGGTCATCATCTCGACCAGGCGCTCGCAGCCGACGTCGTTGCAGCCGGCGAGCGAGTAGGTGTCGCCCTCGGTGTCGATCGGCAGCCGCGTGTTGGTGCGGATCATCGCCATCAGCGTCTCGTTGACGACACCCTGGTCGATCAGCTTCAGCATGGGGATGTAGAGCCCCTCCATGAACACGTCGGTGGCGTCGGGTCCGAAGCCGATGCCGCCGATGTCCATGAGATGGCTGGTGCAGGAAAACAGCGCGACCGGCTTGCCGTCCTTGAAGCAGGGCGTGGTGACGACGAAATCGTTGAGATGGCCGGTGCCCATCCAGGGATCGTTGGTGATGTAGGCGTCGCCCTCCTTCATCGTCTCGATCGGAAAGTGGGCGATGAAGTGCTTGACCGATTCCGCCATCGAGTTGACGTGGCCGGGCGTGCCGGTCACCGCCTGCGCCAGCATCCGTCCCTTGAGGTCGAACACGCCGGCCGAGAGGTCGCCGCATTCGCGCACGATCGGACTGAAGGCGGTGCGGAGCAGCACCTGCGCCTGCTCCTCGACCACGGCGATCAGCCGGTGCCACATGATCTGAAGGTCGATCAGGCTCGCGCCGCTTGCCTTGCTCATGATCAGGCCGCCTTCCGTTCCATGACGATGCTGCCGGCACCATCGATATGGGCATCAAAACTGTTAGAGACGAATGTCGAGGTCTCGTCCTCCGCGATCACGGCGGGACCTGCAATCGTCGCGCCCGGCGCCATGTCCTCGCGGCGGTAGAGCGGGATCTCGATCACCTGCCCTGCGCGGCCGTCGAAGAATTTTCGACTGCCCGACGCCTTGCCCGCGGGCATGCGTGCCACGTCGGCGACGCGCGGCGGATTGCGTGCCTCGGTCGTCGCAAGCACCGACCAGCTCAACACCTCGATCGCGGCACCCGGAATCGATCGCTCGAACATCGCCGCATAATCCGCCTCGAACTTCTGGCGCAGGCCGGCCAGATCGGCCGTCGCCAACCGCCGGTTCGGCAGTTCGATCGATATCTCATGGCCTTGGCCGACATAGCGCATGAAGGCGGCGCGGCGCTCGCGAACCTGCGCGCCTGCCGCACCCGTCTCGACCAGCGCACGCGCTTCGGTCACCATCTCCTGGAGCAGGTCGGAGACCCCCTCGGTGTCGAAATCGTCGAGCCGCACGTGACGGCTGCGCACCAACTCATAGGCGATCGGAGCCGCAAGGAAGCCGACGGCCGACCCGACGCCGGCATTGGAAGGGACGATCACGCGGGAGACGCCGATCTTCTCGGCGACGCGCGCTGCATGCAGCGGTGCCGCGCCGCCGAAGGCGATCAGCGTATGCTGACCGACAATCTCGCCGCGCTCGACCGCATGCACGCGCGCCGCGCTCGCCATGTTCTCGCAAACGACCTCGTGCACGGCGTAGGCCGCGGTTTCCGCCGACAGGCCGAGCGGCTCGCCGACGCTGCGCAGCAGCGCCTGCTTCGAGAGCGCAGGGTCGAGCTTGATCGTTCCACCCGCGAAGGCATCGGGATCAATCAGGCCGAGCGCAACGTCGGCATCCGTCACGGCCGGGCGCAGGCCGCCGCGGCCGTAGCAGGCGGGCCCGGGCTCCGACGAGGCACTCTCGGGGCCGACGGTGACGCGCTTCATCGCGTCGACATGGGCGATCGAGCCGCCGCCGGCGCCGATCTCGACCATCTCGATCACGGGAATCCGCACCGGCAGACCCGAACCTTTCAGGAAGCGCGCTGCGCGATCGACCTCGAACACGCGCGAGGTCTCGGGCTGGTATTTTTCGATCAGGCAGATCTTTGCCGTGGTGCCGCCCATGTCGAAGGACAGCACCTTGCTTTCGCCGAGACGCGCCGCGATCTGCGCCGCGAAAATGGCGCCGCCGGCAGGACCGGATTCGACGAGGCGCACCGGAAAGCGCCGCGCCGTCTCGATCGAGGTGACACCGCCGCCGGAGGTGACGAGATAGATCGCGCCGCGGTACTGCTCGACCTGCAAGGCGTCGGACATGCGGGCGAGATAGCCATCGATCAGCGGTTGCACATAGGCGTTGGCCACCGCGGTCGATGTCCGCTCATATTCGCGGATCTCCGGGCACACCGCGGAAGATACGGTCACGGAAATGCCGGGCATCTCCTCGCTGATGATCGCTGCCGTACGGCGCTCGTGTTCGGGATTGGCATAGGAGTGCAGGAAGGCGACCGCGACGCTCTCGACGTTCAGCGCGCGCAATCTTGGCGCGAGCGCACGCACCGCCGCTTCGTCCAGCGGGAGGCGAACGCCACCGTGGGCGTCGATACGCTCGGGCACGGTGAAGCGCAGGGATCGTGGCGCCAGCGGCTTCGGCTTGTCGATGCTGAGGTCATACTGGTCGTAGCGGCTCTCGGTGCCGATATCGAGCACGTCACGAAAGCCCTCGGTCGCGATCAGCGCCGTCCTGGCGCCGCGACGCTCGATGATGGCGTTGGTCGCGAGCGTCGTGCCGTGAATGAAGACGTCGATGTCGCTGATATGGGCGCGCGCATCAGCGAGAATGAGCCGCATGCCGTCCAGCACCGCCTGCTCGGGCCGTTGCGGTGTCGTCAGCAATTTGCGCGTCTTGCGATCCTGCCCCACGTCCAGCACGATGTCGGTGAACGTGCCACCGATATCGACGGCAAGCCGCACCTCGGCTCCCTCAAGCATTCCAAATTCTCCGTGCTGATCGTCAAGACTGAGGACAAAAGCGCAGCAATTTCCATGCCATGGATGACAGGAACATGCTGTGTCCAGCTATTCTGCTTGGCACCCATGCAATAGGCAAGGCATGTCGCAGCCTGCGCGATCAGAGCAGGAATGCAAGCGCCGCTTCGCAGCGCTCCTCGATCTTGAGCGTGAGGAGATCATCGGCGCGGGTGCGTCCGAGATTGACCGCAGCGATCGGAATGTTGCGCTGCGCGGCCGCCTTGACGAAGCGGAAGCCGGAATAGACCATCAGCGAGGAGCCGACGATGAGCATGGCGTCGGCCTGCGCCAGATGATCCTGCGCGGTGGCGACGACGTCGCGCGGGACGTTCTCGCCGAAGAACACCACATCGGGCTTGAGGATGCCGCCGCAGGCTTCGCAAGGAGGCACCGTGAACGACGAAAAATCCGCATACTCCAGGTCGGCATCGCCATCGGGTGCATCGGCGGCGTCGAGCGTCAACCATTCTGCGTTGGCGTGGCCGAGCGTCTCCTGGAATTCGCGCCGCGGCGTCTTTTGCCCACAGCCCATGCAGCGGACCAGATCGAGCCGGCCGTGCAGGTCGATCACCTGGCGGTGCCCGGCGGATTGATGCAGCCGGTCGACATTCTGGGTCAGCAGCATTCCGCAACGCCCGCTCGCCTCGAGCCGGGCGAGTGCGTGATGCGCATCGTTCGGCCTCGCCTGGCCGAACCGCCGCCAGCCGATCAGGCTGCGCGCCCAATAGCGCCGACGCGTATGGTCTTCAGACATGAACGCCTGGAAGTTCACCGGCTGGGTCCGCTTCCAGTTGCCGTGACTGTCGCGATAATCGGGAATGCCCGAATTGGTGCTGCAGCCAGCACCGGTCAGCACGAACAGATTTTCGTGCCGGTCGACGAAATTCCGGAGCGGATGGTTTGTCATGGCGCAGATGTAGTCTGCGCAGGCCGGTTTTGCCAGATGGCCAGGAAGCCCGCTAGCTCGCCCAATTGTCCCGAAACTCGGGAAACAGCGTCAGGCCCCCGCAGGCGTAGATGGTCTGCCCCGTGATGTAGCTGGCTTCATCCGAGGCGAGGAAGGCGAACACGGCGGCGATCTCTTCCGGTGTACCGACGCGGCCGAGCGGAATGTGGCTGGTGACCACGCCGCGCTTTTCCGGATCGCCGGTCCAGGCCGCGTTGATCGGCGTGTCGATCGCGCCGGGACCGACCGCATTGACGCGAATGCCACGGCCGGCAAATTCGAGCGCCAGCGTACGCGTTAGATTGGCCATGCCGCCCTTGCTGATCGAGTAAGCGAGGTAGCCGGGTTTCGGGATGATCTGGTGCACGCTGGAGCAGTTGATGATGCTGCCGCCTGCGCCCCGCGCGACGAAATGCGCGAGCGCCTTCTGCGCGCAGAGCACGGCGCCGTTGAGATTGACGTCGATGATGCGGCGATAGGTGTCGACGTCGAGCGCCTCGCTCGGCGATTCCCGCTGGAAGCCGGCATTGTTGACGAGACAGTCGAGGCGCTTCCAGCGCGCCAAAACCGTCTCGAACATCGCGGCGACCTCCTGCTCATTGCTCACGTCGGCCTTGACGATGGCATGATCGAGCCTGCCGTGGCCCCGATCGCTCGATGCCGTCCGTGCCAGCGCGAGCGTCTCCTCTGCCTTTTCGGGATGATCGACATAGTTGATGGCGACGGTCGCGCCTTCCTGAGCGAGCCGGATGGTGACGGCGCGGCCGATGCCTTGGGAGGCGCCCGTCACCAGCGCGTACTGGCCGACGAGACGCGAGGAAAAGGTGGTCGAGCGGTCGGTATGTGGCATCGTTGTTCTCCGAGGACACATCAACATGGACGGAACCGGCGTTTTGTTCCATCCCTCAGCGCATCGCTGGGATTCACTTCTCGCGGCGAGCCAGCGGCGAAGTCAGGATTTGGTAGAGGATGATGGCGCCGAAGGTCGCGGTACCGATCCCGCCCATCGTGAAGGCGCCGAATTTGAGCGTGAGATCGCCGGCGCCTGCGGTGAGCGCGACCGCGACGGTGATCAGGTTTGCCGGACTTGAGAAGTCGACCTTGTTCTCGACCCAGATACGGCCGGCCATCGCGGCGATCAATCCGAACAGCACGATCGAGAGCCCACCGATGACCGGACCCGGGATCGACAGGATCAGCGCGCCGAATTTCGGCGAGAAGCCGAGCACGATCGACACCAGCGCCGCGAAGGCAAACAGCAAGGTCGAATAGACCTTCGTCGCCGCCATGACGCCGATGTTCTCGGCATAGGTGGTGACGCCGGTGCCGCCGCCGCAGGCCGCTACGATGGTCGCGAGGCTGTCGGCGAGCAAGGCGCGGCCGAGATAGTCATCGAGGCTCCGGCCCGTCATGGCGCCGACGGCCTTGATGTGCCCGAGGTTCTCGGCGACGAGGATGATCGCGACCGGCGCGATCAGGACGATCGCATCGGTCTGGAAGGTCGGCGTGGTAAAACTCGGCAGGCCGATCCACGGCGCAGCCGAAACTTGCGTGAAGTCGATCGGCTTGCCGAAGCCAAGGCCGTTCGCGAACAGCAGGTACAAAAGATATCCGCCGATCGCGCCGAGAATGATCGGCAGGCGGCGCCACAGGCCAGGTGCGGCAACCGCAACCACGCCGATGATCAGAACGGTCGCGAGCCCGATTCCTGTGTCGAACGCACCGGCGCTCACTGCCTTGACGGCCACGGGCGCGAGGTTGAGGCCGATCGCGGCGACCACGGCGCCGGTGACGGCCGGCGGCAACAGTCTCTCGATCCAGCCACCCCCCGACCACATCACGACCAGCGCGATCACGCCGTAGAGGACGCCGGCCCCGACGATGCCGCCAAGCGCAACCGACAGGTTCGGGTTCGGCCCGTGCCCAACGTAGCCGGTGGCGGCGATGGCGACCGCGATGAACGCGAAGCTCGAGCCGAGATAGCTCGGCACGCGCCCCGCGACGATGACGAAGAAGATCAGCGTGCCGATGCCGGAAAACAGCACCGCAACATTGGGATCGAACCCCATCAGCAGCGGCGCGATGATCGTCGAGCCCGACATTGCGACGCAATGCTGGAGACCGGAGACGACGGTCTGGGCAAGCGGCAGCCGCTCCTCGGGCATGATCACGCCGGAGGACTTCAGAGTCCAACGCGGAAAATAGCCTTGCGCTCGCTGTTCGGAGCCCGTTGCAATCGGCATGTTCCCCCCAGTTGCGGTGCAGCGACCGATCTTCGTGCGAACAGACAAAAATGTGATTGTCGCTTCTGCGGCGACCATCACATGATGCAAATCAAACAAGATCAATACGTTCCGGGGCCTATTCTATGACACAGATTGCGATCCAGCCAGCCATCCATCGCCGGCACCAACCCTGGTACAAGATCCTCTACATCCAGGTGCTGATCGCGATCGCGCTCGGCGTGATGATCGGTTTTTTCTATCCCGATCTCGGCAAGGCCCTGAAGCCGCTCGGCGACGGTTTCATCGCGCTGATCAAGATGATGATCGCGCCGGTGATCTTCTGCACCGTGGTGCACGGCATCTCCTCGATGGGCGACCTCAAGCGCGTCGGCCGGGTCGGGCTGAAGTCACTGATCTATTTCGAGACGGTCTCGACCGTGGCGCTCGCGGTCGGCCTGCTGGTCGGCGAGGTGCTCCAGCCCGGCCACGGCTTCAACATCGATCCCGCCACGATCGACCCGAAATCGGTGGCGACCTACGTCACCAAGGCCAAGGAAGAAGGCATCGTCGCCCATCTGATGGCGATCATCCCGGACAGCTATCTGGGCGCCATCGCACGCGGCGATCTGTTGCAGGTGCTGCTGATCTCGATCCTGTCGGGCTTCGCCATCGCGTTTCTCGGCAAGGCCGGCGAGCCCATTGCGGAAGCGATCGACAAGGCCGCAAAGATGTTCTTCGGCATCATCCGCATCATCGTGCGGGTCGCCCCGATCGGAGCGTTCGGCGCGATGGCCTTCACCGTCGGCGCTTACGGCCTCGGTTCGCTGCTCAACCTCGCGGCCCTGATCGGCACGTTCTATCTCACCAGCATCCTGTTCGTTGTGGTCGTGCTCGGCGCAATCGCGCGGCTCGCCGGCTTCTCGATCCTGCGTTTCATTGCTTACATCAAGGACGAGCTGCTGATCGTGCTCGGCACCTCGTCGTCGGAAACGGTGCTGCCGCAGATGATCCAGAAGATGGAGCATCTCGGCGCATCGCGCTCGGTGGTGGGCCTCGTCATTCCAACCGGCTACAGCTTCAACCTCGACGGCACCAACATCTACATGACGCTGGCGACGCTGTTCCTGGCCCAGGCGACCAACACCCACCTGACCATCTGGCAGGAGCTCGGCATTCTCGGCATCGCCATGATCACCTCGAAGGGCGCCTCGGGCGTGACCGGGGCGGGCTTCATCACGCTCGCGGCGACGCTCTCGATCGTGCCCGACATCCCGATCCAGTCGATCGCGATCCTGGTCGGCATCGACAAGTTCATGAGCGAGTGCCGCGCGCTGACCAATCTGATCGGTAACGGCGTCGCCTGCGTCGTCATCAGCATCTCCGAAGGCGAGCTCGACCGCGATGCGCTGCACGAGACCATGGCCCATCCGCTGGAGATGGGTGAGGCTCTCGAACCGGGCGGCAGCGCCGCCTCCTAGGCCGCGCGCAAGTATGGCGGAGTCCGGTTCCAACGCGGTAGTTTCCCGGAGTGGTCAATCAATGCGCAACGCGCCACAACAACCGGGTTGGGATCACGGATTGATACTCATTCTTTCCACCCGACGCGCTGGGGGCAGGGCGTCGGGTTTTTGATAATCACTGTGAGGGACGACGCGCCGGGATCGGCGCGCCGTCGGCGGCCCGGATCGGCATCATCGTTCCGGCGGCTGGACGCCCGGCTTTAGTCCACATCGGCAGACGTCGTTAGTCCTTGAGCGCGGTGACCACGACCTCGATCAACGCGCTGCCGCCGAGATCGGCGACGCCGACAGTGGCGCGGGTCGGCAGATTGTCGCCGAAGAACTCGGTCCAGACCGCGTCCATCTCCTTCTTCTTCGAAAGGTCGGTGACGAAGATCGAGGTGCTCACGACGCGAGACTTGTCGGTGCCCGCTTCCTTCAAATAGCCGGCGATCTTGCTGAGGATGTTGCGGGTCTGCTCGCCCATCGACACCGAGGTGTCGTCGGCGATGGTGCCGCCAATGAAGACGAAGCCGTTGGCTTCGACGGCGCGGTGCATGATGGGCGTGCGGATGCTGCGGGTAATGCTCATGATGTCCTCTTGATGCTAGAGCGTGGAAGGATGGAAACGGTCGATGCCGAGATCGCCGATGCGGGTTTGGGTGCCGCCGTTGACGATCAGCTCCGCCATCACGGCGCCAGCCCCGGGGCCGAGCTGGAAACCGTGCAGCGAGAAGCCGAACTGGTGATAGAGGCCCTTGTGGCGGCTGCTCGGCCCGAACACGGGCAGATCGTCCTTCGTCTTGGCCTCGATGCCGGCCCAGGCCCGCATGATCGTCGCATCGCGCATCACAGGAAACAGCTCGAACACGGTGCGCGCGCTGGTCGCGAGGCTCTTCCAGTCCAGCACCGTCTCGTTGCGGTCCCGGTACGGCGTTGCCAGATGACCGCCGCCGATCAGCACGGTGCCGTTCTTGAATTGCTTGAAGGAGAGTTTTCGGCCGCGCAGGATCACGACGGGATCGATAAAGTGGGGCACGCGCGAGGTGATCATCAGCATCGGCGCCACGGTCTCGACCGGAACGGGCTCACCGAGCGCCGCTGCGATGGTCCCGGCCCAGGCGCCGGCGGCATTAACGAGCACCGGCGCGGCAAAGCTCTCCGCGCCGACATCGACGTGCCAGAGGCCATCGGTGCGCCTGATATTCGTGGCGGCAATACCCTCGCGCACGGTCGCACCGAGCTGCCCGGCCTTGCGCCGGAACGCCGTCGTTGCCCGCGCGGGATTGGCCGCACCGTCGCGGCGCGAGACCACGCCGCCGGGACAGCTCTCGGCGACCGCAGGCACGAGGCGTCGCAACTCGGCCGCATCGATCAGCTCCTCGTGGGTGAAGCCGAGCGCGTTGAGCTCGGCCACACGTGCGCGGCAGACCGCGAGTTCCTCCTCGTTCTCTGCGACGAGGACCTGGCCATAGCTCTCAAAGCTGCAATCGTCGTCGAGGAGATCGGTGATCTTCTCCCAGATTCCCATCGAGCGGATCGAGAGCGGGATTTCGGGGATGTGCCGCGCAAGCTGGCGCACGCCGCCGGCGTTGACGCCCGAGGCATGCCGGCCGGCATAGTCCTTCTCGATCAGCACCGGCTTCAGGCCGGCAAGGCACAGATGCAGCGCAGTCGAGCACCCGTGGATGCCGCCGCCGACGACGATCGCATCCACGTTTTTCGTCATCCGCGCACCACCGCCTTGATGTCGTCTTCGCTCTTCGGAACCGCGGCAAGCTCAGCGAGCGTGATCGGCTTGACCGGCGCGCGCAGCCGGTAATAGCCGATCTCCTGCGGGCTCTTGCCCCGCGCCTGCGCCATCAGCTCGGTGACGGTGAGGCCGCAGAGCCGGCCTTGGCACGGACCCATGCCGGTGCGGCGATAGGCCTTGAGCTGGTTCGGCCCGGTCGCGCCGATCGCGACGGCGTCGAGAATGTCCTTTGCGGTGACCTCCTCGCAGCGACAGACGATGGTGTCGCCCGCGGGAATGCGAAACTGCGGCGCCGGGCGAAACAGCGTGTCGAGGAAGACACGGCCACGCTCGGCCTTGGCGAGATCGGCGCGGAGGCTCGCCATTGCTGGAAGCTTCGCGGCGGCCGGGGGCGCCAATGCTTCCACTGCCGCGCGCGCCGCGATGCGGCCGCGCCCCCCCGCGGGCCATGGTGGCCGCCCCCCGCTGGGCCCCCCGCGGGCGCCCCCCCACGGCGGGTTGCATCCTGCTGTTCTCGGCGGTC
>NZ_JBVVPL010000028.1:24653-78702 GCF_055807615.1 Bradyrhizobium sp. MV1.5 | reverse complement strand
CCCCCGCCCCGGCGGGGCCGGGGCTAGCGGGGCGGGGCGGCCCCCCTTGGCGCCACGCGGGGGGGGGGCGGGGGGCCCAAATGCTCCCACGCCCGCGGGCGCCGCGCGGGGCCCGCCCACCACGGCTGCATTCGCGCCGCCGATGCCGGCGCCGTCGCCGGCGATCGCAATGCCGGCGACCGATGAATTGCCGCTGGCATCGAGCACCGGAGACCAGCACAATTGCAGATCATCCCAGCGATGCTCGATTCCGGCCGCCATCGCCAGATTGACATTGGGCACGACGCCCTGGTGCAGCAGCAAGAGATCCGCAAGGACGGTCTCGCGCTTGCCGCCGGCGACATAGCTCACGCTCGCGAGCTGGCCGTCGCCGGATGCCGAAAGCTCGGTGACGCCGGACACGACCTGCACTTTCGCCTTCACTTCGCGCATCATCGAGAGGCCCTTGGCGAAATACGGCGAGGTCAGGAAAGCAAAGGCGTGGGGAAGAGCCGCGAAGTAATTGCCGCGCTCGGTGGTGTCGAGAATGCGATCGATGCGACCGCCGAGACGCAAGATCTGCGCGGCGAGCAGCCAGAGCAGCGGCCCCTGCCCCGCGATCACCGTGCGGCCATCCGGCACCAGGGCCGACGATTTCAGCATCGTCTGCGCGGCGCCCGCGGTCATCACGCCCGGCAGCGTCCAACCGGGAATCGGAAACGGCCGCTCCAGCGCGCCGGTCGCGAGGATCACGCGCCTGGCCTTGACGAAGGCGGACGCGCCGCCGACCGAGACGGCGATGTCGAGATTGCGGTCGAGGCTCCAGACGGTGGCACGGTGGATGACCTCGGCGTCGCTCGCGCGCAGCGCCTGCACGAGTTCGGTGCCTACCCAATAGTCCTCACCGAGCTGTTTGCGGTCGGTCACGGGCGTCGAGGCGATGGCACGAAACACTTGGCCGCCCGGGCCGATATTCTCGTCGAGCAGTAGCGTCGACAGGCCGGCTTCGGCGGATGTCGCGGCGGCGGCGAGGCCGGCGGGGCCGGCACCGATCACCACCACATCATAATCTTCGCGCTTGGGAGCCACAGTCATTTTCCGATCTCCCGCTTGCCCTTCTGGATCTCGATCTGCATGCCTTCAGTGACCGGCACCAGGCAGCCCTGTCGGTTGCCGACGCCATCGATGGTGACGAGACAATCGAAGCACACGCCCATCATGCAATAGGGCAAACGCGGCGCGCCGCTCACCGCGGTCGAACGGCGTGCATCGCAGCTCGAGGCCAGCAGCGCCGCGGAGACGGTGTCGCCCTGCCGCGCGGCGACGGCAATGCCATCGACGAAGATTTGCACCGGCGGCCGTTTGTCCTGTTCGGATCGTTTGAACATCTGGGCTCCTTCAATATCCCTAGTAGCCGCTATTGTTCGCAGCGCCCGCGCCGCCGAAACGGCTGGCCGAGAACGCGCCGACCAGCTCCGGCTCGAGCGAACCTTGCGCGACCATGCGCGCGATCTCGAAAGCGTGGTTGGAGGCGAGCGTCACGCCGGAATGGCAGCAGGCGACGAAGGCGCCGGGATGCGTTTCCGACTGGTCGTAGATCGGAAAGCCGTCCTGCGGCATGACGCGGATGCCGGCCCAGCTCCTGACCACATTGAGCCGCGCGAGATGCGGAAACATGCGCTGGGCGCGATCCGTCATCACGGCGCTGATCGAATGCTTCAGCGTGCGGTCGTCGAGCTCGTCTTCCTTGCTGTCGCCGATCATCACCGTGCCCTCATCGGTCTGGCGGATCGTGGTCAGCGGGTGCGGCAGAAACGGCATGGTGCGTTCGGTCACCACGATCTGGCCGCGGGTCGGGCCCATCGGAGCGGTGAGACCGACCATCGGCGCCAGCGTCTGGTTGGCATTGCCGGCGGCGAGCACGATCTTGGCGGCGCGGAGCTCGCCCTGCGGCGTTATCAGGCGGAATTCGCCGCCGTTCTGGCTGATCGACGAGACCGGGCGCTCCGGAAGATAATCGATGCCGAATGCCCTGAAGCCGGTGTGGAACGCACGAAACGTGCGCAGCGAATTGACGTGACCGTCGAGTGGACAAAAGCTGCCGCCGGAGACTTCAGGCCCGATCAGCGGCAGCACCTTCTTGACCTCGGACGCCGGCAGCATCTCCATCTTGTAGTCGGCAGCGCCCGTCTGGTTGTGCATGCGCTTGACCAGCTCAGTGCGCTGGCCGAATTCGTCTTCGCCGAGCGTGAGATGAAAGCCGCCATTCTGCTGAAGCGAGACGTCGAGGCCGGTCTGCTGCTTCAGCTCGGACGCGAGCCGGCTCCATGCCTGTGACGCCTGCACGGTCCACACCGTATAGGCCGGCATGCCGAGGCCCTTGCTCTGCACCCAGACCAGCGCAAAGTTGGCACGCGAGGCACGCTTGGTGATGTCGCCTTCGTCGAGCACGGCGACGCGCTTGCCGAGCCGGCCGAGGCCCCAGGCGATGGCGGAGCCGAGCAATCCGCCGCCGACGACGGCGACGTCGTAATCTGTTCGCATGGATTCTCCTATCGCCCCGTATCGCCCTTGCCGGCGAGCACGCGATCGAGCCCGTAGAAGCGGTCGAGCAGAATGAGGGCGGTCATGGTGATCGCGATCACGCAGGCAGAGACCGACGTCACCAGCGGATCGATGTTGTCCTGGATGTACAAAAACATGCGCACCGGCAATGTTTCGGTGCCGGGTGCCGCGAGGAAGACGGTCATGGTGAGATCGTCGAAGGACTGGATGAAGGCGAGCGCCCAGCCGCTGATGACGCCGGGCAGGATCAGCGGCAGCGTCACGCGGCGGAACAGCGTCCAGCCGCCGGCGCCGAGCGAGACCGCCGCCATCTCGACCGAGAGGTCCATGCCGGTCGCCGCCGCCAGCGTCAGCCGCAGCGCGAACGGAAACACGATGATGACATGCGCGATGATCAGCGCGGCGAAGCTGCCGCCGAGGCCAGCCGAGGTGAAGAAGCGCAGGAACGCGATGCCGAGCACCACATGCGGAATCATCAGCGGCGACAGGAACAACGCCGCCAATGTGTCACGACCGCGAAACCGATAGCGCGCGATCGCCAGCGCCGCAGGGACCGCGAACAGCAGCGCCACGAAGGAGGATAGTGCGCCAAGGCCAAGGCTGACCCAGAAAGCATGGATGAATTCGGGATAGTTGGCGATCGCCCTGAACCAGCGCAGCGAAAAGCCGTTGGTCGGCAGCGACAGGAAGCCTTCTGGCGTGAACGCGACGAGGCAGACGACGAGGATCGGCGCCACCATGACGATGACGAAGATGGTGTGGAAGATCAGCGCGAGCGGCCCGTTCCGGCTCATCGGAACACCTCCGCGTAACGGCGCTCGATCAGCGCGTTGCTGCCGACGACAATCAGCACCAGCGCGGCCAGCAGCAGCGTGGCAACCGCCGCACCCAGCGGCCAGTTCAGCGTGTTGAGGAATTCGTCATAGGCGAGCGTCGCCGCGACCTTGAGTCGGCGGCCGCCGATGATGGCGGGCGTCGCAAACGCACTGGCCGAGAGCGAGAACACGATGATCGCCCCCGACAGCACGCCCGGCATAATCTGCGGCATGATGATGCGGCGGATGATGGTCACAGGGGCGGCGCCGAGCGACATCGCGGCATTCTCGATCTGCGGATCGAGACGCTGCAGCGCCGCCCACACCGACAGCACCATGAACGGCATCATCACGTGCGCGAGCGCGACAACCATACCGGTTTCGGTGAACATGAAGGGGATAGGCGCGCGGATCAGCCCGGCCGACATCAGCAGCTTGTTGACGAGCCCGTTGTTGCCGCCGAACAGCAGCGCCCAGCCGAGCGTCCGCGCCACCACGGAAATCAGCAGCGGCCCCAGGATGACCAGCAGGAAAGCGCTCTTCCAGCGTCCGCTCATGCGGTTGAGGATGTAGGCCTCGGGCGCACCGAGCAGTGCGGTGAGCAGCGTGGTCAGGATCGCGATGCGAAACGTCCGCCCGAACATCTCGGCGTAATAGGGATCGGTTACGATCTCGCGCCAGTTCTTGAGGATGAAGACGGGCTCGATGCCCTTGTACTGGCCCCAATCGTGGAACGACAGCATCACGGTCATTGCCAGCGGAATCAGGAGCACGCCGAAGAACAACATCAAGGCGGGCGCGGTCAGCGCCCAGGGCGTGCGTGCGTTTCGTTCCTCGGCGGAAGCGCTCATGCGACGCCTCTCACGCCCATGTCCTCCGGCCTCCAAGTGAGGTGAACTGCCTCGCCTTCGACCGGCTGCGACCGGCCGTCATTCTGGCGGATTACGGTCGCCGGGCCGCATTCGCTCTCGCACTGGTACAGCCAGTGATTGCCCTGGAAGATGCGCGTGACGATCTTTGCGCTGAGGCCTGCGTCGCCAAAGTCGATCCGCTCGGGGCGAATGCTGACGGTGACAGGACCGCTGCGCCCGGCAGGCGCAGGCGCGCTCCACGAGCCGGCGATCAATCGCGCAGGCGCACTGGTCTGATCGATCGTCGCGGCAAAGTCGTTGGTCTTGCCCAAAAATTGCGAGACGAAGGCCGAGGCCGGCTTCTCATAGGTCTCCTGCGGCGTGCCGATCTGCTCGATCCGGCCCTGGCTCATCACCACGATGCGGTCGGACAGCGACATCGCCTCGTTCTGGTCGTGGGTGACGAGGATCGTGGTGGTGCCGATGGTGCGCTGGATCTGGCGCAGCTCGATCTGCATCTCCTCGCGCAGCTTGGCGTCGAGATTGGACAGCGGCTCGTCGAGCAGCAATACGCTCGGCTTGATCACCAGCGCGCGCGCCAGCGCCACTCGCTGCTGCTGGCCGCCGGACATGCGGCGCGGATGACGCTCCTCGTAGCCGGCAAGCCCGACCATCGCGAGCGCGGCGCGGACGCGCTCGGTCCGTTCGCCGCGCGGCACATTGCGCATCTCGAGGCCGAAGGCGACATTCTCGGCCGCGGTCATGTGCGGAAACAGCGCGTAGCTCTGGAACACGATCCCGAGCCCCCGTTTGGCCGGATGGATCGCGGTCAGATCCTTGCCTTCCAACCGGATCGCGCCGCGGGTGGGATCGAGGAAGCCCGCGATCATTTGCAGGGTCGTCGTCTTGCCGCAGCCGGAGGGACCGAGGAAGGAGATGAACTCTCCCTTCCCCACCGCGAGACTGAAGTCGTCGACGACAGTCTGCGCTCCGAATTGCTTGGCGACCCCTTCGAGCTCGAGATAGGCCATCATACTGACTCCGGTATGACCGATCAGCGCTCGACCTCGCGATTCCAGCGCTTGGTCCATTCCTCGCGCTTCTCGTTGATGACGGTCCAGTCCGGATTATAGAGCTTTGCCGCGCGCTCGCCGATCGGCGCCATCTTGCCGAGCTCGGGCGGGATCACCAGCGATTTCAACACCGGGCCGTAGCCGTAATCCTTCAGCATCACGAGCTGGATCTTGGGTTCGAGCAGCATCTTGACGAAGCTGGACGCAAGCGGCGAGGCGTTCGGCTTGGTGATCGGACAGGCGGTCGTCAGCAGCGTCGCGGCGCCTTCCTTCGGGTAGACGAAGTCGACGGGAAAACCGGTATTGGCAAAGCTCTGCACGCGGCCCGTGCCCCACACCGCGATCACGGCCTGGCCGGACTGAAACAGCTCGGTCATCTTGCCCGGCGACGGCTCATAGGCGAGCACGTTCGGATTGATCTGCTCCTTGAAGATCTTGAAGCCGGAATCGACATTGGACTCGCCGCCGCCATTCATCTTCGACAACATAACCAGCGCTTCGAGCCCATAGGTGTTATTGATCGGCGGGATCACGAGCTGCTTGGCGTATTTCGTGTCCTTCAAATCGTTCCAGGAGGTCGGCGGCGCCCAGCCCTTCTCCGCAAACACCTTGGTGTTGTACATCAGACCGGTCGCGACGATGCCGATGGCAACCGCACGATCGTCCTTGAAGCGCGCGGTGTCGTAGAGATCGGCCGGCAGGCCCTCGAGCTTGCCACAGAAGCCGAGCTGGATGGCCTGGTACATCGGGCCGTCGTCGACGATGGCGACGTCGATCTGCTGGTTGCCCTTCTGCGCCTGGAGCTTTGCCAGCGTGTCGGTGGAGTTGCCGGCGACGTACTCGACCTTGACGCCGTTCTCCTTCTCGAAGGTCGGGATCACCTCGTCGCGGATGGTCTTCTCGAACGAGCCGCCATAGCCGGCGACATAGAGCGTCTTTTGCTGGGCCGTGGCGACCGACGGGGCGGCGATGAGCGCCGCGATGCTGACCGCTGTCAGAAGGCGAAAAGTCTTCATGTGGTCCGATCTCCATACCGGGATGAGGTGATGTGCCGACGAGTCTCGCTGGCCGAAGCGCGTTGCCGCATTTCCTTCCGCGCAAATCCCTCTCTGATCAGGGCTCCGGCCCCTGCTTGGCGGGTTTGGCGCGATCTGGAGGTTCGAACCCCTCCAATCTGCCGGAAAAGCGGGCTGTCTCCAGTCCTGATGAAAAAGATTGCAAACCCAAGCTTCCATCGTCCAATGAATAATGGCACCCTTTGCATGCCTAAATGTTATGAATGGAATTGAGGATGGCACGGATCAATTCGCGGCAGGTCGAGGCCTTCCGGGCCACAATGCTGACCGGCAGCGTGACCGAGGCGGCGGCGCTGATGACGGTGACGCAGCCGGCGGTCAGCCGGTTGCTGCGCGACCTCCAAGCGCTGTTGAAGATGGAGCTGTTCGAGCGGCGCGGCACCGGCCTCGTGCCGACCGCTGCGGCCATGGCACTCTACACCGAAGTCGAGCGCTCCTTCGTCGGCCTCGAACGCATCACCGCGGCAGCCGAAGAAATTCGCGGCCGCCGCACCGGCTCGCTGCGGATCGCGGCACTTCCAGCACTGTCGAATGGCTATTTGCCGCGGCTCACCGGGCACTTCCTGAAGGAGCGGCCGAACCTCAACCTCGCTTTCTTCGGCGTGATCTCGCCGATCGTGGTCGATTGGGTGCTGAACAACCAGTGCGACGTCGGCTTTGCCGAGGTGCCGATCGCGCATTCGGGCTTGCCGAGCCAGAAGCTGCCAGCGCCGGCCCGCGTCGCGGTGCTGCCGACCGGTCATCGCCTCGCGGAAAAGGAAGTGCTGGAGCCCCGCGATTTCGAGGGCGAGACCTTCATCTCGTTGTCGGCGGGATCATCAAGCCGGCATCTCGTCGACCAGGTCTTCCATCGCCACGATGTCCGCCGCGTGCTCAGGGTCGAGACCACGCTGTCGGAGATCATGTGCGGCATGGTGTCGTCGGGACTTGGCGTCGCCATCTGCGATCCCTTCACCGCGCAGGAATTTTCGACCCGCGGCATCGTCGTGCGCCGCTTCCTGCCTCGCATCGACTTCGAATTCTCGGCGGTCTTTCCAGCGCAGCGCAGCCCCTCGCCGGTGGCGCTGGATCTGGTGGAGACCATGCGCAAGTCGCTCGCCGAATTCGACGACTAGCCAAGAACGATTTGAGTTCAATCGATCTCGCCGCGGGCTCGCTGCAACCTCTCCCGCTTGCGGGGGAGGTCGGCGCGAAGCGCCGGGTGGGGGCTCTCTCCTCATCGGGAGTGTCCCCGTATGGAGAGAACCCTCTCCCCCCTGCCCTCTCCCGCAAGCGGGAGAGGGAGCGCACCACCATCGTGGCTCCAGGAGACCCCTCAACCGTTGAACGCAGCCTGCGCCTCGGGCAGGTCCCAGATCTTGCCGATCGCAGCGGTGCCCGCCGCCGTGATCGCCGCCTCGTCGGCGCCAAGATAGCGGCCGGCATCGATCAGCATGCGGCCGTCGACCATGACCTGATCGATATTCGCGCGATTGGCGAGCGCGATCAGCGCGCGGCGCGGATCGAACAGCGGCTGAAGATGCGGATGGGTGAGATCGACGATCGTGAGGTCGGCGGTCGCGCCGGGCTCGATCCGGCCGAGGTCGGGCCGCTTGATGACATCGGCGGCGATTGCCGTGTTCGCCTCGATCAACTCGGGCGCGTTCGCGACATCGGCGCGCGCCGAGGTGATCTTGGAGATCAGCGACGCCGCATTGAGCTCGCCGAGCAGGTCCATGTTGTAGCCGTCGGTGCCGACCACGGTGCGAACGCCGTGCTCCGCAAACCGGCTGAATGCGGCGGTGACGCCGGCGCGCGCGAACACGCGCGGGCAGTTGAGAACCGTGATGCCGCGCGCGGCCATCAGCTTGAGATCGTCGTCGGTGCTGAACATGCAGTGCGCCGCCATCAGATCGGGAGCCAGCAGGCCCAGCCAGTCGAGATATTGCGCCGGCGTGCGGCCGCCATAGCGTTTGCCGATGGTTTCAACCTCGGCGCGGCTCTGCGCCATATGCGTCGTGATCGGCACACCAAGCTCGCGCGCCCGCGCGGCACAGGCCTTCAAGAGATCGGGGCCGCAGGTGTCGGTGGCATGTGGACTCATCGCGAGACCGATGCGGCCATCGCCGCGATTATTCCAGCGCTGATAGAGCGCATCCCACGTCGCCATGTCGGCGGTGCCGTCATCGCCGGAATAGTGCACGACCCCATCGGGTCCGGCCTTGGCGTCCGACGTCGAAAACAGATAGGGCGCGCCGTAGAAACGGATGCCCATCTCCTCGGCGGCGTCGAACATCTCCGGGATCGAATTCCGGAACGGCTCCATCACCGTGGTGGCGCCGCCCTTCAGGAGTTGAAGGATGCCAAGCCGCGCGACCGCCATGCGCTCTTCCGCCGACAAGATATCTGCGCCGCGCTTGGTCAGCGGCAAAAGCACCGTGTAGACAATGCTCTGGTTGTTGCGGCGGCCATTGCCGTCTTCGGTGTGGCTGCGCGCAACCGCTTCCGAGAAGCAGTGATTGTGCAGGTTGAGCAGGCCGGGCAGAACGAAGCGGCCGGGACGGTCATGCACCTCGTCCGCACGTGGCTTGTCGCGCGTGACCGCGGCGATCGTCTTGCCTTCGATCAGGACCCAGTGGTCGCGCAACACGTCCTGCGCGCCGTCCTTGCGTGACAGCACATAGCTGCCGAAGATTGCGATCGTGCTCATGCGGGGCGTACGTTCCAGAAGACGGCGGTGCCGTCGAGAATGCCGGTGATGGCTTTGCGATAGGCGGTCGGCTGCTTGTACAGGCCGATCGGAATATAGGGGATTTCCTGAAACGCCACCGCCTGGATCTCGCGGCAGATGCGCTGCTGCTCGGCGAGCTCGGAGGCCGCGAGCCATTGGCTGCGCAGGCCGGCCATCTTCTCGCTCGCATACCAGCCGGCGACCTTGCCCTCGCCACGGATGTTGGTGTTGCCGGCCGGATTGAGCCAGTCGATGCCCTGCCAGTTGCCGACCGCCGCGCTCCAGCCGCCCTGCGGAAGCGGATCCTTCTTGAGCTGGCGCTGCAACACCACGGCGAAATCGAGCCCGGCATATTCGACGTTCATGCCGGCCTTCCGCAGACTGTCGACGGCGATCTCGCCAAGCGGCTTCTGCGCCAGCGAGTTGGTGGGGACGAGCACCACGATCTTCTCACCATTGTAGCCCGCGGCCTTGAGATCGGCCTTCACCTTGGCGTAGTCACGCGGGCCGCGGAAGACATCGAGGCCGACCTCGCTCGCCATCGGCGTATTCGGCGCGAAATAGCCGATGGGAGAGACCTGAAAGTTCGGATCGGTACCGGCCACCGCGGTCATGAAGGCGGATTGATCGATCGCCCCCAGCAGCGCGCGGCGAACGGCAGGGTTGTCGAACGGCGGCTGAAGATGATTGAGGCGCAGCATGCAGGCATAACCTCGGGGATCGAGCACGCGCGTCTCGATGTCGCCGGCCGCCTTGATGATCGGCAGCAGGTCGTGCGGCGTGGTCTCCTGCCAGTCCTGCTCGCCGGTCTGCAGCGCGGCGACGCCGGTGCCGGCATCGGGCGTGGTGGTCCAGACCACCCGATCGTAATGCACGATCTTCGGACCCGCGGTCCAATCCGGCTTGCCGTCGCCGCGCGGCTGATAGCGTTCGAATTTGGCATAGGCGTTGCGCGCGCCCTGCACGCGCTCGTCGGCGAGATAGCGGAACGGGCCGCTGCCGATCACTTCGGTGAGCGGCTTGAACGGATCCTGGCTCGCCAGCCGCTCCGGCATCATGAAGCACGCGTTGATCGCGGCCTTGCCCAGCGCCTGCGGCAGGAGCGGGAACAGACGCTTGAGGCGGAAGCGGATGGTGCGGTCGTCGGTGGCCGACAGCTCGTCCGTCGCCTCCATCAGCTCACCGCCAAAGCCGTCGCGCGCGGCCCAGCGGCGGATGCTGGCAACGCAGTCGCGGGCGAGCACGCGCTCGCCGTCGTGCCAGAACAGGCCGTCGCGCAGGCTGAGGTCCCATTGCAGCCCGTCGCCGGAGACGACATGGCCCGACAGCATCTGCGGCGAGACTTGCAGGGAGGAGCTCATGCCGTAGAGCGTGTCGTAGACCATGAAGCCATGGTTTCGCGACACTTGTGCCGTCGAATAGATGGGATCGACGAAGGCGAGGTCGATCACGGGAATGAAGCGCAGCGTGGTCCGGGATTCGGCGCGCAGGATGCCCGGGAATGACAGCGCCGGTACAGCGGCTGCGGCCTTGAGGAGCGAACGGCGGGAGACGGGCATTGCAAGAGGCTCCTGAAGGATCTTACGTGTTCAGCAAGACGGCACCGATGGCAGCAGCCACCGCCTGTTGCGCTGGCTCGACCACGGGAACGCCGATGGCCTCCGCAATCGCCGCGCGATGCGAGGCCATGCCGGCGCAGCCCATCACCACGACGTCGGCGCGGCATTGCGCAACCAGCGCGCGGCCGGCTTCGATCAACCGTCCGCGGACGTCGGCGCCTGCCGTCTCGGCCGCGCTCGCACCGACCGACCAGCTTCCGGCATAGCGGCTATCGACACCCATCAGCCGCACCATCCGCTGCTGGCGGCGAATGCTCGAGGGCGACAGCGCGATGATTCCGAAGCGCTCGCCCAGCATCAGCGCGCGAAAGATGCCGCACTCGGCGATACCCATCACCGGGCGCCCGCCGGCTGCCTCGCGCACCGCATGCAGGCCGGGATCACTGAAGCAGGCGAGCACGAAGGCATCCGCCTCGTCGCGCATGACGCGATTGACCAGCGGCATGACGACGCTGTCGGCGTCGCGTTGCGAGCTGATGCCGGGCGGCCCCTCGGCAAGACCGACGACCTCGATTTGGGGTCCGCCGACGATGCGCAGCGGCGCGACGGCGTCATCGATTGCCGCCGTCACCGATGCGGAGGAGTTGGGGTTGATGACGAGGATGCGGGTCATGGCGTGGCTCAGCTTTGTCCGGCCTCGTGGCGCAGGAAGTTGGCCGCGATCTTCTCGCCGGTCGTGATCCAGACATCCGGGCACGACTTCGCGTAAGTCAGGAACTCACGCAGCAGGCGCAGCCGCATCGGTCGGCCGCTGCATTGCGGATGCAGCACGGTCGTCACCATCGCGCCCCAGTCGCGGACTTCGTCAAGCTCGTCCTTCCAGATCGAAAGCACATGCTCCTTGGGGAAAATTGAGCGCGGACTGAAGCGCGCGGACAGACCGTGCATCCAGTCGTCATAGCTTGCGGTCACCGGCAGCTCGATCGTGCCCGGCTTGCCGTCGGCGAGACGATGGCGGTAAGGCCGCACGTCGTCGCGAAACGAGGAGGTGTAGACGATGCCGTGGCGCACCAACCCCACCCGCAGCTCCTCGGTGAACTCGCCGTAAGGCGCGCGGTAGCCGGTCGGCTTGACGCCAAGCCGGCGCTTGAGCGCCTCGAAGCCGCGCTCAAGCTCCTCCTCGATCCAGGGATCGCCGGGATCGGGAAGGAGATGGTGATAACCGTGGTGGCCGATCTCGTGACCGGCCTTGAGAATGGCCTCGGCCATCGCCGGATGCGCGTCGACCGACCATCCCGTGACGAAGAAGGTCGCCTTGAGATCCAGCTGGTCGAGCAACTCCAGGAGCTTCGGCGTGCCGACGCGCGCCTCATAGCCGCCATAGCTCATGGTGATGAGCCGCTGCGCATGCATCGCGTCCTTGCTGGTCCAGGCGCTCTCCGCGTCCACGTCGAACGACAGGAACATCGCCGAATTGTACGGCTTCGGCCAGGGGTATTCCGGCGCAGGATCCGCGGTGTTGGCTGGGGTGAGCGGAATGCTCTGGAGTGCCTTACTGTCCAGCATTGATGGTCGCCTTTTCGAGTGCGTTGTCAGTCAGTTTCCACTTGGCCAGCAGCGTACGATAGGTGCCGTCCGCGATCAGCGCATCGACCGCCTCCAGCATGGCTTGCTGCAGCGCCTTTTCCTTGACCGGCAGAGCGATGCCGGTGAATTGCTGCGCAATGGGCTCGCCCACAGTCGCATAGGTGCCGGGCTCGAGGTCCATGATGTAGGGCAGCGTCTCGTTGCCCTGGGCGGCGGCATCGATGCGGCCCTGCCTCAGCTGGGTGCGGGCGTCGCCCGATCCGTCGGTGCCGACGAACTGGATCGGATTGGTACCGCAATTCTTCTCGCTCCAGGCCGCGATCTGGGCCGGGAACATGGTGCGGCGGCTGGCGCCGACCTTCTTGCCGCAGAGCGCGGCCGCGTCCTTGAACTCCGCCTTGCGCGACTGCTGCACGAAGAACTGCGGACCGCTGCGCAGATAATCGACGAAGGACGCGATCTCGTGCCGGCTGGCATAGTCCGTGAAGCCGGACAGGATGGCGTCCACCCGCCCGGTCGAGATCGACGGCATGAACTCGGCAAAGCTGGTCTCCTGCCATTCGATCTTGACGCCGAGCTTGCGGCCGATGGCCTCGCCGAGATCGACGTCGAAACCGGACAACGCGTTGGTGGCGGGATCGCGGAACTCCATCGGCGGATAGTTCGGCACCAGCGCGACCTTGATGCTGCCGCGCTTGGCGATCTCCGCCGGCAGCTCGACTGCCATGACCGGAGCGCTCATGGCGCCCACGAGTGCTGCCGTAACCAGAAGTCTCTTCATCGATACGCCCCCATTCAGATCACTGCCGAAAGAAATGCCCTGGTGCGCTCCTCGCGCGGCGCGCCCAAGACGTCGGATGCGCGCCCCTGCTCGATGATCGCGCCCTGGTCCATGTAGACGACGCGGTCGGCGACCTCGCGCGCGAAGCCGAGTTCGTGTGTCACCACCATCATGGTCATGCCGCTCCGCGCCAGCTCCTTCATGACCGCCAAGACCTCGCCGACGAGCTCGGGATCGAGCGCGCTGGTCGGTTCGTCGAACAGCATCAGCATCGGCTTCATGGCAAGCGCGCGGGCAATCGCGACGCGCTGCTGCTGGCCGCCGGAGAGCTGGGCGGGATACGAGTCGGCTTTGGCCGACAATCCGACGCGCCGCAGCAGCTCGATCGCCTCCGCACGTACTTCGTCGGATTTTCGGCCTTGAACCTGGAGCGGACCCTCGGTGATGTTTTCGAGCGCGGTCTTGTGCGGAAACAGGTTGAAACGCTGGAACACCATGCCGGTCTTCAGCCGCTGCCGCCCGATTTCGCGCTCGGTGAGGCGATGGAGCCGCCCGCCCTTCTCGCGCACGCCCAGGAGCTCGCCGTCGAGCCAGATGCCGCCACTGTCGATCGCGGCGAGCTGGTTAATGCAGCGGAGCAGCGTGGTCTTGCCGGAGCCGGAGGCGCCGATCAGGCACATCACCTCGCCGGGCCGGATGTCGAGCGAGACATTTTTGAGAGCCTGAAACTCACCAAAACTCTTGCTGACGGAGCGGATCGCGACGAGGGGTTTTGTCATCGTGCGAGCCGCAATGTGCCGCGCGCAAAACGGCGTTCGAGCAGCATCTGGAGCGGCGTCAGCACCGAGACGACGAGCAGGTACCAGAGCCCGGCGACGATCAGGAGCTCGATCACGCGTGAATTGGCGTAGTAGATGTTTTCGGCGTTGTGCAGCAGTTCCGGATACTGGATGACGCTGGCGAGCGAGGTCGCCTTCACCATGCCGATGAACTCGTTGCCGAGCGGCGGGATCACCACCCGCATCGCCTGCGGCAGAACGATCCGGCGCAGCGCACGCAAGCGTCCCATGCCGATCGCCTGCGCCGCCTCATATTGCCCGATATCGACCGACAGCATGCCCGCGCGCATCACTTCCGACGTATAGGCGCCTTGGTTGATGCCGAGTCCGAGCAGCGCGGCAAGGAACGGCGTCATGACGTCGACGGCGCGCGCGCTCCACAGGCCGGGAATGCCGATGGTCGGAAACACCAGCGCGAGATTGAACCACAGCAGCAGCTGCAGGATCAGCGGCGTGCCGCGGAACAGCCAGGTATAGCCAGCGGCGACGGTCTTCAGCACCGGGTTGGGCGACAGTCGCATGACCGCGACGACCACGCCGAGGAAGATGCCGAGCGCCATCGCCAGCACCGCCATCACCATGGTGTTGACGATGCCTTCGAGAATGACCTTTGCCGTGAGGAAGCGGCTGACATAGGACCATTCGATCTGGCCAGCCGCAAACGCACGCACGATCAATGCGAGCACAAGAACGATCAGCGCTGCGCTGAGCCAGCGAAACCAGTGCGGCTCGCGCGCGATCCGCATCCCCGACAGATCGGGAAAACCCTCCGCGAGTGCCGGTACCGTCTTCATTGCGGCGCCGCGTTCAGCATGGGCTTCTCGACTGCGTTGGCGCCGAGACCCCATTTGTCGAGGACAGCCTTGTAGGAGCCGTCGGCGATCATGGCGGTGAGCTTCTCGGTCACCACCTCACGAAGCGCCGCATCGTCCTTGCGGAACATGATGCCCTGATATCCTTTGGCAAAAGGCTCGCCGATCACGCGGTATTTGCCGGGTTCCTGCGTCTGCGCATAAGGCAGGGTTTCGCTGCCCTGTACGGCGGCGTCGATGCGGCCCTGCTTGAGCTGGTTGCGAACGTCGATCGAGTTCTCGCCCGGCACGTACTGGATCGCCGGCTTGCCGGCCGGCTCGCAATTCTGCTTGCTCCACTTCTCGATCTCGACCGGGAAGCTGGTGCTGCGGGTAGTCCCGACCTTCTTGCCGCAGAGATCGGTGGCGACCTTGGCCTCGTTCTCCGCCATCACGAAGAACTGCGGGCCGGTCCCGAGATAATCGACGAAATCCGCGGTCTCGCGCCGCGAGGCGCGATCGGAGATGCCGGAAATGACGAAATCGGCGCGCCTGGTCTGGAGCGACGGGATCAATTCGGCGAACGGCGTCTCGCTCCAGACGATCTTCACGCCGAGACGCTTGGCGAGCTCGTTCGCCAGATCGACATCGAGCCCGACGAGCTCATTCGTCGCGGGATCGCGATATTCCATCGGCGCGTAAGTGGAGTTGACCGTGAGCTTCAACGCGCCCGCCTGCTTGATCTCCGCCGGGAGCTCCGCCGCCTGCGCGGACATCACGGCAGCCAACGCTGCGAACCCGAGGAAATGCGAGAGGCGTGTCATGTCAGCTCCTTTGCCAACGTTGTTGGAACGTCCTGTCAGTCTGCGTCGAGAACCGCGGGTTCGATCACGCCGGCACGTTCGGTGATCACCCTGTATTGCTCCGGCCGCCGGTGGGCGGCGAAGTTGAACATCTTGTCCTTGCCCTGGCGGCAGAGGTCGAGATCGATGTCGGCGACGATCACCTCGTCAGTCAGCGTTGCGGCCTGCGCGACGATGCGGCCATTGGGATCAACGATGCAGGAGCCGCCGATCAGCCCGGAGCCGTCCTCCTCGCCTGCCTTCGCCACCGAGATCGCCCAGGTCGCGTTCATGTAGGCGTTGGCCTGCGTCACCAGCGTGGAGTGGAAGGTGCGCAAGGAGGCATCCTCCGTGCTGCCGCCATTGGGATCATAGGCCGCGGAATTGTAGCCGATGCAGACAAGCTCGACGCCCTGCAGGCCAAGCACGCGCCAGGATTCCGGCCAGCGGCGATCGTTGCAGATCATCATGCCCATGATGGCGTGGGCCCAGGCCGAGCCGGCGCGGAAGGCGGGAAAGCCGAGGTCGCCATAGTCGAAATAGCGTTTCTCGAGCTGCTGGTAGCGCGCACCTTGTCGCGGCTCGACCGAGCCCGGCAGATGCACCTTGCGATAGCGGCCGAGCAGCTCGCCGTCGCGATCGACCAGGATGGCGCAATTGTAGCGGCGTCCATCCGGCGTCAGCTCGGCATAGCCGACATAGAAGCCGACGCGCAGCGCACGCGCACGGTCGAACAAGGCGGCGACGTTCGGGTTCGGCATGCCGCGTTCGAAATAATGGTCGAGCGACTCGCCTTCGAGCAGCCAACGCGGAAAGAATGTGGTGAAGGCAAGCTCGGGAAACACCACGAGGCTGGCGCCGCGGCCGGCCGCCTCCTCCAGCAGCGCAAGCATCCGCGACAGCGTATGCTCGCGCGTATCGGCTTTTTGCGTCGGCCCCATCTGTGCGGCGGCGGCGCGAAGGACACGAACCAAGATTGCCTCCAATCTGTGCGCAGTGCTGCCTCAATGGGCGAATGAACCCTTTGATGCGACGTGCAAATCCGCTGCCATTACGCGGAAGCGGGGCTGCAAAATCAATTCGTTCTGCTATGATGTTTTGGCCCAGAGTATAATCGGCAGTGATATGAACCTGCGCCAGCTCGAGATTCTCCGCGCCGTCATCCGCCACCGCACCACGGTTGCGGCCGCCGACGAACTGGCGCTGTCGCAGCCTGCGGTCAGCAATGCGCTGAAGACGATGGAGGCGCAGGCGGGTTTTGCGCTGTTCGAGCGCGTCAACAACCGGCTGTTTCCGACCACGGAAGCGATGGCGCTCTACAAGGAGAGCGAGGCGATCTTCGCGCTGCACGCCAAGCTCGAGAACCGCGTGCGCGATCTGCGCGAGAACCGTTCCGGGCATCTCGCGCTGGTCGCCACGCCGCCGCTCGCCTACAGCATCATCCCCGCGGCGCTGTCAGGCTTCCTGCGCCGCCGCCCGGAGACGCGGGTGTTCTTCGACGTGCGGCGCTACGAGGGCATCATCGAAGGCGTGCTCAACCGCGTCGCCGAGCTCGGCTTTGCGCTCGGGCTGACACATCATCCAGGCATCGCCCATGAGGTGGTGCACACCGGCGAGATGGTCTGCGTGCTGCCGCCGCAGCATCCGCTCGCCGACCGGCCGGTGATCTCGGCCGCGGACCTGTCTGGCCTGCCCTTCATCGGGCTCGAGCGCGGCACGCGGCTTGGTGAGGCCGTGCGCGACAGTTTCGCACGCGCCGGCGCGCCGTTCCAGCCGACCGTCGAGGTGCGCTACTGCAACACGGCCTGCGTGCTCGCCGCCGCCGGCGTCGGCGCCGCGGTGGTCGATCCCTTCTCGCCGCGGCAGAACGGCGGGACCGGCCTCGTCGTACGGCCGTTCGCGCCGACAACGCACGCGGTGGCCTATATGCTATGGTCGGAAGCCGAGCCGCTGTCGCGCCTGGCCAAGGCGTTTCTCAACGAGGTCCGGAAAGAGAGTGCGCTGCTGGAGCGCACAGCGCCACACCAGCAACATGGAGCAGGAAGCGACGAGGCTTGACCTTGACCAGAGGGCACATGGCACGCATCACCATCATCGAGACCGGGCAGGTCCCACAAAAATATCGCGAGCGCCACGGTTCGTTCCCGGACATGTTCGAACGCATGGTCCGCGCCGAGGATCCGACGGCCACGATCGACATCGTCAGCATCCCGAATGGCGAAGCGCTTCCCGACCCGCGCAGTTTGGGGGCGGTGCTGATCACCGGCGCGGCCGCCGGCGTCTATGACGGGCTCGACTGGATCGCACCGCTGGAGGATTTCGTCCGCACCGCCTATGCGAACAAGACGCCCATGGTCGGCATCTGCTTCGGTCATCAGTTGATCGCGCAGGCGCTCGGCGGCACCGTGCGCAAATCGGAGAAGGGCTGGGGCATCGGCCGGCACGTCTATCAGGTGCTGCCGGACAACGGCGTCGTCGACGGCGAAGCGGTCGCCATCGCCTGCTCGCATCAGGACCAGGTGATTGAGCCGCCGAATGATGCGCTGACGATCCTCTCCTCCGAGTTCACCCCGCATGCCGGCCTGCTCTACGCCAACGGCGCAACGCTCACCGTGCAGCCGCATCCGGAGTTCGACGTGGAGTTTGCGCAAGTGTGCTGCGAGCTGCGCGACGGCAAGGCGCCGGACGATGTCGTTGCAACCGCGAGGAAGTCACTGGCGCAGCCGATGGACCACGCCAAACTCGGAGGCGCGATTACGCGGTTTCTGGCGCGCAAATCCATCCCCTCATCCTGAGGAGCGCGCTCTCGCGCGCGTCTCGAAGGACAGAGGCCCGGATGCGGCAACGGGGGCCTGCATGGTTCGAGACGCCGCTTCGCGGCTCCTCACCATGAGGGGTGACAGTTGTTTCTCGGCTCAGAAAGGATCCGTCCCCAACCCCGCCACGTCCGCGGGCCTCGGCCCCGGCGCCGGCCAGTGAAATCGCCTGTCCTTCTCCGCGATCGCGATGTCGTTGATCGAGGCTTCGCGCCGCCGCATCAGGCCGTGCTCGTCGAACTCCCACTGCTCGTTGCCGTAGGAGCGATACCACTGGCCGCTCGCGTCGTGCCATTCGTACTGGAAGCGCACGGCGATCCGGTTTTCGTCGAACGCCCAGAGGTCCTTGATCAGGCGGTAGTCGTGCTCCTTCTCCCATTTGCGGGTGAGGAATGCGACGATGGCTTCACGCCCCTGAAAAACCTCGGAGCGATTGCGCCAGCGGCTGTCCTCGGTATAGGCGAGCGACACGCGCACCGGGTCGCGCGAATTCCAGGCATCCTCGGCCATGCGGGCCTTCTGCGCTGCGGTCTCACGGGTAAAGGGCGGAAGCGGCGGGCGCGACATGATGGCCTCATCGGTTGGCGGGAGTGCAATCTATCGCCGCGCGCGGGGGAGTCGAGAGGCCGTCCGCTATCGCCCGATCACGAAATCAGATCAGCCTTCATCAAGGCGCGGATCGACTTCGGGATCGGCTGGGCGCGGCCGCCGCTGATGAAGGCGACACGCACCTCGGCTTTCACCAGCACGTTTTCCCCGCGCCGCACCTCCTGCGCCAGCACGATGGACGCACCCTTCACGGCGACCGGCCAGGTCACGACATCGAGCACGTCATCCATCCGGGCAGGCTTGAGGAAATCGAGATGCATCGAACGCACCACGAAGGCAAAGCTTGCGTCTTCCGTCTCGGCCTGCTCGAACAGCGCCTGCTGTTCGGCACCCATTAGTCGCAGATGGTTGGTCCGTCCGCGCTCCATGAAGCGCAGATAGTTGGCGTGATAGACGATGCCGGAAAACTCGGATTTGACGATATCGCAACAGAATACCAACTGCTTGATCTCGTTGGGGCGCTGGAGGGCGGTAGCGTGAACAAGCGCAGATTTTTCTACGTCCCTTTCATGGCGAGCCGCAGCGCCTTCGGGATCAGCTTCAGTGTTCACCTAGCTCGCCTCGAGAGAAATGTCAGCCCGGCCGCGAGCATAGCGGCCCGAAGGGGCATGCGGGACGAGTGCAGCGACAACACCGGTGTTTGAGCGGCACGCGGGAACGGGGCCGTAATAACGCTCGCCACAGGCGAGCCCGTTTTCCGAGTGCCCCCGGCGAGGAGCACTTTATGGCTTGCGCGAGGCATCGTGATCCGAAAGGCCGAGACAGCATGGCTCGGCAAGCTGGCTCATAGAGCCCCGTCCGCGGAGCGGACGCGCCCACAACCTAATCGGACCCGTACTTGTGGCATGGGCGAAAACCGCGGCACTTATGAGCCTGATTTCGGGAGATCCTATCGCGGACCTCACACCACTGACCCACATTAAGAACGTGTGCGGTTATTTGCGTGAGAGTTTCCGGGTTCGTTGCTCCGTCGGCGCCGCCCCTGACCGAAAGCCCAACCGATCGCTCCTGCATTGACGGTTTCATCCGCGGAGCCGGAGCAGGACTGGCGTGTATCGTACTCCGTCAACCCAGCTCCATGGTCTGGCCGGAATAGTCGACGAACAGCTTCTCGCCGGCGACATGGCCTGGGACAGGATGGGCTTGAGGGGGCCGGCCCATTGCTTGTAGCGTTCGAATAGCTGAAGCAGTCGGAGTTAGGCAAAAGACCAAGGTAGCCGGGTTGCAGACTGTCAGCGGTGCGCGCCTCCTGGTTACCCCGATCGCAATCGCTGAAATAGCGATCACGATCGGCTGGAAACGGTGATCACGATGCTCTGGAATGGGCGATCACGATGGCTTGGACTCCGTGATCACGAACGGCTGGAACACGCACTTACCGGGCGCCCCGTCGACCTACCACGCTACTACGTCGCGAGGTGGAGCATGCCGTCAAGCTGTCGGGTGCGCGAGAGGCAGGACACCGCGCTGATCTACGCTCGCAAGCGAAGGGGCATGTCAAGGAGTTGGAGATATCTGCAACGCCGCAACCTGACGCGGCGTTTGTTTCACGCATTTCTTCCAGCGCCAATGTTGCGATGCAGTTACAGCAATTTGCGTGCACGTTGTTAAGACGCAGCAGGCTCGGGGGCACTCAAGACATGGGAATAGAAATGAAGAACTTGTTGCTTATGACAGTCAGTACGGTGGCGCTTGCTGCGGTGGCCCCCGCATTCAGTGCTGATCTGCCTGCGCAACCCATCAGGCCTCTCTACACCACCGCTCCGGGACCTGTCGCGGCTGCAATCTACGATTGGAGTGCTTACTATTTCGGCGTGAACGGTGGTCTGAGCTCAGGCGAGAGTTGTTGGGAGTACCTTGGCAGCAAGCCCGAGGGCTGTCATCATCCGACAGGCGGTAGCGTGGGCCTCCAGATCGGCTATCGATGGCAGATGGGCCAGATCGTGCTGGGTGTTGAGGGCCAGGGCAACTGGGCTGATTTGACCGGGTCCAATCACAGCATCCCGTTTTCCGATACTACCAACCAGACTAAGATTGACGCGTTCGGTCTCATGACGGGGCAGATTGGTTATGCCTTTGGGAATAACGTACTTTACGGCAAAGGCGGCGCCGCAGTCACGAGCAACATCCATCAGATCAGCTCGACCGTGGCAGGAGCCGCTAGGAAAAGTGACGTTCTTTGGGGCGGTGTGTTGGGGGTCGGATTCGAGCACGGCATCGCACCGAACTGGACGGTGGGCTTCGAGTACGACCACCTGTTCTTCCAGCCCCGCACGGTGAAATTCAGCGGGAACATTGGTGGGGCCGATCGCATCCGCGAGGATCTCGATCTTATCACGGTACGGGTCAACTATAAGTTTGGCGGTCCGATTCTCCTGAAATATTGATCCCTAGTTGCGTCGATGGCCCCGGCCTAGCCGGGGCCATTTGAAGGGAAGCATGGCCCGCTCAGAGCCCGGCCATTCAGGCAATTCCGACGTGAGATTCAAGCGCCGCCTGCGCGATCCCGGCCCCTTTCGCTGGCCTGCGACCCCTCCTTCTCCGGACGGCAAGCTCAGCACTTCGCGGGGAACCGCCGGCTCAGCGCTGAGCACACTCGACACCGCAAGTCAGCCGTAGTCGTGGAGAGGGGTAGTCGCAAGGGCGACGAGCTCGGAACCTGCGTCGATGCCGCGGGAATGATACTGCTTGGCTTGCGGCTGCCGCCTTGCCAGGGTAAGCGGCGCATCGCCGTCGCAATCGAGGCAGACGAGATCGTCGAACACAGCTGCCTCCGCTGAGGCGGCCACGGCAAGAGTCCGCCTGCAAGCGTTGAGGACATAATAGATCGGCTCATCCGCGTCTGTCGCGAACCCGGACGATAGGCAGCTCGGCTTTCCAACATCTCACCGGCCCGTCCGATCTTTCGGATCACTCGGCCTCGCCCGCTTCGGCTACTAGCGGCAACCGGGCAGGCGAGCACCCTGCCCTCCGACATCGCCGATATCGCGCGCCAAGCGCCGATGCGGACAGAGGAGAAATCCGTATGTGCCGCGGGCGGGGCGCAATGACGTCAGTGAAAGCCGCGGACACGGGCGACCTCATGATGGAGCAAGGCGGCATCCACAGCAGGACTGACCCGAGTTTCTCCGGGCAGGACGCCATAACCCTCGCGCTCAGATGGCATCGCTGCCGGGCGCAAGCTCCATGGCCGGGCAGACCTCTAATCTCGCGCCGCCTTGCAACCCGCCGAAACCCAGGCGGTCAGCTACGCCGGAGCGCGGGGAATAGGTTTGGAGTTCATTCTCGGTCCTTCACACCTCGGAGGGGGTTCTGCAGTTCGCACCCGTAGCAACCACAACAGGATTCCTGCAGACTCCGTAGCGCGAGACGCGTCAAGACAGTTGGATCCAAGTGACCTTTTGCGGCCAGAGCTAATACCTTTTCGGCGAGGCACGCCTTCAACGAAGACGTCCGGTTTGCTTCGGGCACCATCCCGATCGCATCGTCCAGAACACCTCGCAACAAAGCGCATAGTTTGGTTTTCGGTGTCATGGCGCTAATCCAAAAACAACGGAGATCTGGCCGACCTCGGCTCCGGCCCGCCTGGCCGGTGGCCCCCGGAAAGCCGTGCGGAATAAACCTTCTTCGCTCCAGGGAGCGGGAGGAGTAAGGGAGACGGCCGAGCCTACAAGTACAAGAGCTAGGTTTCGGTAATGTGACAGTTCGTGCTCCGCTCATTCTGGATGCATGACGGCTTAAGAAAGCATCCTGCGGATAGGTCCTTTGGTTTTCAAGTCGACGCTTGCTGACGCTATCAACAAAAGTTCGTAAAGCATTTGGTGAGGATCGCCGAGCCGTGAATTGGGCAGCCTTAGTGGATTGCTTGTTCCGATCGCGCCAATTCCAGCTTAGGAGCTCGTCGCGCCTTTTGAGCCGGATGTGCGGCGCGGTTGCTATAGTCGGCGAGCCACGCTTGTGAATCCACGCTGCTCAATCTGGCGGTCATGTTCACGGCCAGAGCTCCGGCTCGGCGGAAACGGATTGGTCCGCAGGCTCAGAGTTGTCAAATCCCGGTTCTGGTAGTTGAAACACGACGCAACATCATCTTGAACTCTTCTGGCACGGTTCACAGTTGAGCTTACGGTGATAAGAATTTCTCTTCGAGATAATTTCGGCGTGCTCCGGCCAGCCCAGCTTGTCGCCGTCCAGGATCGCTGGTTCGAGTGGCTCGATATTCGCACCGAAACTTTCGCCCAGCTGCGCGATCCAGTGACGCTAGAACGAGCTTGGGTGCCACTGGGCTCGATTACCGTTCCGCCAGAACCAGAATGGACACCAACACATCCGGCGGTCACAAGGGCTCGCCGCCCCACGTAATGCCTACCCCTGTTTAGCACCGTATTCCATGGAGGCGGATCAAGTTTGAAACATCCCGCATGGTCGTTCTGGCTAGTCAGTCAGTGTCCGGTGCCATGTGTGACACAATTATGATTGCTCGCTGGACAACACCGTTGAGGCGTGTCTGACTCACACTGTCGAACTTACGACACGCTGGTACTTATTTGTAGAGCTAGGCGGTGTGGACTCTGAGAACCCATTTCCAGGAGCAAATCAGATTCATGGCTGTTTTCTCGGAGCAAGTCTTCGGTGTCATGAACCCGCTGGCTCGACTGCAGGTCGAACGCGACGCGGCTGCTTTGTAGCTTACCCGCCGCGGCTGTAATGGCCCCTACAGCCATCCGCCGCCCCTTTGCCTCAGTCCGCGCGCTGCAACGGCGCGCTAGCCGTCATCCACAACAACACGTCACGGGGGTTCCGATATGCAGTTGCTAAGTTTCTCCACGCCGAGCGCCATTCTCTCGAGTGCCCCTTCTCACAACTTAAGCAATTCAGCAGCGTTGCGACCGATTGACGCGGAACGGAAGGTCAGGTGTCCGTCAACTCCCTATAGCTATAGGAATCATGTGGCTGGCTTCCTTATCTCGATCGACGGCAGTGGCCCACCGTGGATCTTTGCCTCAAAGCTCCGCAGCCGCTGATAGATCGAGATCAGTTCGACGATCGTGCTCCAGGAGTTGACGAGATACTGAAACGAGGTTCGTACTTGCGTGAACGCGTTGAGGATCTGGTTCATCGCGCCGAGGGTGATCTTGCCCGCGATGATTGTGGGCGCAAGCAGCAGATAAGGAAAGATGACGTCAGTCTGGAGATAGACGATCCGGCCGATATTGAAGTACATGAAGCTCAGATAGAGCCGGAAGTAATTCCTGCGAATGTCTCTAAACAGCACGCTCAATGTCGGCGCATTGGCACGCGCCGTATCATCCTCGCCGAGCACGAGCTCCTTGCGATAGGCCGCTTCGACCCGCTGGTTGAAAAATTCAATTCCGGGCAGGCGGATGCCGATAAGCGCGAGAACGCCGGTGCCCAGGATCGACCAGATCACCGCGGCGAACACCAGCGGATAGGCAATCGAGCCGAACAGAGGCAGCTCCGTGACGTTGCTGGACAGCCTCACCAGAACCGGCAGGAACGCCAACAGTGTCAGCACCGCGCTGATGAGATTGACGCCTAGACCTTCCATGGTGCTGGCGAAGCGCATGGTGTCTTCCTGGATCCGCTGGGAGGCGCCTTCGATCGTGCGCAGCCGTGGCCAGTTGGCGACATAAAAATCGTTCATCGCCGTGCGCCAGCGGAAGATGTAGTGGCTGACGAAGAATCGCGTCATCACGCCGACCACGACGGCCACGAGCGCTATGCCGGCAAAGGTCGACAACTCGCTGTAGAACTGCTCGACCGTGACCGGCGCCGACTTCGAAAGCGCAGCCTGGATCATGTCATAGAACGGTCCATACCAGCTGTTGATCGCGACCGAGACCTGGACCTGAAAGTAAGAGGTGAACAGGATTAGCGCCGAACCAAGAATGGACCACGTCGCCCAGGGATGCGGGGCAAATAACATCCATGCCGCCGCGAACACCGTACCGGCCAGCGCAAAATAGAGATCAAACCACAGCGCCGAGGCCGACCAGAACGTCGCAAGCCCGACCGGCTTCTCCGGGGCTGGAAAGAGATTGCCGGCAAATACATACCAAAACGCCATCGCCAACGCCGTCCAAAGAATTGACGACGCAAAGAACAACTTTGGTCGAGGGAAGAATGAAACGAACATGCTCGCTGTCCTTTATCGATTTAGAACTTCAGCTCAGAAGATGAACTCGCCGCGGTTTCGCTAACTGTTCCTGACTTCCGGTCACCCGCCAGTCGCGTCGCACGCGCGATGCCTGAAAGGCCCCGGTCTAGCCGGGGCCTTCGATTCACCAGTCCGACTTCAGATCAATATTTGAGCAGAATCGGGCCGCCGAACTTATAGTTGAGCCGCGCAGTCACAAGATCGAAATCCTGGCGGATGCGATCGCCGCCCAGCGAACCAGCAGCCACGACAAAGTTCACGTCGGCATCCCGCATGAACAAGTGGTCGTACTCGACGCTTACCGACCAGTTCGACGCGAAACCGACTTCGATCCCGGCGCCCACAGTAGCACCCCAAGGGCTGCTATCAGCGCCCGCGAACTGCGCGCCCGTGACTGCGGAGTTGACTCGATACGTGTTGCTCGCCACTGCGACGCCGCCCTTGGCGTAAAACAGTACGGTGTCGAGCGCATAACCGATCTGCCCAGTCATCGTACCGAACGCACCAATCTTGCTCTGGTCGACATCGCCGAACGCAATGCTGACGTTGGATCCGCTCAGATCAGCCCAGTTCCCCTGACCTTCAACGCCCAGCACGATCTGGCCGATCTGCCATCGATAGCCGATCTGCCCGCCGACGGTAATGCCGGTCGCATCATGACAGCCCTCAGGGGTGCGACCATTGTAGTACCAGCAATTCGAGCTTGAGCCCAAGCCGCCGTTCACACCGACGTAGAGGCCGCTCCAGTCGTAAATTGCAGCCGCGACAGGCGGCGGAGCTTTGGAGTAGAGAGGTTGGACGGGCTGCGCAGCCAGGTCTGCACCGGATGCGGACGCAATTGCGCCAAGCGCCACAATGCTCACAGTCGTAAGCAAGAAGTTCTTCATTTCTACTCTCATGTCTTGAGTGCCCCGAGCCTCGTGCGTCTTAACAACGTGCGCGCGAATTGCTGTAGCTGCGTCACAACATTCGTGCCGAAAGAAATGCGTGAACCGGACGCTGCGTTAGGTTCTGCGTTGCAGATCATTCCCAAGTGTCCCCTTACGGAGGCCACCATGGGCGGAGCGCCACATCGGCATGCGTTTCTTGGAATCCCGGGCCCACCTTGATATCCCGCATTCCAAGTTCGGCGGAGACAATCGAGCAGTTTGCTGACGGAATTTGTCGGATTCCATTCGCTTCTCGTCAGTCCGGTACCAATCGAGCAGAAATTCAATCTTCAGATATTTGATGCCATTGTCTTGAAGAATGCGTCTCATTTCCGCAAAACCAATCTTGCTTTGCGCGACCATCGTGTCTTCGTAGTGAAGACCGAACCCGTTGAACCCCGCGCGCGCTGCCCCTTCGACCCTGCCTTTGAATTGGAATGGAGTGACCTCAGCAGGCCCCCAGCGGGTAAACGTGCCCCGAAAGCGCGAAATACGAGATCAGAAGCTCTACGTCATTAGCCACGGCACTATCCTCGCGCGTTCAAGCGGTGAAGTAAGGTATGGCAGCCCACAGGCCACCGGTTGCCATTCTGATATCATGGCACTCGCTGACATAAAGTGGGCGCCCCACGAAACAGTTTTGCCTATTGGAGGCCCGGACCAACTTCGAAAATGGCCGCGCGGCCCTTCATTCGATTGGCGGCGCATCCGGCGCAATGTTGTTGTCGGCACGGCACGCGGCATAAAGAGCGCTAGCCGATGCGCGGTCTCGAACGTAAGCGGCATTTCCGCGACGATATCCATCCTCTTTGAGCGACGGTGAATGACGATCGCTCGATCGTGCTGATCCGCATTCCAGAAAACAACATAAAGATTGAACCTTCTAATGAATCCGACAAACGTGCCTTTGATGTTTTCAGACCCAAGGACGAGGCCGCCGGCCGCCTTCGATTGGGCCGGCTCCTGGACCGTCTTGACCATCTCGTCGAAAATGATCGCGCTCGGTTCCGCCCTCTTCCATGATTTTTTATCCGGAGTGGCAAGAGCACCGAGCGTTGGCGCGCAGCTCGGAAACCATCCGCCTCGCTGCCGTCAGCCAGATGGAGCATGGGGCAATGGAGACGGTGCCGCCATTTGAGAAGAGCCGCGAAATGCGATCGCGCAAGTTCGCCACGGCAGCGCCGCGGGATAGCCGCGCCAGTCGCCAATCGGCCCGTCATCCTTGACGTGGGTTTCGCTGTGGTCGCTGTGACCAAAGCGGCCGACGAAGTCCGATTTATTTTCGTTCTTAGCCGGCTTCTGTTTCATTCGGCTGGACTGTGCAATTGAGCCACCCCGGGTTTGCCGCAGCCCATTTGCTTTAACTTACGCCGCCATGATGACTTGAATTCGTTGGAGCGCTGCAAGGCAAACGCGTGAATGAGGCGGCAGATTTATCTATGCCCTTCCATAGCGAGCCGCAGCGACTTCGGGATGCGCTGCGCCTTTCCAGCTGAGATAAACGCTACCCGTACACGTGCTGTGACCAGGAGATCGTCGCCACGCCTGCATTCCTGCAGCAAGGCAATCGACGCGCCCCTCACCTCTTGCGGGACTGTGACGACGTCAAGAATGTCATCCAAGACCGCCGGTTTTAGAAAATCGATCGTCATCGAGCGCACAACGAAGGCAACACCGGGCGCATCGTTCTTGGCTTCTTTGAGTAATGCTTGCTGATTCGTTCCGAGCAGGCGCAAGTAGTTCGTTCTGCCGCGTTCCATGAAGCGCAAGAAATTTGCGTGATAAACAATCTGGCCGGAGTCGGTATCTTCGAAATAGACCCGGATCTGCATATGATGGCGGCCGTCGCGAATTTCGCCATCAAGAGAGGCTCTCACGGTGTGGTCCCCTTGCTGCCCTTTTGGGACCCATTGTCTCGCACAAAGGCGCGTTCCAGAGCAAGCGCCGAGGGGCTTTGGCTTTGTTCGCGCAGTCGGAGCTCCGGCGCACCGCCGCGTGGGTGCTGCGCGTGCCCTCAACAGATCAACAACTTAGTAGCTCGGCCTGATCTTCGGGGTGATGACGAACTGCCCTTTTGGCCTGCGATTTGCCTGCCGGTGTGGCGCTGGCACGTCAGTGTTGGAAGCTAGGGAGGTCCGCTTGGATACTAGAGAGGTCCGCCAGAACTTAGCGGTATTCACGATGGCTGCTGGAGCTCGGGTCGATCAAGAAGCTACTTGTAAGAGGATTGGCGGATGCGAAACAATCGACGATCACACGGACTGTGGGTGCTGACTGCGCCACCAGCGCCACAAACTGCTCCACTTACTGATGAAATTGCAGCGGATATCGTCGTGATTGGCGGTGGATATACCGGGCTGTCGGCGGCCCTTCATCTAGCTGAAGGTGGAGCGCGTGTTGCGCTTTTGGAGGCGTCTGAAATAGGATTCGGCGGGTCCGGGCGGAACGTCGGACTCGTGAATGCGGGCATGTGGCTCATGCCTGAGTCGCTTCCGGCCGCGCTCCGCGCGCCTTTTGGAGAACGGTTACTTGAACAGCTCGGCCGCGGACCGCAGACGGTATTCGAGCTCATCGAAAAGCACCACATCGAATGTGAAGTCGAACGTGCCGGCACCTTGCATTGTGCGGTCGGACGTAAGGGCTTGGAGGAGGTTGAGGCCCGTGCCGAACAGTGGCAGAAGCGTGGAGCGCCCGTCCTGGTGCTAAATGCGGAGGCAACACGCAGCAAAGTAGGCGGTGGCGACTACACCGGCGCGCTGCTCGATAAGCGCGCCGGCACCATACAGCCATTGGCTTATGTGCGAGGGTTAGCGCGGGCCGCGCTTGCGATGGGAGCCAGGATATTTACGCATAGTGAGGCCGTCATGGCGCAACAGAATGGTTTCCGCTGGAGAGTCGGCACCGAAAGCGGATCTGTAGAGGCCGACTGGGTGGTCGTCGCGACGGACGCTTATAGCAAAGGACTTTGGTCTGAGGTACGGCAAGAACAGATTCAACTGCCCTATTTCAACTTTGGCACGCCATGTCTGCCCGAGGATCTGAGAAAGTCGATCCTGCCTGAGCGGCACGGTGTGTGGGACACTCGAGAAGTCCTCTCTTCGTTTCGCCTCGATCGCTCCGGGCGACTCGTGTTTGGCAGTGTTGGTGCGCTTGAGGGGATTGGGCGATCTATTCACCGCGCTTGGGCCCAAAGATCGTTGCACAAGCTTTTTCCAGGGCTTCGGGGCGTCCAGTTTGAAACCGGCTGGTTTGGCATGATTGGAATGACCTCCGACAACTTGCCCCGGCTTCACAAGCTGGACCGCAAAGTCATCGGTTTCAGTGGCTATAACGGCCGCGGAATCGCACCAGGCACTGTGTTTGGCAGTGTTTTGGCTTCGTATGTATTGGGGCAGATCGCGGAGAACGACCTGCCGTTGCCGGTCACCGCCGTTGAAGCCCAGCGCTTTCGTGCAGCGCAGGAGGCGTTTTATACGGCGGGCTCCCAGCTTGTTCACCTGATGGATTCCTGGTTCTGATCACCCCAGCAACCTGGTTGGCTTCACAAGCTGCCCTCGCTCGAAGCATGCCGGTCCTCGTGATGTTGTTATGATGTGTTCAAGGGCGCCGTCATGGAACTTAGGATACCTCGGGTCAGACAATCGGATGGTGAAAACGACGAGCTTGCGACGGATGACGTTCATGACTCGAGCTGTCGGTTCTCCGCCGAATGCCAGTCCGCACCGTGGAGGCGGATCATCTCCCCGACGGGACCGCTCGATGAAGACGCGCTCAACGCAAAAGCCGGCAGTGACCGAAGCCGCACTTTAAAAGGGTTTCTCGATATCGCGAGACACCGGCGCGAAGGCCCACCCCAAACTGGAAGCGCTCATGAGTTGCCGTCACGGCGGTCGAAAGGGAAGCGCCAGCCTGTGAGGCGAGTTCTGCGTCGTTTCGTTTCGCTGAATCCGTCTGGAAACTCCCTTATGATGGACAGGGCAACTTCGCCTCCCTGCTTTATCCCGGCATCGTAGTGCTAGATGCCAGCGCGGCTTTCTGTTTGGGTGTCATAATTAATCCATGCGCCGAGCGCGTGCGGTGCGCGGCGAAATCTCTTCCGAATAATGAGGTTGTCCACAGGAAGGCCCTGTGAATAGCCGGCGTAAGATTCCGCTATTTGCGGTTGCACGCCGGGAAACGTGTTCCACTGGTCGAAACGAATCGGGGAGAACCGCCAGCTTGCGACTGGCGGCCCCGATTGCCCGCGCAACGCTTGCGGACTGCGGGCCAAACGCTGATGTTAGCAGCAACAGCATTACATTCGGTAAGTCCCGAGAGGTCAAGTCCGGCTTTACTCTAGTGACAGAAGTCGAATGGCTACCTATAAGAACGCCAACTACCTACAGCAATCTAACAGCGACTGTTTCGATCAGGATCAGGGGCCGGGAGTCGCGGCTCCCTTTGCCGCTCTCTACCGATGCACGGGCTGTCATCGCGAAATCGGAATTGCAGCAGGCCACACACTGCCTCCGCAAAGCAATCATGCGCATACGTCAGCACAAGCACCATTCGATGGCGTCTGATCGTATGGGCAGATCACAATCCGAAGGGAGCGACCGACAACAGCGGAAGTCCGGTTCAGCCGGGCTTCTACACTCTTGTTTGGAGATGCCCATTCAGGCGAGAGTAATTGAGAATGAGCTAGAAGTATTTCGTGGCCGGGTCTTCAGCATCTTCCACTTCCGGCATCATTACTTTCGATGCATCGAACAGCGAGCCGCCAATGGAATTCAGCATCATTCTGAGAAGATTCAGAGCTTTCGCCAACGTCTTCGCCTCCGATTTGCCGCGCAACCAGCCCACTTGCCATTGCCACTAGCGTCCGGTGGCTCCGGGTTGAACCATCGAAGGTCATCAGACAGCGTTCGCCGCGCCTCGCGCTCGTGCGGTTTGCCTAAGCATTTCGGCGGTTCGCCTAACGGACCCAAGCCGTTTGGCTCTTTGCGGCCCGAAAATCGTTTTGGATTCTTGCGAGTGCGGCCGGCCGCCCGGGCTTTGCTGAGAGGAACGCATGCGCGTGCCATTGAAATTCATTCCTTTATATAAATTGGGTATGGGGGCTCCATTTGCAGCTGTGCGCGTGAACGACCCGGTCGGTGTTTGGGTTGGCCGTTCTGTGCCTTTCGAGATGCCCCCTACCCATGTGGAGCCACGCGAGCGCGACAAAGATTGCAATCAGGTGCATGCTCCGAACAAACATCTTCTCGGAAGCAACGGCAATACGGGCAACGGCGATGAATGAAGTTACGATGCTCAACGCGGAGTTAGAGCGCTGCAAGGCTGAGCTGAGGGACCTTAACGCGAAGATGAGCTCAATTTCCTGCACGCAGCCGGTGGACATGACCGCAGTCGAGGACGTGGCGAGGCGAATTCGCCAAATTGCCGAACGGGTCGAAGTCTTGACGCGCGCCATCCTCCACGGTCCACAAGCCGGAACACAATAAGCTGCCAGGAGCGCTGCCGGGCGGCCAGTTACAAAGTTAACCCGGCAGGGACATGCCCAGGTTAGATCATATTTCTAAGGCTTGCGTGTTCTTGCAGCAGCTCAACTTCTTCTGTCTGAGCCCTGTTGCTTTCGTCAACTGTCGGCCACCTAATCTTGCGAAGCGGTTCGCGATCACCGTAGGTCGCAGGAACGTGCGCTTTTAGATGACGTAACGTGCGCGACACGCGATGCAGCTTCTGCGCTGCTACGGTCGAAAATGCCTTAAGCGGGCAGATATTCTGGCGGGAATTGTGCGAGGGCTTTAGCCTCTTCGCCCTGCCCGTGGGTTGGATGTAACCGTTGACACAAGTGCGATGGCAAGGGCCGCGTCCCCAAGCCGGATGATGATCGGACCTGAGGCGCATTCAGCGAAGCTCGAGTCTGCCAAGGACCGCGAGTGCTCGCCACGAAAGATCGCTTCGCGGTCCTCAAATCGCGTGTTGCTCAGGCAGTCGCCTGCTGAAGCCCGACTTCCCCATGCCAACCGGAGCGTCTTCTGCGCAAAGGCCCCGTCTCCATGGAGCGCCGCCCGCGAACACTTGCGAATGGCGCCTCCATCATATTCAACATTTCGCGTTGTCGTGTTCAGCCGTATCCGGCTGAAGACGTTAATGTCGGAGACCAGACACTGACGCGCGAGTATTCCGTCGCCGGAGCCGAAGAACATGGTTTTGCCCTCTTCAAGCGAGGCTCGCAAATGGCTTTGGTGGCACGTGGATTGCTGGGACACCGAAAAGAGCCCGTACGATCATGACGGCCTCGCAGTCGCCGGCCCAGGAGTCCAAATGAAACTTGCTCGATTGATCGCGGGCGTCAATCGTCTCCATTCTCGCCAGCATTTCAACTCATCTAGATGTGTCGATGCCCATGCCGTAGTAGTTCGGTGCTACTACGTGGCGAACGACGGTGGCACCCGCACGGAATCTATGCTTAAGGTCAGATCATGAAACCGGTTCTCGTCTTCGATTGGAATGGAACGTTGCTCGATGATGCATACGCACTGCTCGAAACCACCAATGCAATTCTAGATCGCTTTGGTCGTACAACGATCGACATGAAGACGCTTCGGGAGCATTGCGACGTTCCGCTGTCTCTTCTTTATCGCAGCCTCGGACTATCGCGAGACGAGCTTGCGACGGTGGATCGCGATGGGAGTGCAATGTTTCACGACGCCTATGAGGCTCTTGCGGGCAGAGCCGATCTACGCGAGGGCGCGCGCAGAGTCTTGGAGTTGGCGCGCCGAGAAGGGGTTTCGTCCATCATCGTGAGCAACCATATAGTCGACCCTCTGCGCTACCAATTGAGAAGACTTGGAATCAATGACTGCATCGACGATGTGCTCGCGTTCGAAAGCCGCGACACGCAATACAAATCGACAAGCAAAGGAGAGCGACTTCGTCTATACATGCAGAAGAACAACTTGAAACCAGCGTCAACTTTCATCATCGGCGATATGCCGATCGAAACGGATATTGCACGGAATCTCGGACTGATAAGTATAGCCATTACCGGGGGATTTGTTTCCGAGGCGCGCCTGCAAGCGGCGCATCCAGACTACACGATTAACAACCTTCATGAGCTGTTGCCAATCTTACGAAGCTACGGTTTTTTCGGAATGCACAAATCATGATCGGCGAAGAATCACCGCACAGGGTCTGTAAAACCTTGATCATGTCGTCCATGTTGAACGAGTTTATCTCGGCGATTCGAACTCCGCCTTCGACATCGCACGCGTCGCATGGCTCAACTCAGTCGCGAGTCCAGCATCTGCAATACCGAACCCGTAATCCGGTACCTGCCGCACACGCGGCATTCCAGACGCCTGTAGTCGTCACGGGTGCGCTGCTCGAGGCTTGACGATGTCTTGCAGATCGAACAATAACCCATCCCTCACCCACACATTGCCGCTCTTACGACCTCAGCGATCCCAGATAGTCGAGCGTGTTGGGAAGCGTCACATTGTAGAATCGGAGAGCAACTTCACCCCGATGTGCGTCGAACGCTGGCTCTGACGCGTATTCGATGATCGTGTTTGTTTTTATGGCGCGCCAATCAGCCTAGCCTGAAGGAGATCGAGCTTAGCGCGCCCGTACATCTGCCGCTTGACCAGCTTGAGCTTGGTGATCTGAGCTTCCACTTGGCCATTGGACCACGGTTGCGTGATAGCCGCGTGCACCGCGCCCTTGTCGTTGGCGATCCCATTCGCGAACGAGCCAATGAGGCTCCGCTTGGATTCATCTATCCAAGGTTCGAGCTCGATCTCGGCCCTCTTTCGGATCATCGCGTGGAAGCGGCCAACGAGAGCGTTGGCATCGGCCAGCATAGGGACGCTTTGTTCAATAGCGGCAACCGTGACGGTCTCGGCCTTGGTTAGGTGGTCCCGCTTCATCGTCATCAACTGCGCTATCGTCCGGGCGGCGGGGACCCTCTGCAATTGTTGACGGCTGATGGTCTCGGCGCGTCGCCGTCGCGTGGCCCATTCCGCCACCACGCGCAGCGATCCCTTAAAGCCTTGCCCTCTCAAACGGCGCCAGAGTTCGGCACCGTTACGACAGCCGCCTGACCACTGCGCGTCCAGGAACGGCAGGTGCCCATTCAGGGTGCTTTGACGGGTGCGGAAGATATCCGTACCGCCGCCGCGACTAATTTGGCGAACCAGATTGCGACTATGTCCTGTGCGGCGGACGATCTCCTTGAGCGGCACACCGTCGCTGACAAGAGCCGCGATTGCGGCATGGCTGTCCTGGCGCCGCAGATAACCCTGATAGCGAAGCTTTTCCGCGCAGGTCAGCAGTTTAAGATCGATCGTCGTCGCCCCGATTGCGGCTCGGATTTTGCTCATCGAACGGCGCACCGCTTCAAGGAAGGCCGCGCTCGCGTTTTCCATCAGATGCCAGCGGTCGGCGACCTGGATGGCGTTCGGCAGCGCCTTGGCTGCTGCCTCGCCATATCCACCACCGCGATCTCGCGACACAATGTTGATGCCCGGGTGCTTCGACAGCCCGCCGACGCTCCAAATCGCACACGATGGTCCCGTACCGACGATTTCTCCGGAACGCCCAGTCATCAATACCCACAACAAGCAAGGGATCCATCGGCATCGCCGCCCGCCGGCGGACCACCCGCAGCAAGGTATCGTTGCTGACAGGCAGCATGAGCCGCTTGGCGAAGCTTGCTGCCGGCCGGCCGCCGAGCGCCAACCCCAGGTGATGGACGATGTGTTCGAGCCGTGCCGTCCGACGCCGTCGAAGCGGAACGACGTCTTCTCCGAACCGCTCCGCGAAGATCCGCCGGCGGCAATGCGGCACCTCGCATGTGAAGCGCCGCGTGAGTAATCGGAGGCGCACCTTTCTGCCCGCTGATGGCAAATCGGCCACGTGCCGGATGTAGCGGCTATGGACTCGGCGCGATAGTGTCGCGCACAAAGGGCACTGGGCCTCCGCAGCCTCTGACCGAACAGCCAGAATAACCGAATCCTCTGAATCACTTACGCCATCAAAGACCAAACCACTCGGTACTAGCGATGAAATTCGAAAGCCTGTCCGCATGGCGCCGATTCTCCGTTGAAGAACCACAGTCGCCGGCGAACTTCATCAGAAATGAGTCAGAGCCGAACGCTGACCCCAGCTATTCCATCGCAAGTCAGTACTGGACTGGACGAAATCAGCAGTAGGCCTGGGTCATGGTTGGACGCTGACGGGGCCAAAGTTGGGCATCCGGAACTCCGCAATCGTAACAGCACCAGCGCTCGTGCCGCACGGTACGCCAAAGGCACCGGGTTCGGTTTGAAGCGCGGGTCGCGCTGCCGGATGGAGATGCGCTTCGCCGCTGCTGGCGGACATAGTCCAATTCGCTCCCACACCCCCTACCCAGGGGACCTGTTCGTGTGCGCCACAGGCGAGTCAACGACCTGACTTTCTGAGCCGCTGGGAGAACTCGGCGGCTGCTCCTCAAGATGCATGCGCTCGCGCGCGTTCGCGGGCTTCGCGGCGACGCTGGAAGCGCTCGCGTCAGCGGTTCGCAGTTTCGAGGGCTGGGCACGGATGGCACCGGCCCGGCCGTTTCGACTGGGACCTTCTCCGTCGGCTCGTCTTGGCCTCGGCGCGCCTCCATGGTCTCGAGCACAACTCGCCCTCTCACCGTGATTTTCCAACCGCCGTTCTGGCGTTCAACGAGGCCGTCCGAAAAAATGTCCTGCCCGGGAACGCGCGCGGCCAGCCGTTTGGTGCGCTCGGCCCATTCCGCCGCTGGTCGCGAGGATTGCCATTTCGCGCTTGAGGCGCCCCATTACTTTGTTTAACTACCGAATTTCAATAGTTTAGCATGCCTGCAGGATTTGTGGGGGACGTATTGTTGGACGAAATGTTGGACGTTTTTCGTGTGGCAAAAATCACCCACCTCGCGCGATTTTGAACAGCATCCGGCGACCTAGTCGTGTTGGACCTCGGAAACGAGATCCGCCCGACAAAAAGCGTCAGTAATCCAGTTTACGGATCACGATGCACTTTTAACCGAATAAAGCTTTCCACAATGCGCGGATGCCTCTTCCAACGCGCCGCCACCACGGCCACGCGGCCTGCCTGAAGTAAGCATCTCTAAGAGAGTCATCATGTGCGCGGCCGGCTTGAATCTGTGCCTTTGTCATTGCTCCCGCCCAAACGACCATATTTTTCGTAATCCAATAGTGCGACTGGCACGGATGGTTCCAATTGCCTATCGACGGAGAGAGAGAAACAACGCCGTTCTTTTGGGTCAGGGAATATTCAGCGTTGCGAAACGGCGTGACGACTCTGGTGCCACAGCCGCAACAGCAGCGATGGCTTGCGGTCTGAAATCGCTGGGAGACGTACAAAATACCGTCGTCGATCTCCTTTGGAATAAAGTCGACGAAAAGAGGCTGCAGCGCGGAAATCTTCACTTCCTGTCCTCTTTCGTCAAACCATGGGTGGCAATGGTATAGAGCGAGTGGTGCTCACGGCAGTCGTCGCCGTAAAAGCCTCTCATTTTCTTCCATTTCGTAACGGCCATAGCCGCGTTCTGCATGTTCAGATCCGCGATTTGGATATTGCGGTAAATATCGTTCTCTGCGGTGGCAAAAGAAACGACCTCCTGAAGGTGCTCGTGCTGTTCGGAAGTTGCAACAGTGACACGGCATTGACCTCGCAGCTGTCCCTTTTCGTCGATGCCGACATCTATCCCGACATCGATAAAGGGGACCTGCATAGCGAGAAGTCCCTCCAAGATGACCTTTCTTGCGAATGAGTCGTCGATCGCCACGAATACAAAGTCGAATCCGGCGAGCTCCGGTAACTGTTCAGCTCGAACATGATACGGATGCCGAAATATTCCCGTGCGCATGCGGTCGTAAATGCCAAAAAGCCAATCTACCTTTTTTGGATTGGTCAATTCCTCGGCTGCGGGTGCGCCTGGTGACCGAAAGGCATTGTGAAGTTCGAAGTCATCGCCATCGAACAGGTGCAGTTCCTCGATCGGCGTCTTCGCCAGAAGATCGAGAATGTACGAACCGGATCCGCCGAGGCCAATGATTGCTACGCGTCTCGCAAGGAGCTTCGCAGTTGCAGCACCGATGCCCGCACGCGTTGTTGCCATGTCCGGATAGCGAAAGACTCGGTTTTGCGCTTCGACAACTGCCGGCACCGGCTTATCGCTTCGAGGATCACAATTGCGGTCGAGAACCTGCGCCTCGTGCCAGATCAAGCGTACATAGGCCCATATCTTTTCGTGATAATCGCCATAGTCCGTCTTGTTGGCCCGCTTGCGCGAAAACCCAACAGTTGTCTTGATGCCATCGCCCTTATCTTCTGCAGGGTTCGATATCATCTCTGTCATCACACGGCCGGTCGAATCGCACGGCGGTTCACCAATCCACCAGCACTGATGATTTGCACACGGATTTACGGCAACGCCAACCGAATTGATCTCGAGCGGGCAATAGAGCACCCCCGGCACCACCTGCCCCGCGGACGTCACGGCCGGTATGCCTTCTATGAGCAAATGGGAGGCGGTCCCTTGAACAAGTTTGAGGCGGAACCCTTCCGCCTCAAGCTTGGCAAGGTCTGGACTTAGACTAAGATTTATCGGTGTTACGGACATCGAAAATCATTCCTTCAACCACCGCGACAGAATGGCCGGGCCGCAAGGAATTCTCTTGGCCGTCGGGTTTCGTCCACGAAACGCTGTAGCGAATGTCGCCGCCGAACGGGCCATGGGGAAAGGCCAGCTTCACGACCTGATCGTAGGAGATCTTACGGCGCGGCCAGAGCTCCTGCGTACCATTGACATAGATCGTTATGACCTTCTGCGAGTAGAAATGCTCGTCATCCTTCAGATGGATCTGCGTACCGTCCCGGGGGATCGGCATATCCTCATGATCACCCTCCACCTCGCGAAAAAGCTCTTTGTGCTGGCCGATGTCGGCCAGGCTATAAAGCGCCTCGCCCGTCGTCGGATTGGGGGCCTCGTAGGCCTCCCGATCAATGTGGATGCGAACTTCGTGGTAGTGGTCAGACATGATGTCGAGACTTTCTGCTGGCATGGCTATCTGCCCGAAGGCCATACGCTAGATATACGCCGCTGCGCTAACTTTGTCAAGCAACTACCACGCAATGCTTGACACATCAAGCTAAGCGCCAGTATTCTTCTATTGGATCAGATAGATGCGAGATTTGCCATGCCAGAAGAAAATGAGCCCGCCGTCAAACTAACTTTCGGCAAACACCTAGCAAGGCTGAGGAACGCTGCCGGGATGACCTTGCGTCAGGTCGAAGAAGCCTCGGGCAAAGAAGTTTCGAACGCCTATCTGAGTCAACTTGAGAATGATAAGATTACCAAGCCCTCGCCCAACGTGCTTCATGTCTTGGCTGGAATTTATAGTACGTCCTACGAAGATCTGATGGAGCGCGCCGGCTACTTTCCCGCATCAACACAAGAAGCACGGCAGGCTCGCGTCGCAACATTTGCCGTCGAAAATTTGACGCCGGATGAAGAGAAGGCGCTCATCGAATACCTTGCATTCATACGGAAGCAACAGCGCACGTGACACGGCCCGATGATTCCTTCTTAACCGCAGATCAACTCGCAAATGTCCAACGGCACGCCGATCGATTATTGCGCGATGCGGCAGCCTACGGCGTCTTTCCAACGCCGATCAAAACGATCATGGAGGCTGCAAAGCTCACGGTCGTTGACGATGAAGTGCTCAATGACGGCTTTCTTCAGCGCTTCGTCAAATCCGCAAAAGCAAGCGTTGCCACGATTAAGTCCGCTCTTAGCAAAGTCTTAGGGTTATTCGAGGCGAACGACCGTCTCGTCATAATCGACAAGGACACGCCAGGCCCACGCATCCCATTCGTCAAGCTACACGAAGCGGGGCATGGAACGATGCCACACCAAAGCAAAGTGTATTCGCTGATCCACGATTGCGAAAAAACGCTCGATCCAGAAATCACCGATTTGTTTGAGCGGGAAGCCAATGTCTTTGCATCGGAAGCACTATTCCAAGGAGAACTCTTTGCGCAGCACGCGCACGAACTTCAGTTCGGCATCAAATCTGGCATCGCATTGGCAAAGCAGTTTGGTGGCTCGAACTATGCAACCTTCCGCCGATATGTGATCAGCAACCCGGCTGCCTGCTGCCTCGTCGTTCTTGAACCGGATCTCGCTTTCAATGTTGCCGGCTTTCAGGCCGCCATCCGGCGCATCATCGTGTCAAAGACGTTCCACCGAATGTACGATGCCACAATGTTCGGCAACATCATCTCTTCGGGTCATCCGCTCGCCCTTCTCGTGCCGCGCGGCGCCAAGCAGCGAATGGTCGCCCCTCGCGAGATCGTTCTTGCTGATCGCAATGGTGACGTACGCGAGTGTATTGGCGAAGCATTTAAGACTCCTCATCAGACTTTCCTCCTCGTTCGTGATGAACGTCCCAAAATCAAGTTGGTAGCCCTTCCTGGAGAACGCTGAAAATGGGTCCCTGGACGTCCTCGGCAACTGAGCGCGGCATCTAATCTCATATCCAAAGCGCGCCCCCCAAGTTAGTGTATCCCCGGTCCACCCTGCCCGGTTTGGATTCGTCGCCTTCGCTCAATTGAACCTTGCCTGCCTTTCGCGTAGCCGCTTCTCGCGCAGCGCGGTGACCGCCTGCTGATACCAATCCCTAGCCGCTCGATACGCTGCCGTTCGCTCCCTTCGCCTCAACCGCTGCATACCCGCAAGACGCCGCCGAAACTCATACTCGATTTCAGCGATAGCGCCATCGTCGGGCTCGGCACCTTCAGGCTCATTCGAGGCCGCTTGCTGATTTGTTTAGTGCCAAAGAAGCTGGGGCCGTGGCGTGGCTGGCCAGGTCCCTTGATCATTCTCCGTAAGATGCCTTGGACGGTTGCCGCCACTCCTCGTCGTACCGCTGTTGCTGCTCATGCTGGACTTGCTTGGTTGCTTCCTCCGCCGCTACTTCAAAGCGGTCGCGATCGCCTGGCAAGGATTCATTTGTTTTCGGGGCCGAACCGAGGTTGGTGAGGCCCGTAAAGAGGGCATCAAGGAGCCCAACGCCGGCTGAAAATGCGCGTCGCCCAGCACCTTCAGCCAAGACATTTGGACCTTTGTCGCGTGAATGCGCCGTGCGGTCGCTATCATGCTCAACAGTCGCGCGTAGCGAAGCCCGCGGCTCCTCGCCCCGCGGATGAGCCGTAACTTGCTGTGCCGCATCAAAGAACGCGGAGCGCAGCTCTTTTCGCGGCGTTTTCTTTTCACTAAATGCGATTCAGAATTATGTGGACATCCCAGGACGATTTGTACTGGATATGGACGCGATTGCTTGATCTCGTTCGTCCTGAGTCATGCACTCCAACGCATATCATCGGGAGGAGAGTCCTGCGATGGAGACCTTACGGATATCAGGTCCAGCTCGTTAGTATAAGCAGGCGTTCCGCACCAGTTTCGCACCAGTAACGACGTGATCGAAGCGTAACGAACGAGAGCGAAATCAGACAAAACTGCAGAAAGATCAACGAAGGTGATCGATAGTCTGCCGATCATAACGGTCTGGTTGCAAGTCGTGCGCCTTTCATCGCCCAGTTAAATCAATCGTGTTTCGATCGGAATATTTGCCGCAGAGATGCGACCTCCAGCCCAAGTCAAGCTCTGGGGCAAAGAATGGCGTCCTTTTTGTCCGCCACAGCTATCCGGCAGCCATACCTGTGCGCTTGACTCCTTTCTTGCTGGAGCAGCCCACGGTCTTATCGCTGCAGACGGAATGGTTCGGGGGAGGAGGCATGCCAGAGAAGGAGGAAGAGACACGGACCGAGTTATTTGGGCCGGCAGATTCCAGCGAGACGCCGCGTGCCGCGAAGAGCCCTCGCAAGAACCGTGGCATGCCGCCGCCCGCGACCTTCGATTTCGATGCATTGCCGAACAGCTCTAATTTGACGGCACTAGAGGCGGCCGCGGTTATCCGGCGCACGCCAGGCGCACTGGAGCAGTGGCGGCGCGATCCGAACCACCCCCTGAAATGGCGCTACGTCGATGGCCGGCCCCTCTATCGTGTCGATGCGGTGCGGGACTATCTGGCCAGGTGCGATAAGACGACTAGGACGCCGCGGCCGCATAATGCTCACGGAGACGGCCGAGCAGCTCGGCCTTGATCGGGTCAAGCGGATTCGTCCGCTGCAGGCGCACGATCTTCCCGATGCGTTTCGCGCCAACCAGCTCTGCAATGTAGTCGTGAGCCGCCTCGAACGCCATCTTGCGGATGATCCACTGTTCGTCGTGATTATAGACTTGATCGATTCCGCTTGGCTTCTGCCCAACGCACAACCGCTGGATTTCGTTGTCGTAGCCACAGCGCGACATGATGGTGCGCAAACTGCGCCTTAGGTCATGCATGGTGAACTTGGCAACGTCCGCTTCCTTGACCAGGCGGTTGACCATCTTGGTGAAGCCGGACATCTGCCCACCGGTCTTCGGTGACGGGAAGACATAGTCGGACGTCGCGCGCTGGAAATGTTTCGCGGCCGTGAGCACCTCGTCAACCAGGTGAGTGCGCGGCACATCGTGGTGCAGCCCCATCTTGGTCCACGCCGCATCGAAGGTGATCCGGTCGTCCATGATGTGCTTTCGCCACTCGATCATGGTAGGCTCGCTGCGGCGCGGGCCGCCGAGCAGGCACATGCGTGCCAGGAAACCGAAAGCCCCAAGCTTGCCGGATGCATCCCAGACCTTGATGATTTCCTCATCGGTCAGCGCGCGGCCCTTTGTTCGGCGCCCGACTCTCTGCGCGCGAGTTTCCTTGGGCGCGCGATAGCCGGCGAGCACGTTGTGCTCGACGTAACCTTCGCCGACACACCATTCGAGGAAGGTATGCACGTGCTTGCGCAAGTCCTTGGCGGCACCGCGCTTGCCGGTCTTGGCAATCTTGTCGACCGCAGCCATGATTTGCCGTCGCGTCAAGTCCCCCACGCCGCTCTCGGCGTGATCCTTGAGCCCGCGCCGCAACGCCGACATTGCTGGCTTCCAGTTGACGACTTGACGTTCGGTCAAGGACGTCTGGTAGGGACCATCTTCAGCAATGAGGGCCGCGAGCGTGGTGCGCTGCTTATCGGCGGCCTGTTGCCGCCTCGCCTCGCGCTTCGCATCGTTTGGGTCCAAGCCCTTGACGACCTCGCCTGCGGCGATGGTGGCGGCCTTGCGCGCGGCCTTCTCATTATACTTGGGCCACGCGCCGAGGGTCTTGCGCTGGGTCCCCCTCACCCCCGGCTTGGTGAAGAGGTAGACCCAGGTTCGGCCGCCGGTGGCGCGCATGCGCAAGGCAAGGCCGGGCAGCTTGTCGTCGTGGAGATAATGCTGCGCCTTACCCGGCGGCAGCGTTGCGTTGCGGATCACCGCATCGGTGAGTGTCAGCTGGTTGGCCGGCTGCGTCATGATCCATTTCCTCTCTCTGTGCCCCTGATGTGCCCCGCAACAAGGGCGGCCAACCTCGAACAGAACCGGGTCTCAGACCTCCCCCGTTTTTGTGCCCCGAGGGAAAATCCACGGCGGGCACAACGGGGGCATACAAAATGTAGCAAGGTCGCCTATGGGCTCTTATGGCTGCACAAGGCCATAACCACCATCAATTAAAGGGGTTTTTACATTTCAACTATGGCCGGATTTGGTTAGCTCGGGTCTATTGATTGTGGTTCACACGGGAGAGGTCCAAGGTTCGATCCCTTGTGCGCCCACCATCCACCTTCCTGAACCCTGCTGATCGCGGACTCATCGTCGACGCACGGTCGCGTGTGGGGACCGTCTCGATCAAAAATGTCGAAAACAACCCCATGCACAGTAGCCGACGCGTGCGAAATCAAGGGGTTACGCTTTCCCGAATGTTTTGATTCTTTGGGTGCGGCCCACATGACGTGATCAACCGCAGCGATTTAAGGCTGACCGCCCTTGCCTGAAGGGCGGCCGACTTGTCTAACTTTTGTCGTACCAAGGAGACCGCATGGCTTTGGACAAGCTGACGACGACCGTCACGACCAAGGGTCAGGTCGTCCTGCCGAAGGCGATCCGTGATGAGCGCTGCTGGCGGGCGGGTACGCAGCTCACGATCGAGAACACGCCGGAGGGAGTGCTTCTCAAACCGGCCTCGCTTTTCGCGCCGGCCAAGACCACGGATGTCTTCGCGTCGCTGCCCTATCGGGGCAAGCCAAAAAGCGTGGAAGAGATGGAGGCGGGTATCGCTGCAGAGGCGCGAAGACGTCATGCTCGCGATTGATATCAATCTTGCATGGATTTTGCCGATTTGCTCCACCTTGGGCGGGCTGCTTCCTGCGATGCCTTACTGACCTTCAATCAGCGATTCGTCAGATCGGCGAAGGCGATGGGCGAAAGTCCGTTTGCCGTAGCCGCGCTCGCGCTGCGCGAACGCCTCACCGCGCGATGCGCCCCCTGCGAGTAACTACTCTTTTTCCGAATTCACTTGCGCCGTCGGGCAAAACACTGGCATGATGGCATCGTCGCGGGGGCTGAAGTCTGATGGCGGATCAAGCCGCCCGCGCCGGCCGCCAGGCCGCGTAGAGACCCACCAGCGTCCCGATGGCGAGCAGCGCTGCGGCCAGGAGCAGCTGCAATTCGCCATCGTCTGTCGTGCCTACGGACGACACGAGTCTGCTCACGACGACGAACAGCACGCCCACGGAGGCTGCTGCACCCACGGCGAGATAGGCGAGTTCGCGCGTCAGGTTGCGGCCGAGAAGTCCGAGTGCCGTGAAATACATCGCGCAGGCGTTGGGATGAATGAACAGGGCAATGCGCGCGTAAGGACCGTAGGCGTCGAGGAGGGACTCACAGCGGTTCAGGGCCGCCTTTGAGGCAACCCGCTGCAACAGCGGTCTGAAAAAACGAGCCTGTCCGTAGCTCAGAACGGCGCCCAGGATGATGGCCAGCCACGCCACGATGAAAACGGAGACGTCCGCAGGCTTCGGATTGAGCGCCACGGACATCAGGATGAGGGCGGTTCCGGGAAAATAGCCAAAATACGGGAAGACCGACTCCAGCAGCACGCAGACGAAGATGAAGACCAAAAACCACGACGAACCGGTCGCATCCTGGACGATGGCGTTCAAGTCGAAGAGGTTTGTCCTGTACAGGACGAGGTACATGCACATGGCCAATCCGGCCAGCGCGTAGAACGGCAATGCTCCCGACAGAAATCGTCTCATCCAGCTATCGCGCCTTGTTGCGCGGACACAGCGGAAACCATCGATAAACGTCCCCTACCCGATCGACAAAATCTCGATCTCCTGCGCACCCGACCCCACGACATCCCCGACCGCCTTCCCCATCAACGACTTCGCCACCGGAGCCACGAACGAGATCGAGCCGGCCTTGGGATCGGCTTCGTCCTCGCCGACGATGCGATAGGTTTGCACGCGGCCATCGGCGCGGCTGAACGTCACCGTGCTTCCGAAGGCGACGATATCGGTCGAGGCCGGGGCGGCAATGACCTGCGCCGTGCGCAGCCGTTCGGTGAGATAGCGGGTGTCGCGCAAGGGCACCGCCGATTGCCGGCGCTTTTCGTTGACGTCCTCAATGGCCTGCGCGGCTTCATAGGCCTCGCGTGCGTCCTGAAGCTGCTTTTGCAACGCCTGCAAACCCGCTTCCGTCACGAGGTTTGGATGCGGCGAGATCGGCCGATCCGGCAACAGCGTCTCGGCGGCGGCTTCCGCGCTCTCTTCTTTGGTAAAGGCAACGCTCAAGTCGAAAATCCTGTCGAACTGTTCGGGCTCACGGCCCGCGCCTTCGCGCCGCGAGGAAACGCGGCGGGCCGAAGCTGGCGATCATCCCGGATCATATCTCAAGTTCGACGAAACGGCGCAGCTTGAAGACGATGTCCGGCATGGCCTGGCGGAACCGCGTAGCATCCCGGAACGTGGTCGAGAACGGCGCGAAGGTGATCATCGCGTTCCAGTGCCTGTAACCATAGACCGTCACGGAGGCGCCGGCCGCCGGAAAATTCTCGAGCTTGCGCAGCTCACCCAAGACGAGATCGGCGATCGCCTCGGCGGGCAGCAACTGCTTGCCATCAGGTGTGGTGGCGATCTTCGCCGGCGGCTCGGCCGGCTTCGCGGCAGCCGGCGTCGCATCGGGCGCGTTCTCGGAATTATTTTCGGGCTTGTTCTCTGGATTGGCGGGCGATGTATCGGGGGCGGGCTCGACCAGCTCAAATCCGTTCGTCGGCGCGGTCGGCGGCGGAACCTCGATGAGCGGCGGCGGCGCAACACTTTCTGAATTGCGCTTGTTGCCTCCCAGGATGCTGCTGATCATGGCCACAAGGCCAGCATCCCTCACGTCGTCACTCATTACTTCCCCCAGGCTTCGGCCTACTCTAGCACCGCTCGCGCGGACCGCCAGCCGTTACGTCTTCAGATGCCGCTTGGCCACGGCCGTCCCCGTGGGCACCCAAGGTATCGCATATGGCTCATTGGCGGGCCTGAGCGCGCGCCTCCTCCTTCGAGACGACCGCTCCGCGGTCTCCTCAGGATGAGGCTAGGCAGCACCGGTTCTGTCGAAATTGCCGCCGCGAACTTTGCCCTCATCCTGAGGAGCCCGCCAAAGCGCGCGTCTCGAAGGATGGGCTACAGGGAAGCTGCCTCTTACATGCGATAGGCTTGCCATGCAGCGGCGGCGCGACGCCCGATCACGCCGCGCCGCCGTGCGATCCGTCACTGCTTATCGAACGGAATGTATTGCTGGTACTGCTTCGGCACCGAGCTGCGGTAGCGCGCGGGCACCGTGCCGCTGTCGACCGAGTGATCGATCTCCTGCTGCCGCGTCATCTTCTTCTTCGCCGGCTTCTTCGACGCACTCTTTTTGGAGTCGGTCGGCTGGCTGGAAGCGTCATTCGTGGCGGCAGGCGCTGTGGTCGTCGCTGCCGGCGCGGCGGTTGTCGCCGCAGGCGCCGCGGTTCCGGCGGCGGCTGGTGCGCCCTGCGCCAGCGCGAGCGGTGTCTGCATGAGAAGCGCCAGCGCTGCTGTCGCAGCCAGCAAGTATGATTTCTGCATTAGAACCTCCAAAATACCTGATCCGAACAAGGCAAGCGTAGTTCTCCGGGATCGACGCGTGCAAGTCCGTTCACGATAGGCTCGAACCCCATCGTGAACTGTGGCCGAGATCACATTGCCGGCGGCAGGCTGCGACACGATGTGCCTTGTCGCGAACGCAAGGCATATTGCCAGTTCGCCAGCTACCAGCAGTGCCTTGCCACCGCGTCCGGCACGTCGTCCCATTGTGGCATCAGCCCGCGCTACGCGTTCTCGCAGCAGCGCGACTACTGACGATTCGCGGCGTGCGCGCATGCCGCGCACGCCGTCACAATTTTTTACGTGAAGACGATCCGCTTCGCCGACGCTCCGGCGAATTGATACTGCCCGAAGCCGCCTGCGTCCGTCGATGACGAGAATGTTATCCGTCATCGTCACGGAGAAATTCACGATGCGCCGCCGTGGCTTGCGGGCCAAGCACACCTTCCGAAAATTTCGATGACGGGCAATTGTGATCCATCTCGCTCGTGGCAGGCGTGATCGCGCCTAGGCTGCAAATCCCAGCGCGAGAAACTTGAGCCCGAACTGTTTCATCCGACTTTTCAGGAAGGTGTTTCAATGAGCAGCCGCCACGCAATTGTTCCGCGCGGTCTGAACGCAACGCGTTCGCCGCTTTCGCAAGGCCGCTTCGGCCGCATGTTCCGCAAGCTCGCACCGGCCAAATTCGGCCCGAACGATTCCAACACGATCGCAAACCTGTCGGCGCTCGCCGACAAGATGATCGCCGGCTTCGACGGGCCGAAGGACGGGCCGGACGCGGAAGAGAGCGGCATTCCTTCGCTCTACACTTATTTCGGCCAGTTCGTCGACCACGACATCACCTTCGATCCGGTCAGTTCGCTGACCAAGCAGCAGGATCCCGACGGCCTCGTCGATTTCCGCACGCCTTCGCTCGACATGGACAATGTCTACGGCCGCGGCCCGAACGACCAGCCCTACATGTATGACGGCAATAAGTTCCGGCTCGGCGAGAAGGTCACCGGCGCGGGCGTGCCCGATGCGGTCGACCTGCCGCGCTTCAAGGGCCGCGCGCTGATCGGCGATCCCCGCAACGACGAGAACAGCATCGTCTCGCAGTTTCAGGCCCTGATGCTGCGCTTTCACAACCGCATGGTCGACGACAATGACAGCCTGTCGTTCGAAGACGTGCAGCAGCGCGTTCGATTCCACTATCAGTACGTCGTGCTGAACGACTTCCTGCCGCGCATCGTCCACGCCAGCGTGCTGGACGAGCTGAAGACCGCAGGTCAATATGACCGCAGCAAGCTCGCTTACTACCATTGGAAGACCTATCCGTTCATGCCGGTCGAATTCTCGGTCGCGGCTTACCGGCTCGGGCACTCCATGATCCGCCCCGGCTACCGGCTGAACGATGCGGCCAACATGCTGCTGCAGATCTTCCCCGACCCCAACAATCCCGATCACAACGCACTGACCGGCTTCCGTGCGATGGGACCCGGACGCGCCATGGACTGGGGCCGCTTCATCGATCTCGACACGCGCCCCTACGGCGTCGAGGACGACGACGCCAATCCCGACAACAAGAGGCGGCTGCAGTTCGCCTATCGCATCGATGCCTCGCTGGTGGACCCGCTGCGCAAGCTGCCGCCGGAAGTCGCCTCCAATCCGGCGTCGCTGGCGCTACGCAATCTCGAGCGCAGCTGGCGGCTCGGACTGCCGTCGGGCCAGGCCGTCGCCCGGGCGATGAACCTGACGCCGCTGACCGACGACGAGATCATCATCGGCAAGGCCGTCGACGAGCCGGGACCGGGCGATCCGCAAGTCAAGATCGCGAGCATCGCGAATGGCGTGTTCGCCGACAACTGCCCGCTGTGGGCCTATATCCTGGCCGAGGCGCGGCAAAACGCGACGGACATGCCAATCCCGGCTACCGGTGGGCCCGCCACGGTCAAGACACCGCAACTCGGACCGGTCGGCGGCCGCATCGTCGCCGAGGTCTTCCTCGGCATGATGTTCGGAGATAATTCCTCCGTGCTGTCGCTCGACCCGCAATGGACGCCGGTGACCGGCTCCGGCTTCGCGCTGAAGGACCTCGTCGCCTACGCGCTCGGCCAGGGCGACCCGCTGCATTGAGCGGGTGACGGACGATGATGCAAGGCCGCTCGTCGTGCGAGCGGCCTTGTGGCCCCATCGCCTCGACGGGCGGGCGGACGGGTCCTGGCAGGCGTGCTTCCCTAACGCGAATCCGTCCGCTTCCTGTTGACTCGCATCGCGAATGGAGAAATCCTTCAAGAAGACAATTGCCATTGCCAATCTCAGCAGTACGAATTTCGGCGCCCTCGGTTTTATCGGCGCCATCCGACCAAATTTATTCTGAACAGAAAATGGAGGGGCTGATGCGCGCGCTCGCCTTGAGAACCGTCTCTCTTCTCGCCCTCGCTGCCCTGGGTTCGATTTCCGGCACGCCTGCCGCACGCGCGGAGGACGGGACCGACGAGCAATTTGGCAAGGTGCACTTCCAGACCACCTGCAATGAGGTGGCGCAGCGCCGCTTTGATCGCGGCATGCGCTATCAGCATTCATTCTGGTACCGGCCCGCAAAAGAAATTTTCGAGGAGACGCTGCAGGCCGATCCGGATTGCGCGATCGCCTATTGGGGCATTGCGCTGAGCCTGCTGTACAATCCGCATTTTCCCGCGCCGAAGGAAAACCTCGCCGGAGGCCTCGCCGCGCTGCAGAAGGCCAAGGCACTCGGCGCCAAGAGCGAACGCGAACGCGACTATATCGACGCGCTGCTGGCCTTCTATTCGGGCGACGAGAAGACGACGTTTGGCCAGCGGGCGCAGGCCTATCTGAAGGCAACCGAAGCCGTCGCCGCGCGCTATCCCGATGATGACGAGGCGCAGATCGCCTACGCCATCACGCTGAATGTCACGGCGTCACCAAACGACAAGACCTATGCCAACCAGCTCAAGGGCGCTGCTATCCTGGAGCCGATCTTCAAGCGCCAGCCGCGGCATCCCGGCGTCGCGCATTACCTGATCCACCTCTATGACTATCCGGCGATCGCAGAGCAGGGACTCGACGCTGCCAAGCGCTACTCCGAGATCGCGCCGGCGGCACCGCACGCCTTGCATATGCCGTCGCACATCTTCACGCGCGTCGGCTACTGGAACGAATCCATCGACGCCAATAGCCGTTCCGCCAAGGCTGCCAAGGAGGGCAAGGACCCCAGCGAGCAGCTGCATGCCGACGACTATATGGTCTACGCCTTGCTCCAGCTTGCGCAGGACAGCCGCGCCAGCGACGTCATCGCGGATATGGTTGCGACCACGGGCTATGCGCCGGCTGTCCGCGCCGGTCCCTACGCGATAGCGGCCAGCCAGGCGCGCTATATGGTCGAGCGCGGTGATTGGCAGGGCGCTGCCGCGCTGAAGGTCGAGCCGAGCCGGTTTGCCTATGTCGATGCGATCACCTATTTCGCCCGCGCCCTCGGCGCCGCGCGCTCCGGCAATGCAGACGCAGCAACTCCGGACATCGCCAAGCTGGCGGAGTTGCGGGACAAGCTGCAGCAGGACAAGGACGCCTATTGGACCGAAATCGTGGACATCCAGCGGCAGGTCGCTACAGCCTGGCAGCTCAACGCCCGGGGGAAACAGGCGGAGGCGCTGGAAGCGATGCGCCTTGCCGCCGATGCCGAAGACAAGACCGAAAAATCCATCGTGACGCCGGGTCCGCTTGCCCCCGCACGCGAGCTTTACGGGACCATGCTGCTCGAACGCGGCATGGCGACCGAGGCATTGACCGCGTTTGAAAGCACCATGCGCAAGGAGCCGAACCGCTTTGGCGCGACCATCGGCGCCGCTCACGCGGCCGAGAAAGCGGGGGATGCTGTGAAGGCCCGCCAGTACTACGCAAAAATCGTCGAAACGGCGAGAAATGGCGACTCGTCGCGGGAGGACCTCGCAGCCGCACGAAAGTTGATGGCTCAGAATTAGCAAAAGTGCCGCGGCAGCATCCATGCGCCTGATAAGCAAAGTCGTTGCAACCAGCGCAGCCACCGCGCTGCTCTGCGCAGCCGCAGCGCTCTGGATATCGCGATCCGGCGAAACGGCACCCGCAACAGCGACCTCCGGCGAGGTCCGCCCGGTGTGGACGGAAATCGACTGGCCTTTCGGCGCGGATCCCTGGGGGAAAGGCAAGGCGTTCCGCTGCAAGGCCGAAGATTGCGGCGGCGAAGTCCAGCTCTACGTTCGCGCCAAGCTCGGCTTTTGCAATTGTGCCACCGGGGTTGCCGACGACGGCGACCTCGAGCAGATGGGCGACCTGGCGCTGATCGGGAAGGCAACGCCGACGGCTGCCGGCCGAGAGATCGTCGTCGGTCCGATGCGCGGCCGCAGCCGGGCATATCGCGTTGAGGGAAACCCCAAGGCCGCGCTCTCACTCGCCTTCAATCAACGCTGCGACATGGTGGCCGCGACGGCTTTGCTCGCACCGGGCGCGACCGCGTCACTGGAGCCGGCGGTGCTGTCATTCCTCAATAGCGACCGCATGTTGAAATGGGCCGAGATCGCGCTTGGGCTATGACTCAAAGCAATAGCTGAATTGAAGGCGACAATCTCGGCACATGCCTTACCGCGCCGTCCCCAGGCCGATCTCCGCGAGCCGCGTGGCGAACCAGCGCGACAGCGGTTGATCGAGGACGCCGCTGACATAGACCTCCGAGATCGTCACATGGTCCTTGTCCACCACCAGCAGCACGCCGATCCAAAAGGCGAACCAGACATGCGCATCGGTCAGCGCCATCAGCTTGTGCTGGTCGTGGTCGAGCGCGGTGTGATTGCTCGCCTTGCGGATCTCCACGGTGAGCAAATTGTTCGGGATCTCGCGCTGATGCACGACGACGTCGGGATAGATCGACTTGCCCAGATGATCGTCGGTCGAGATGATGGTGCCGTGCGGCAGATGCAGCGTACGCTCGCCGAGCCGGTCGTAGTTGCAGTCGACCGACCAGCCGGAGAACTGCTTCTCCAGATGCACGGCGAAGCGGTGCGTGATGGTCCGCTCGCCGATGTCCTTCTCGAACAGGAATGCTTCGTGCGCGTAGAAGTCCCGGAGCGCCGCGATCACCTTGTTCAGCTCGGTCTGCATCTTGCCTCCGGGCCCAATCGTAGCCCGGATGGAGCGCAGCGCAATCCGGGTTCTCGCAAAACGCACGGCGTCCCGGATTACGCTGCGCTCCATCCGGGCTACATGAGGCCGGAATTCGCGGCGCAATCGACCAGAGTTACATCTGGACTTCGATCAGCCGCGGCCCGGGCTCGGCGACGGCTTCGGCCAGCGCCTTGTTGAACTCGTCCGCGTTGGTGACGGCGCGGCCGGGCACGCCCATGCCCTTGGCCAGCGCCACGAAATCCAGCGTCGGCCGGTCGAGGCGAAGCATGTCGTTGGCGCGCTGGCCGGGTTCGCCGGCGCCGACATTGTCGAACTCGCCGCGCAGGATCTGGTAGATGCGATTGGCGAACACGATGGTGACGATGTTGAGATTTTCTCTCGCCTGCGTCCACAGCGACTGGATCGTGTACATCGCGCTGCCGTCGCCGACCATGCAGATCACCTTGCGGTCCGGGCAGGCGATCGCGGCACCGATCGAGAGCGGCGTCGAGAAGCCGATCGAGCCGCCCATGTTCTGGAGCCAGTCGTGCGGAGCAGCCGCCGCCGTCGGCGGGAAGAAGGCGCGGCCGGTGGTGAGGGATTCGTCGACCAGGATCGCATTCTCGGGAATCGCATAGGCGATCGACTGCGCGATCGAGGCGTGGGTCAGTGCGCCGGTCGGCTTGAGCAGCTCGGCCGAGACCTGCGGCTTGACGTCCTTCGCGCTGGCCTTCACCGCGCCGGCGAGCGCTTCCAGCGCCGCGACCGAATTCTCACCCCAAGAGGTCATGCGATGCACGTCGCAGCCCTCGGGCTTGAGGATGCTCGGCTTGTTCGGATAGGCGAAGAAGGCCACCGGATCGTCGGACTCGACCAGCACGATATGGCGGAACCTCGCCAGCATCTGCAGCGCGTTGTCGATCACGTAGTGGATGCGATCGATCGAGAAGCGGCCGCGGCCGCGCGCCATCCTGGGACGGAAGGTCGGGCCCATCACGGTGCAGCCGGTCTTGGCGGCGATGCGCTCGGCCAGCGCCAGGCCCTGCTCGCTCAGCGCACTGCCGGTCATCAGCAGCAGCGTGCCCTCGCCGTCGCCGTGCAGGATCTTTGCGGCCTGCTCGACGGCCTGCGGCGAATAGCTCGCGCGCTGCTGCTCGGCCGGAACCTCGGCGATGCCGTCCGCTTCGTTCCAGGCGGTGTCGGCGGGAAGGATCAGGGTCGCGATCTGCGGCGGCGCGCTCTTGGCGGCCGCGATCGCCGCGGCACCGTCGGCGGCGACCGATTTGGAGTCCGGCGAGGTCCGGACCCAGGAGGACATCGGCCGGGCCAGGCCCTCGATGTCGGAGGTCAGCGGCGCGTTGTAGCCGATGTGGTAGACGGCGTGCTGGCCGACGATGTTGACGATGCCGGAATTCGCCTTCTTGGCGTTGTGCAGATTGGCAAGGCCGTTGGCGAGGCCGGGACCGAGATGCAGCAGCGTCGAGGCCGGCGTGCCCTTCATGCGGAAATAGCCGTCGGCGGCGCCGGTCACCACGCCTTCGAACAGGCCGAGCACGCAACGCATGCCGGGCACGCGGTCGAGCGCTGCGACAAAATGCATCTCGGAGGTGCCGGGGTTGGAGAAGCAGACGTCGACCCCGCCCTTGACCATCGTCCGCACCAGACTTTCCGCACCGTTCATCCGTCAGCTCCCGCAACCATGATCGTAGATCCACGGCCGATCAAACATTGTTCGCCGTCTTCGTCAAAGCATTCGGCGGCATTGCTGCCCTGCCCGGCCCCGCGGCTGCGGACCTCGCCGTTCAATTTGACGGTCACGGTTTACGGATTCGCTAACGGCGACGCCATCGGGTTGCGCACGTTCACGGCGCCGGGGCTTGCGAAATCCCGGCAAATATGGCCTCTGATGGGTGTGTTGAATCGATTTTCCCCGGGGGTAGAGCATGTTCCGGTTTTTTGCCGCGTCGGTCGCCGCAATGGCGCTTTTGGTCACCGGCGCGAGCGGCGTGTCCGCGGCAGGGATGGTAGACTTCACGGGTACCAGTTCCGGCGGATTTCTCGGCGGTGGCGCGAGCCCGATCCCGCGCTCGACCGTGATGTATCCGACCAATTACGCGCCGGGCACGGTCGTGGTGAACACCACCGAGCGCCGGCTCTATCTGGTGCTGGGAGGCGGCCAGGCCCTGCGCTACGGCATCGGCGTCGGCCGTGACGGCTTCCGCTGGGGCGGCGTGCACAGGATCACCGCGAAGAAGGAGTGGCCGGACTGGACGCCGCCGTCGCAGATGATCGCGCGCCGGCCGGACCTGCCGCGCCACATGAAGGGCGGCATCGAGAATCCGCTCGGTGCGCGCGCGATGTATCTGGGCTCGACGCTCTACCGCATCCACGGCTCCAACGAGCCGGAGACGATCGGCCAGGCAGTATCCTCGGGCTGCTTCCGCATGACCAACGACGACGTCACCGACCTCTACGGCCGCGTCGGGGTCGGCACCACCGTGGTCGTGCTGAACAATTAGCAGGAACCGCCGGGCGCGTGGATATGCGGTCTTGTGTGCGCGAGGCGAATACGGCAGCGTCGCCCGGCAATGAGCGCAATGGCCCCGCCTTCGTCCGGCTTTCGCATCGCCCTGCTGGCGCTCGCCACCGTCGCGTTTGCCCCTGACACCGCTACCATCGCCGTGGGGGGGGGGGGGGGGGGGGGGGGCCCGCCCCCCCCCGCCCCGCGGGCCGGGGGGTGGGGGGGGGGGGGGGGGGGGGGGGGGGTGGTGGGGGGGGGGGGGGGCGCCGGAGCACAGTGCCGCCCGGGGGGG
>NZ_JBVVPL010000028.1:15028-24643 GCF_055807615.1 Bradyrhizobium sp. MV1.5 | reverse complement strand
CGCGGGCCCCCCCGCGGGGGGGGGGCGCCCCCCCCCGCCCCCCCCCCCCCCCCCCGCCTCCCCCCCCCCCCCCCCCCCCGCGCCCCCCGCGCCGCCCCCCCCCCCCCCGCCCCCCCCCGGCGGGCGCGCCCCCCCGGCGGGTGGCCCCCTCACCCCGAACCCTCCGCCGGCGGGGGTTATTGCCCGGCCCTCGCCTCGCGCCAGCGCGCCGAGAAGAAGAGCTTTACGGACGGCGAGATCGTCGATGGCTTTCTGAAGACGGCGTTCGGCGCCGAATATCACCTTGCCGGCCGTGTCGACCGCATCCGCAAGTTCGACGGGCCGGTGCGCGTGTTTGCCGAGAGCGACCGCGCCGACCGCAAGGCGCAGCTCGCAAAGGTCGTGGCCGACATCGGCAAGCGCGTGCAGCATCTCGACATCGCCATGATCGACAGCAGCGAGGCCGCGAATGTGCGGGTGAAGCTCGTGCGCGACCGCGATCTGTTCCGCACCATCTCGAGCTTCTACGGTGCGGAGAAGGCCCGCGAGATCCGCACCTCGCTCGATCCGCAATGCCTGTCCGGCTTCCGCAAGAACGACAATTTCGAGATCGAGCATTCCGACGTCATCCTCACCGTGGACAACGGCGATTTCACCTTCCTCGACTGCGCCTATGAGGAGCTGCTGCAATCGCTCGGCCCGATCAACGACACCGCGAGCGTGCCCTGGACCATGTTCAACGACAACGTCTCGATGGGCTATTTCGACGTCTACGACCAGTACATCCTCAACCTGCTCTACGATCCCCGCATCAAGGCGGGCATGACCGTGGCTGAGGTCAAGGCCGCGCTGCCCGACGTGCTCACCGATGTCAGGACGTGGGTGAAGCGGGTGAATGATTTGAAGGAGTGAGGCACTCTCACCCTCTCCCCCTGCGGGAGAGGGTGGCTCGCCGCGCAGCGGCGAGACGGGTGAGGGGTTCTCTCAGCCCGCGAACCTCTCGCTTTCGAGCTCGCTGAAGCAACCCCTCATCCGGCGCTTCGCGCCACCTTCTCCCGCAAGGGGAGAAGGGAAGCCACTGTCAACGCGGCCTCACGCCTTCTTCGCCTTCGTCATCAAAAATTGCTGGCGCATCACGTTGTGGCTTCCGTCGAAATATTCGGAGATCAGCGCCTCGAACTCGCTGCGAAAACTCCGCAGCCTGTCCGGCTCGTCCTTGTACTGGGCAATGAGCTTGATCAAAGGCCCGATCGTCGTTTCCATGGTGCGGCGGAAATGCTGCGGGCTGAGTGCGGATGGCGTCATGATCTCCATGTCGAAGGCGATGTCCTTCGCTTTCCCCGCGAGACGTTCGGAGACGATCTTCGGATCGCCCCACGACACCGGTGATGCCACACCCTCGGGCGGCGGCAGATGGCGGGAGATCAGCGCGAACATCCGTCCGACATAGAGATGCGGGGGCCAGGTGGAGAAGGCGATGATGCCGCCGGGCTTCAGCACACGCAGCATCTCGCCGATGGCGACCTCGGGACGCGGCGCGAACATGTGGCCGAACTGGCTGAGCACCACGTCGAACTCGTTGTCGCCATAGGGCAGGTTTTCGGCGTCGCCCTCGGCGAAGTCGACGTCGAGGTTCGCCAGCCGCGCGTGCTCGCGAGCGCGTTCGATCAGGACTGGCGACAGGTCGAGGCCCCTGACCTTCGCACCGCGGCGCGCCGCCGTAATCGCGGCAACGCCGGTGCCGCAGCCGACGTCGAGCAGCCTTTGGCCGGTCGCGACCCCGGCGAAGCTCACGAGCTTGGCGGCCGAGGGTGTCGTGAACACTTCCATCGGCGTAAACAGCGACCAGGCTTCCTTCTGGACTGCCTTGAAACCAGCAAACGGGTCTTGCGCGGTCATGGAACTCTCCCTTCGCTCGAGGTCGGTTTTCATGAGGCTGACGACGGATGCCAAAGGTTCAACGCGGGCCCATGACGGCAACGGCTTCGCCTCCTTGCGGTCCTATTGCACGAGATCGGCAACGATGGTCGCGGCCTTGAGGCCGGTGCCGGTGAGGACCGCGACCGTGGTCTCGTTCGCCCTGATGGCACCGGTGGCGGACAGTTTGTCCAGCGCGGCGGCCGCACTGGCGCTGGTCGGCTCGGCGAACAGGCCCTGCCGCGCAAGACGCCGCAGCGCCGCGACGATCTCGTCCTCGGTGAGCGCGACAGTGCCGCCACCGCTCTCGCGCAACGCGCCGATGATCTCGCGCAGGCGCAGCGGATGCTTGATCGCGGTGCCTTCGGCGATGGTCTTGCTGACCTCGCGGGCGACAGGCGTATCGACGCCCGTCTTGAAGCTTGCATCGATCGGCGAGCAATTGAGTGGCTGCGCCGCGAACAGGCGCGGCAGCCTGGCGATCTGGCCCGCCTTGAGCAACTCGCGGAAGCCGAAGGCGCAACCGAGCAGAGAGCTGCCGGCACCGACGGGAACGATGACGTTGTCGGGGGCGCGAAAGCCGAGATCTTCCCATATCTCATAGGCGAGCGACTTGGTGCCTTCGAGGAAGAACGGTTGCCAATTGTGGCTGGCGTAGAAGGTCTGGTTCGACTGCCGGATGGCCTCGGCCTCCGATTCCTCGCGCGGGCCCTCGACGAGCTGCACCGCCGCGCCATAGGCGCGGACCTGCGCGATCTTGGCCGGCGACGTCGACGCCGGCGCGAGAATCTTCACGCGCATGCCGCCGGCGGCACCTAAGCCCGCCATCGACGAGCCGCCATTGCCGGACGAGTCCTCCAGAATGGCCTCGACGCCGATCTGCCGAAGAAAGGACAGCATCACGGCGGAGCCCCGGTCCTTGAAGCTGCCGGTCGGGTTGAACCATTCGAGCTTGAAGAACGGGCGCAGTTCGCCCCAGGCCTGCTGCACCAGCGGCGTGCAGCCTTCGCCGAGCGTGATCGGAGTCTTGATCTCGACCGGCAGCGCCGCCCGGTAGCGCCAGAGCGAGCGCGCCCGGCCGTCGATGTCCTCGCGCGACATCCCGGCCCCCGGCGTCACCAGCAGCGGCGTGCGTTCGTCCGAGCACCAGCGCGGCTGGTCCAGCGGATAGAGCTTTCCGTTGCGGGGATCGATGTAGGCGGCGGCGGGCATGGCAGTCTCCAAGGAAGACGATGAGGCTGGCGATAGGGCAAAGGCGATCTGTACGTTGGGTTTGATGACACGTTTTGTCCGGAAACTCGACGCCCGCTGCGCAACCCGTGCACCGCCCCTTGAAAACGTGAAAACCATAATTATTTCATCATCTTACGGCGATGGCAGCGAGCTCCGCCAGTGCGGTGGCGTGGCACTCGGGCAAGCGCTGCCGGGCCGCCGGACGACGGGAATTTGGCCGCGAACCGGCCTGCCCCGCGCAGCACGATTAACTTGTCTGTCGCGACTGCCCGCTACAATATGTTGGATTGAGCTCGCGCCGCCGATGTTCCGCATCGGCAGCGCGACGAGCCAAGGCCCGTCCGAGCGGCGGGCCGTTGGCTTTTTGGGAGTTTGGTCATGAGCCGCGCGAACCGTACCGACCACATCCGCCTCACCTCCCATCCGGAGCCGGGCAGGAAGGCCGCCTTCCCGATCCACTGGGGCGCCGCCGACGCACGCGCCCGCGGGCCGATCATCGGCACGGTGTCGCGCGCCGGGGATCGCAACGTGATCGGCAGCCATGGCGGCTCCTATGCGATGTACCGCGCGCTCGCGGTGTCCGCCGGCGCACTCGATCCGATCCGGCGTCCCGACCTCACCAATACCTTTCCGGCCGCCACCATCGGGCCGTTTCCGCAATGGAGCGATCCCGCCAAGATCGTCGCGCTCGATCCCTGGGGGCATCTCGTCGCCGAGAATTTCGGCAAGGACATCGCTGAGGGCATCGACATCAGGCCGAGCATCGCGGTGACGCGTGCGCGGCTGGACCTGCCGGAGATCCGCGAGGCGCTCGCCGCCAAGCGCCTGCGCGCCGACGGCGACGTCGTGCACGCCAATGGCAGCGTGTCGGTGGTGAAGATCGCGATCGATCCGGTCTGGTATCTGCCGGGTCTTGCGGAGCGCTTTGCCACCAACGAGACCGAGCTGCGCCGCACGCTGTTCGAGCAGACCGCCGGTATGTTCCCTGAGCTCGTGACCCGGCCGGACATGAAGGTATTCTTGCCACCGATCGGTGGCACCACCGTCTACATGTTCGGCGATGTGACAAAACTGCCGGACCATCGCACCAAGATCACCTGCCGGGTGCATGACGAGTGCAACGGCTCCGACGTGTTCGGCTCCGACATCTGCACCTGCCGCCCCTACCTCATTCACGGCATCGAGGAATCCGCGCGCGGCGCCCAGGAGGGCGGGCTCGGGCTCGTGATCTACAACCGCAAGGAAGGCCGCGCGCTCGGCGAGGTCACGAAATTCCTGGTCTACAATGCGCGCAAGCGCCAGGAGGACGGCGACGCCGCCGCCGCCTATTTCGAGCGCACCGAATGCGTCGCCGGCGTCCAGGACGCGCGTTTCCAGCAATTGATGCCGGATACGATCCACTGGCTCGGCCTGAAGCGCATCGACCGCTTCCTGTCGATGAGCGACATGAAGCACGACGCGCTGACCTCTCAGGGCATCGACATCGTCGAGCGCGTGCCGATCCCGCCCGAGCTCATTCCCGCCGACGCCTATGTCGAGATCGCCGCGAAGAAGGCCGCCGGCTATTACTCCACCGACATCGCGCCGGAGAAGGACGTCGACGGCGTGGTCGGGCGTTCGCTGGAAAAATACTGATCAATTGATGGCAGACGCTTCGGAATTGCAGGCCCGTTCGCTGCTCAGCGCAGCAGCGGTTCGCGCGCGTGCCGGCGAGATGCTCGAGATCGGCCTGAACGGAGGGCTGACGCACTTCACGATCGATCTCGATCGCATGGACGGCGTTGCCGACGCCGTGTTGGCTGTCACGCGAAAAGCCTATCCCACGCTGGAGATTCCGTTCCATGCGCGCTGGCGGCATTTCGTGCTCGGCGGCGTCGACCGTTGGGCGCGGCTTGCGGATTCGGCGTCATGGGCCGATCGCGCGGCGCGGGCGCGCGCGGAGTTCGACCTTGCCATCGTCAGCGTGCTGCTCGATGCCGGCGCGGGTGCGGCGTGGCGATACCGCGACGCTGTGACGGGACAAAGCATCGGCCGATCCGAAGGACTGGCGATTGCAAGTCTCGACATGTTCGCGAGCGGTCTTTTTGCCCACGATGCCCGCGCGCCTTTCAGGGCCGATGCCGACGTGCTCGCGCAACTGCCGCTCGCCGCGCTCACTCCGGCCTTTCAGGTGAGCGATGCCAATCCGCTGCTCGGGCTCGAGGGGCGGACCGATCTGCTGCGGCGTCTGGGCAAGCTGGTGGCGGAGCGCGCGGACGTGTTCGGCTCGCACGACACGCCACGGCCGGGCGGGCTGTTCGATCACATCGCGGCGCAGGCGAAGGGCGGCGCGGTTCCCGCGCCCGCGATCCTATCCGCGGTGCTGAACCAGCTCGGACCGATCTGGCCGTCGCGGCTTGAGCTTGCCGGGATTCCGCTCGGCGATTGCTGGCGCCATCCGGCGATCAAGGCCGACGATGCGACCGCGGGCCTCGTGCCCCTGCACAAGCTGTCGCAATGGCTGAGCTATTCGCTGATCGAGCCGCTGCAGCGCGCCGGATTTGACGTCACCGACATCGACGGCCTGACCGGGCTTGCCGAATATCGCAATGGCGGCCTGTTCGTCGATCACCGGGTGTTGCGCCTGCGCGACGCCGCCGATGCCGAGCGTGCGCATGCGGTGGACTCCCTCCTCGTCGTCGAGTGGCGCGCGCTGACCGTGGCGCTGCTCGATCGGCTCGCCGAACTGGTCCGCGCCAAACTCGGCCGCACGCCTGAGACATTGCCGCTCGCCAGCATTCTGGAAGGCGGCACCTGGGCCGCGGGCCGCGCGATCGCCTTCGCGCGCCGGGCCGACGGATCGCCGCCGCTCAAGGTGATCAGCGACGGCACGGTGTTCTAGTCTCTCGTTCGAGTTCGCGGAAACAGACCCCTCATCCGGCGCTTCGCGCCACCTTCTCCCACATCCGCCTTCGCCAAGGCTTCGGCGGACATAAGGGGAGAAGGGAAGAAGCATCGGCCCGTCGCGTTTCACCCAAGTGCATTTCGTTAGGAGCGTTCCATGCAAGGCGTCACGATCGTCGATCATCCGCTGGTGCAGCACAAGCTGACCCTGGTGCGGGACAAATCGATCTCGACCAAATCGTTTCGGGAGCTGATCAAGGAGATCGGCATGCTCCTGTGCTACGAGGTGACGCGCGACCTGCCGCTCGCCGATACCGTCATCGAAACGCCGCTGGCGACGATGCATTCGGCCAAGATCGCGGGCAAGAAGCTGGTGTTCGTGCCGATGCTGCGCGCCGGCACGACCTTCGTCGACGGCATGATGGACCTGGTGCCGACCGCGCGCGTCGCCCATATCGGACTCTATCGTGAGCCGCACAGTTTTGCGGCGGTCGAGTACTTCTTCAAATCGCCGTCCGATCTCAGCGAGCGGCTGGCGATCGTGGTGACGCCGGTGGTTGCGACCGCCAACACGGCTGTGGCCGCAATCGACCGGCTGAAGGAGCGCGGCGCCAAGGATATTCGCCTCGCCTGCCTGATCGGCGCCCCCGAAGGGCTCGAGCGGCTGCGCGGACTGCATCCTGACGTCCCGATCTGGACGGCCGCGGTGGACGAAGGTCTCGACGAGAACGGCTTTATCCTGCCGGGCCTCGGGGACGCCGGCGACCGCGCCTACGGGACAAGATAGGCGCCGGCCCGCAAACCGCGTCACGTTAGGAACAGCTTCGCCCGCGCAAGGTTCTTCCTGCTCTACGATGGAGAGCACGATGACCTATCAGGATGACCGCAGGGCAGACAGAGCACGCCGCAACAGCCCGGTGGGCTGGGCGATCGGCGCGATCTTCGTGATCGCCGTGGTCGCGGCCGTCTTCTTCTACAATGGACGCGACGTCGGTCCGCAGACCACGACCTCCAGCCCGAACAACGCGCCGAGCGTCACCACCGGATCGAACCCGCCTGCTGCGCCCGCGAAATGATGCGCTGAGGGCGGCCCGTTATACCTTGCCGCTGCCGCAGATCCCCTTCAGTGACCGCCACTCCGCATCGGTCAGCAGCGGCGCGCCGCTGGCGGGGCGATCCTCTTTCGTCATGCGCGCGAGCCGGTCCTCGGTCAGCGGATGGCTCGCCAGGATCGACGTGAGGCCGCCGCCCTCCTTGCCGGTGATGCGGAACATCAATTCGGCCGCGGGCTTCGGCGAACGGCCGAGCTTGTGCATGATCTCGATGGCAAACGTATCCGCAGCGGTCTCGGCCTCGCGCGAATAGGAGGCCTCGACCACGCTACGCGAGGCGAAGATCACGGCGCTCGAGCCGGTGACGTCGCCGAACAACAAGCCGATCAGGAACGAGGTGCCGCCGTTGTAGATCAGGCCGCGCATGTTGTCGTAATGCTTGAGATGACCGAGCTCGTGGGCGAGGATGCCGGCGAGCTCGTCCGGGCTTTCGGCCTTGTCGAGCAGGCCCTTCAGCACGAAGACCTTGCCGCCGGGCAGCGCGAACGCGTTCGGCACCGGGGTCGGCAGCACGCCCGCGGTCATGGAATCGTCGTCGAGGCCGGCGGCATCGCGCAGCCGATTGACGAGCTTGATGAACGCCGCCTTCCCCGCCGCGTCCTCGCACGCGTTGCGGCCGAAGATCGTCTTCACCTGAACCTCCGACGCATCGCCGATGCGCCGCTCGATCGGTTTCGGCACCAGCGGCGCGAGGCGGTCGGCAGCGAGCGGCACGCCGAACAGCACGACGCAGACGATGGAGACGGCGGCAGCCATCGACCAGCCGACGATTTTTGCGACGCCGCGGCGCGAGGTCTGGTGGTCGTCGAGCCGCATGCAGCGCGCGGTCACGTCGGAGGCGAGCCGCGCGTCGCGGATTTCCAGCCGGGCCAGCGGCGGCGCGGAAGCGCAGGCGAGCCGCAAGATGCCAGGCGGGCTGTCGGCGCGGCGGATGTCGGCATAGGCCCAGCGAACGGGCGTCGCACCCTCTTCGAGGATATCGAGCGCGTCACTGAGCGTCAGTGCCACCTGCCGTCTGCGGCTCGACACGCCGTCGAAGAAGATCGTCGGCTTCGCGGACTGCGCCGGGGCCTCGGCGAATACGTCACTCACAGCTCAGAATCCCGCGACATCGAGTCCATCGGCAAAGCCTTCGCCCAGACCGCTGGCAAGCTCGGCGCTGCCGCGCACGTCAGCCGCGGCGGCGATGTTGTGCACATCGACGGTTTCCAGCACCTTGGCCCAGAGATCGCGCTGGAGATAGACCCGCATGACGATGTTGAGGGCGAGAGCGAGTGCGAAGTAGCCGATCACCATCATCACCAGTGTCGGGATGCTCTTGGCGGCATTGCCGGGCCCCAACGCCTGCTCGACCGAAAGACCGCTCAGCTTGACGACGAGCATGGTGGCTCCGCCGACATAGGCGGCGAAGATCACCGAGAGCAGCATCCACCAGCCGATCACCTTCCAGTACAGGCCGTAGAATGCGTTGTGCGGCAGTTGCGAGGACACGCTGACATCGCCGATGCGGATACCGTCGAGCCACCAGCGCCACTCGCGCGCCTTGAACTCGGCATAGAAGAACGGCGCGAGCGGAAAGATCACCATCGCGATCGGGCTCAGCAGCCACAGCCACCAGCCGCGCTTGAAGAACGTCCAGCCGTCGGCTTCGAAATCGCCGCGCAAATCGCCGTAATGGGTGTGCCGCATCTTGTAGCGTTCGAGCGAGGCCTCGCGCCACGGCAATGCGAGCCCAAGCGTCAGAAACACCAGCAAGCCCCACAGCATGGCGCGGAACGAATAGGCCCAGCCCGATCCGTCCATCCAGAACCGCACGCCGCGCCAGACCGTGCGCGTCAGGCGATAGCGCCGCGCGCGAAAGATCGCGAACTGGCCGAAGGCGTAGAAGCTGATGAACAGCGGCGTCGAGGCAAAGCCCTGCCAGCGCTCGAACTCGATTCCGACAAGGAAGTAAGCGAGGTAGATCGGCACCAGGATCGCGAGCGCGAACAGGAAGCCGACCAGAAGCTCCTTGGCCCGGCCGGTATATTCGGCGGCGTCGCCATCGACCGCGGTGTTCGCCCACAGATGACGGCGGATGTCGGTGACGAGCCAGAACCGGTAGAAGCCGAAGGTGACGAGCTCCAGCAGGGCACCCTTGGTGACCAATTTGCGAAACTCGGTGCGGTTGCCGGTGAAATCGACCCGCGCGGGCGGCAGCGGCGGGGGTAAGGGTTCTGAGCCGATGGGAGCCCATTGCATGTCGTTCACGGCGGCAACCTCGGGGTGCGGACCTGGTTCGATCAAACTATAGATCAGAGATTAGTCGATCCCCAAGATGGGCGGGTTCGATTTGGCTCGATTCCAGTCGCTTTCTGGCACGATTCCACGGCCGAGGGCGTGCGCGAGATCACGTTCGCGAATGTCCGGTAGCCCGGCGGGGGGGGGGGGCCAACCCGGGCGGCGGCCGGGGGGGGCGGGATACCCCCATTTTGGTTGGGGCCAACGGGGG
>NZ_JBVVPL010000028.1:0-15018 GCF_055807615.1 Bradyrhizobium sp. MV1.5 | reverse complement strand
GGATGGAGCGGAGCGCAATCCGGGACGGCGGCAGTGGCGGCCTGAATCCCGGATTTCGCTTCGCTCCATCCGGGCTACTACACACCCATGTGGCAAAACTCGCCCTTGCTCCGGCGCAGACAACCGGCTGTAATTGCAAATCAAATACCGCAGCGCAGAATTCAACGAGAACGCGCGGTTGACGTCAGGGAGAGCGGTCATGCATGGGACCATCGAAAACGCGGCGAAGCTCGACGCGTTACGCGCACGCGCTACGTCACTGCCGCTGGAGCAGTTCGATCCGGGCGACCCCGAGCTGTTCAGGACCGATACGTTCTGGCCCTATTTCGATCGCCTGCGTCGCGAAGATCCCGTGCACTATTGCAAGGACTCGATGTTCGGGCCGTATTGGTCGGTGACGCGCTACAACGACATCATGGAGATCGAGACCAATCATTCGGTGTTCTCCTCGGCCTCCTCGCTCGGCGGCATCACCATCCGCGACATCGATCCGGACCTGCGCCGCGAGAGCTTCATCTCGATGGACCCGCCGCGCCACGCTGCGCAGCGCAAGACCGTGGCGCCGATGTTCACACCGACGCATCTGGACAATCTGGCCCTGAGCATCCGCCAGCGCTCGGCCGAGTGTCTGGACAATCTGCCGCGTGGCGAGGTGTTCGACTGGGTCGACCATGTCTCGATCGAGCTCACCACGCAGATGCTCGCGGTGCTGTTCGATTTTCCCTGGGAGGATCGCCGCAAGCTGACGCGCTGGTCGGACATCGCGACCACCATTCCCGGACCCGATGGCCTCGTCGCCACCGAAGACGAGCGTCAGGCCGAGCTCACGGAATGCGCCGGCTATTTCGCGCGGCTGTGGAAGGAACGCATCGCGCAGCCGCCGAAGAGCGACCTGTTGTCGATGATGGCGCATGGCGCCGCGACGCGCGACATGGACGCGAAGAACTTCCTCGGCAATCTCATCCTTCTGATCGTCGGCGGCAACGACACCACCCGCAACACCATGTCGGGCTCGCTCCACGCGCTGAGCCAGCATCCGGAGCAATATCGCAAGCTGCGCGAAAATCCCGCGCTGCTCGACAGCTTCGTGCCGGAAGTGATCCGCTGGCAGACGCCGCTGGCCCATATGCGCCGCACCGCGCTTGCCGACTTCGAGTTCCGCGGCAAGCAGATCAAGAAAGGTGACAAGGTCGTGATGTGGTACGTCTCGGGCAACCGCGACGCCGACGCGATCGAAAAGCCCTACGAATTCATCATTGACCGCGCCCGCCCGCGCACGCATCTCTCGTTCGGCTTCGGCATCCACCGCTGCGTCGGCTTGCGGCTTGCCGAACTCCAGCTCAAGATTATCTGGGAAGAGATCCTCAAGCGATTCGACCATATCGAGGTGGTCGGCGAACCCAAGCGGGTCTATTCGAGTTTCGTGAAGGGTCTCGAAACCTTGCCGGTGAAGATTGCGGCGTGACGTGCGGCATGCGCCGGTGCTTGTCTCCCTCGCCCCGCTTGCGGGGAGAGGGTGGGGTGAGGGGGAGTCTCCGCGAGGACGGTGACAGCCGGATCGTGGAGAGTCCCCCTCACCCGGATCGCATCTAACGATGCGATCCGACCTCTCCCCGCAAGCGGGGCGAGGTGAACTGCGTCCCGGCGTCCGATTCAAACACTGGAGCAACCACCATGAACATTCAAGCGCCGGTTCAAGTGGACAAGGCCGAACGCATGCGTCGGGCCCGCGAGGAGGCCTATGCGACGCCGCTGGCGCAATTCCACCCCGGCGCGCCCAGGCTGTTCCAGGACGATACCCTGTGGCCGTGGTTCGAGCGGCTGCGCAAGGAAGAGCCGGTGCATTACTGCACCAATGCGCCGATCGAGCCGTATTGGTCGGTGGTGAAGTACGACGACATCATGCATGTCGACACCAACCACGGCCTGTTCTCCTCCGACTCGACGCTCGGCGGCATCGGGATCCGCGACGTGCCGGAAGGTTATGACTGGCCGAGCTTCATCGCCATGGACCAGCCGCGTCATTCGTCGCAGCGCAAGACTGTGTCGCCGATGTTCACGCCGACGCATCTGGACGAATTGGCGAAACTGATCCGCCAGCGCTCGCAGACCGTGCTCGACAATCTGCCGCGCAACGAGACCTTCAATTTCGTCGAGCGCGTCTCGATCGAATTGACGACGCAGATGCTGGCCACCCTGTTCGACTTCCCCTGGGAGGAGCGGCGCAAGCTGACGCGCTGGTCCGATGTCGCGACCGCGCTGCCCAAGAGCGGCATTGTTGCCTCGGCCGAAGAGCGCCGCCGCGAGATGGACGAGTGCTACGCCTACATGTCCAGGCTCTGGAACGAGCGAGTCAATTCCGCGCCGCGCAACGATTTGTTGTCGCTGATGGCGCACAACGACGCTACACGGTTCATGGATCCCGACAATCTCATGGGCAACATCATCCTGCTCATCGTCGGCGGCAACGACACCACGCGCAACACCATGACCGGCTCGGTGCTGGCGCTGAACGAGAATCCGGAGCAGTACGACAGGCTGCGCGCCAACCCGGAACTGATCGATTCCATGGTGCCCGAAGTGATCCGCTGGCAGACCCCGCTCGCGCATATGCGCCGCACTGCGCTGCAGGACACCGAAGTTGGCGGCAAGCACATCAAGAAGGGCGACCGCGTCGTGATGTGGTACGTCTCCGGCAACCGCGACGAGGAGATGTTCGAGAGGCCGAACGAGTTCGTCATCGATCGCCCGCGGCCGCGCACCCACCTCTCCTTCGGCTTCGGCATCCACCGTTGCGTCGGCATGCGCCTCGCCGAGCTCCAGCTCAAGATCGTCTGGGAAGAAATGCTGAAGCGCTTCGACCGCATCGAGGTGGTCGGCGAGCCCAAGCGGATCTATTCGAGCTTCATCAAGGGGTACGAGTCACTGCCGGTGAGGATTCCGGGGTAGACTTCACTGCCCGTCATTGCGGCGCGTTCAACTCTATCCCCTCACCCTGAGGAGCCTGCGAAGCAGGCGTCTCGAAGGGCGAGGCCGAGAGCAGGGCCTGCATCCTTCGAGACGCGCGAAGACGCGCTCCTCAGGATGAGGATAAACGCCTTTCGCGCGGATATAAAATTTCGGCATGACAGCTCGCACAACATGCGATGGGTCGCATACGGCCTTCTGTCCTAAACCGCGCTGGCACACCTAACTCAACTTGATGTCCCACACGCCATCCTTGCGGCAGGCGGCGACCTCCTCGCGCAGGAGGGCGGTGACGGCAACCGAGGCCGTCGAGACCGGACGGTCGATCGGAGAGGCGAATATGAGCTCGCGCGTCATCGGCTTCGAGACGACAGCCGTTTCCAGCCGTCCATCCGCGACCTCGCCGTGGACCGACGAGGGCGGCAGCAGCGCGAAGCCGAGGCCTTCCTCGACGAGGCTGGTGAGCACCCGGAACGAATCCGCCTCGAGCTGGACGTTGAGCTTGATCTTGCGTTGCGCCGCCGCGTGCTCGATCAGCGCACGGAGGCCGTGGGAATGACTGGGCAGCACCAGCCGTTGCCGCAGCAGCCAGCCGACATCGACGCTCTTCTTGCGCGCCAAGCCACAACCGCGCGGACCCACCGCGACGATGTTGTCGCGGCCGAGGCTTTCCACGTTGAGATGCAGATCGGCGGAGCGGCCGTAGAGGATGGCGAGATCCATCTCGCCGCGATGCAGCCATTCGACCAGATGACCGCTGTAGCTCTCGACGATGCGCAGCGAAATGCCTGGGAAGTTTTCGACGCAGCGCCGCGCGAAGCGCGCCGAGAGCACGCAGCTCACGGTCGGGACCAAGCCGAGCACGACCTGGCCCGATGGCGGCCCCTTGGACGACTGGATGTCGTCGCGGATCTGGTCGATCTGCCGCACGATGCCCGAGGTGCGCGCCAGCAACAGGCGGCCGGCATCTGTGAGCACCATGCCGCGGCCGTTGCGGGTGAACAATTCGGTGCGCAGCTCGTGTTCCAGCAGCTTGATCTGCCTGGAGAGCGCCGGCTGCGCCACGCGCAACGTGTCGGACGCCTTGGAGAGGCTGCCGAGCTCCGCCACGCAACTGAAGGTCCTGAGCTGACGGAAATCCATGCTTGCCAATCCTGGAAGGCTACTCCATACGCTATAGCAAATGAGCATAGGGGGCTGGCATTGTTTTCACAACGCCGGAGGATCGGCCGGCGTTATCTTGACTGCCGCATATACGGGAAACCCCATGAGTGAAGAACACCACACCGAAGATCACGCCGACATCCGCGAAGCCGTCGCAAAGCTGTGCGCGCAGTTTCCCGGCGAATACTGGCGCAAGCTCGACCGTGAGATGGCCTACCCCAAGGCCTTCGTCGACGCGCTGACCGAGGCCGGTTATCTCTCGGTGCTGATCCCCGAGGAATATGGCGGCGCGGGCCTGAAGCTTTCAGCGGCCGCGGCGATCCTCGAAGAGATCCAGCGCGCGGGCTGCAACGGCGGCGGCTGCCACGCCCAGATGTACACGATGGGCACCGTGCTGCGGCACGGCAATGACGAGCAGAAGGCAAAATATCTGCCGAAGGTGGCGAGCGGCGAATTGCGGCTGCAGGCTTTCGGCGTCACCGAGCCGACCAGCGGCACCGACACCACCTCGCTGAAGACCTTCGCGCGCAAGGACGGCAATGCCGGTTACGTCGTCAACGGCCAGAAGATCTGGACCAGCCGCGCCGAACATTCCGACCTGATGCTCCTGCTGGCGCGGACCACGCCGAAGGACCAGGTCAAGAAGCGCACCGACGGCCTTTCAGTGTTCATCGTCGACATGCGTGAGGCCAAGAACAAGGGCCTCGAGATCCGCCCGATCCGCACCATGATGAACCACGCCACCACCGAAGTGTTCTTTACCGACATGAAGGTGCCGGCGGAAAATTTGATCGGCGAGGAAGGCAAGGGCTTTCGCTACATCCTCTCCGGCATGAATGCCGAACGGATCCTGATCGCGGCCGAATGCGTCGGCGATGCCAAATGGTTCATCGCCAAGGCCACCAACTACGCCAAGGAGCGCAGCGTTTTCGGCCGGCCGATCGGCCAGAATCAAGGCATCCAGTTCCCGATCGCCAAGGCCTACGCCGCGATGCGCGCGGCCGAATTGATGGTGAAGGAAGCCACGCGCAAATACGAGGCCGGGCTCGACTGCGGCGCGGAGGCCAACATGGCAAAAATGCTCGCGGCCGATGCTTCGTGGGAAGCGGCCAATGCCTGCGTCCAGACCCATGGCGGCTTCGGCTTCGCCGAGGAGTACGACGTCGAGCGCAAGTTCCGCGAGACGCGGCTCTATCAGGTGGCGCCGATCTCGACCAATCTGGTGCTGTCCTTCATCGCCGAGCACGTGCTCGGCATGCCCCGCTCGTACTGAGGCCACCGTCATGGGAGCTCTTGACGGGATCAGGGTGATTGCGGTCGAGCAGGCGGTGGCGGCGCCATTCTGCTCGTCGCGGCTGGCGGATGCCGGCGCGGAAGTCATCAAGATCGAGCGGCCCGAAGGCGATTTCGCCCGCGGCTATGACGCGGCAGCCAAGGGCCAGAGCAGCTACTTCGTGTGGCTCAACCGCGGCAAGCAATCGGCGGTGGTCGATCTCGCAACCAAGGAAGGCTGCGCCGAGCTGGAGAGACTGATCGCGAGCGCGGACGTGCTGATCCAGAACCTCAAGCCGGGCTCGATGGACAAGCTCGGCTTTTCGCGCGAGCGGCTGCTGAAGGATTATCCCAAACTGATCTCGTGCACGATCACCGGCTATGGCGACGACGGCCCCTATGCGCACCGCAAGGCCTATGATCTCCTGATCCAGGCCGAGAGCGGCCTTGCCTCGATCACCGGCAATCCCGACGGTGCCTCGCGGGTCGGCATGTCCATCGTCGATGTCGCGACCGGCGCCACCGCGCATGCGGCGATTTTGGAGGCGCTGATCGGGCGCGGACGCACCGGCAAGGGCGCCGACATCCGCATCTCCATGTTCGACGTGATGGCGGACTGGTGCACCGTGCCGCTGCTCAACTCGGAAGCCGGTAATCCGCCCAAGCGCATGGGGCTCCGCCATCCCTCGATCGCGCCCTATGGCGTGTTCACGTCCAGCGATGGCAAGGACATTCTGATCTCGATCCAGAGCGAGCGCGAGTGGAAGACGCTTTGCGCGAAAGTGCTGGACCAGCCGGATCTGCCCGCCGATCCGCGCGTTGCCAACATGGTCGAGCGCGTGCGCAACCGCGACTTCACCGACAAGACGGTCGCGGATGCCTTCGGCAAGATGACGCGCGACGAGCTGTTGAAGCGGCTGTCCGAGGCCGACATCGCCTTTGCCGAGGTCAACACCATGGCCGACCTCACCAAGCATCCGCATCTGCGCCGCATCGAGGTGGACACCCCGCAGGGACGTGTCAGCTATCCCGCGCCGGCGCCGATCATCGTCGGCGAGACGCGCAGCTATGGTGCGGTGCCGGGGATCGGCGAAAATCCCCAATCCAAGAAATAACGAGAGCGAGGCGTCATGACCGGGAAGCTCGACATCGATCATCTCAGGCAATGGATCGGCCGCAGCGAAGAGGCCACCGACACCGTCACCGCGCAGCTCGTGAAGGGTCTGCGCGCGACGCTGTTCCAGGAGGTCGGCTCGCCCAAGGCCGGCGATGCGGCGCCGTTCACGGTGCATTGGTGTCTGGCGCAGCCGGTGTTTCCGATGTCGATGCTCGGCCCCGACGGCCACCCCACCCGCGGCGGCTTCCTGCCGCCGGTGCCGCTGCCGCGCCGGATGTGGGCCGGCGGCGAGATCGAGTTCCTGCAACCGCTGCGCGTCGGCGACGAATCGACGCGGACCTCGCGCATTGCCGACGTGCAGGTGAAGACCGGCTCGACCGGCACGCTGTGTTTCGTCTCGGTCGAGCACAGCATCTCCTCGCCGCGCGGCGTCGCCATCCGCGAGCGGCAGGACATCGTCTATCGCGAGATGACGACGACGCCCGCGCCGGCAAAGGCGCCGCCTCCGCCGCCCAAGGCCCAGCATCGCGAGGCGCATGTCTCCGATCCCGTGCTGCTGTTTCGTTATTCCGCGCTGACCTTCAACGGCCACCGCATCCATTACGACCGCGACTACGTCACCAAAGTCGAGGGCTATCCGGGCCTGATCTTCCACGGGCCGTTACAGGCGGCGCTGATCATCGAGATGGCCGCGAAGCTGCACGGCGGCAAGGCGCCTAAGAAGTTCACCTATCGCGGGGTGCAGCCGCTGTTCGAGGGCAGCGAGTTCTCCATCAACGCCAACGAGACCGCTGATGGGATGGAGCTGTGGACCGCGAACGCGGAGGGGCAGCCGACCATGAAGGGGACGGCGGTGTGGTGATAGACTGCTGCTAGACCCTCACCCTGAGGAGCGCGCCCTTCGCGCGCGTCTCGAAGGGCGAGGCCACCAGCCGGGCCTTCATCCTTCGAGACGCGCGAAGACGCGCTCCTCAGGATGAGGAGTTAGAGGGACGGAAACCATGGCGAAGAACGGCAAGACCGGCAGCAAATCCGTCACCGTCAAGCAGGCGACGCTCGACCTGCTGCGCTCCTTCGGCATCAGACGCGTCTTCGGCAACCCTGGATCGACCGAGCTGCCGTTCCTGAGCGACTGGCCCGACGACATCGACTACGTGCTGGCGCTTCAGGAGGCCTCCGCGGTCGGCATGGCCGACGGGTATGCGCAGGCGACGCGCAATGCCGGCTTCGTCAATCTGCATTCGGCCGCCGGCGTAGGCAATGCGCTCGGCAACATCTACACCGCGCATCGCAACCAGACGCCGCTGGTGATCACCGCGGGCCAGCAGGCGCGCTCGATCCTCCCCTTGCAGGCCTTCCTCTATGCGGAGCGTGCGTCCGAATTCCCGCGGCCTTATGTGAAGTACAGCGTGGAGCCGGCGCGGCCCGAGGACGTTCCGGCCGCGATCGCGCGCGCCTATTACACCGCGATGCAGCCGCCATGCGGGCCCACCTTCGTCTCGATCCCGGTCGACGACTGGGCGCATGCGGCAGCGCCCGTCGAAGCCCGCAAGGTCAGCCGCGAGATGGCGCCCGAGGCTGACGCGATGACGGCGCTGGTCACGGCGCTCGGCTCGGCCAGGCACCCTGCCCTCGTCGTCGGCCCCGGCGTCGATCGCGCCGGCGCGGTCGACCTGATGGTCCGCGTCGCCGAGAAGGCCAGGGCCAGCGTCTGGGTCAGCCCGTTTTCGGCGCGCTGCTCGTTCCCGGAACGCCATCCGCAATTCGCGGGCTTCCTGCATGCCTCGCCGGCGCAATTGTCCGACGCGCTGCGCGAGCACGACCTCGTCGTCGTGATCGGCGCGCCGGTGTTCACCTTCCACGTCGAAGGCCACGCCGCGATCTTCGACGGCGGCGCGACGATTTTCCAGATCACGGATGACCCGGATGCCGCGGCGGTGACGCCGGTCGGGACCAGCATCATCGCGACGATGAAGCCGGCGCTCACGGCGCTGCTCGAGCTCCTGCCCGAGAGCAAGCGCGCCGCACCGAAGGGGCGTACGCTGCCGCCCGGCCCGCAGGCCGGCGATCCGCTTCCGGTCGAATTCCTGCTGCATTCGCTGTCGCAGGCGATGCCGGATGGCGCGTCTCTGGTCGAGGAAATCCCCTCGCATCGGCCGGCGATGCAAAAGTTCATGCCGATGCGCGGCCAGGACAGTTTTTACACCATGGCGAGCGGCGGCCTCGGCTATTCGCTGCCGGCCGCGGTCGGCATGGCGCTCGGCAAGCCGACGAGCCGCACGGTGTGCCTGATCGGCGACGGCTCGGCGATGTATTCGATCCAGGCGCTGTGGACCGCCGCGCAGCGCAAGCTGCCGCTCACCATCGTCGTCATCAACAATTCCGGCTACGGCGCCATGCGCTCGTTCAGCCAGGTGATGCAGGTGCGCAACGTGCCGGGGCTCGAGCTGCCGGGGATCGATTTCGTCCGGCTCGCCGAGGGCATGGGTTGCGATGCGGTGCGGGTGACGAAGGCAGCCGAGCTGGGCGAGGCGCTCAAGCGCGGGATGGCTTTCGAAGGGACGAGCCTGGTCGAGGTCGTCGTGGATTCGACGGTGCCGGTGCTGTACGGGCAGAAGCATTGACCGTGCCGTAGCCCGGATGGAGCGCAGCGTAATCCGGGAATCGTGCCACACGCGAGTCCGCCCCGGATTGCGCTGCGCTCCATCCGGGCTACGACGCCAAAAATCCCCCATCCGCCGCCAGCACATGCCCGACGACATAGGACGCCGCGTCGGACGATAGCCACACCACCGCCTCGGCCACCTCCTCCGGGCTCCCCATCCGTCGCAGCGGCAGGCCCGCGCTGACGGTTGCGACATCGCCGACACCGGCGCGCAGCATCATGTCGGTGACGACGCGGCCGGGGGCGACCGCGTTGATGCGGATGCCGCGTGGGGCGTTCTCCATCGCGGCTGAGCGCGTCAGCGAGATCGCCGCGGCTTTGGATGCCGAGTAGAGCGAGAAACCGGGATTTGGATTGCGCACGCCGCTGACGGAGGCGTTGACGACGATGCTGCCGCGGCCTTGCGCGAGCATGACCGGCAATTGATGACGCAGGCACAGGAACAGCGCGCGGACATTGGTGTCGAACACGCTGTCGTAGACATCCGTGCCCTGCTCCTCCAGCGGCGCGCGCCGCTCCTGGAAGCCGGCATTGTTGAAGGCGACGTCGAGCCGGCCGCATCGCTCGACCGCCGTGGCAACGAGGCGCGCGACGTCGTCCTCGCGCGTGATGTCGGTCTTGAACGCGATGGCGTTCGCACCGAGTTCGCGGCACGCCGCAGCGGTGGCGTCGATCTCGGCTTCGCGCCGGCCCGCCACGACGATCGCCTCCGCGCCTTCGGACGCCATTCGCAACGCCGTGGCACGGCCGATGCCGCTGCCGCCGCCCGTCACCAGGCAGACCTTGCCGCTCATCCGCACCCCCGCAGGCAAAGCTCCGCTCATGGCTCACTCCAAAACGCTTGCACGCGCCGTTGCGCGCATATAGTTGTATGGTACAACTATATGCGCGGAGTCAAGCATGACCAGGCTGTCGCTGATCGACGACATTCGCGCGGCCTCGCGCCTGATGGTGCGCGAGCTCGGCTTCATGGATGCGACCGTGGCGGCATCGGACTATCCGCCGTCGGCCGTGCACACAATCCTGGAGATCGGTATCCGGGGGCCGATGAATTCCGGCGAGCTCGGCGATTTCCTGCGGCTGGAGAAATCGAGCGTCAGCCGCCTGGTGCGCAAGCTGATCGACTGCGGCGAGCTGCGGGAAACGCCCGATGCGGCCGACGCGCGCAGCAAGCTGCTGTCGCTGACCGCGAAGGGCCGCCTCACACTGGAGGCGCTGCACGCGTTCGGACGGCAGCAGGTCAGTGGTGCACTGGCCGCACTGACAGAGGCCGAGCAGCGCACGGTGCGGGAAGGGATGATGCTCTATGCGCGGGCTTTGCGGCAGAGCCGGCTTGAGGGCGAGGTGGAGTCGGCGGCGTAGCTACCAGCGTCGTCCTGGCGAAAGCCAGGACCCATTACCCCAGGAAGTAGTTTGGCGAAGACTTGTCGTTCGGTACTGCTACCACGGCAAGATCGGTAGACCTCGCGGTATGGGGCCTGGCCTTCGCCAGGACGACACCGAAATTGTAGCCCAGCCTACGTCCCGAAATCTTCCCGCATCCTGGCCTGGATCTTGGCCATGCCGCCGATCCAGCGGTCATAGTTCTCGGTCTTCTTGCGCATGTAGCCGAGCACCTGCGGGTGCGGCAGGATCAAGAAGGTCTCCTGCTCGAGGCCGGCGAGCACGTCCCTGGCGACCTGCTCGGGCGAGAGGTCACCGTCGCCGGATTGCGGGCCCTTGGGAATCGAACGCAGCATGTTGGTATCGACGCCCTGCGGGCAGAGGATCGAGACCCGGATGTTGTGAGCCTTGTGCGAGATCGCGAGATTTTCGGCAAAGCCGACCGCGGCATGCTTGGTGGTGGAGTAAGCCGGACTGCCCACCTGCGACAGCAGGCCCGCGGCCGAGATGGTGTTGAGGAAATAGCCGCCGCCGCGCGCCTTCATGCGCGGGATCAGATGCCGCGCCGCATAGACATGCGCCATGACGTGAATAGCCCAGCTGCGCTGCCAGGGCTCATCCGAGGCACCACCGGCATTGACCGACATCGGATCGAAGCCGCCGCCGATGCCCGCATTGGAGCAGAACAATTCGATCGGGCCGAACTGCCGCTCGGTCTCCTCGATGACGTGGGAAATATCCTTTTCCTGCGCGACATCGCATTTGAAGGCAGCGCCATCCACCGTGGCTGCGACCGCCCTCGCATTGTCCGCGTCCATGTCGGCCACGACGACCTTGGCCGCACCGGCCTTGTGAAACGCTTCGCACAGCGCCTTGCCGATGCCGTTGGCGCCGCCCGTGACGACCACGACCTTGCCGGTCACCTGCATGCGACGTCTCCTCTTGTCTTATACTTATACCGCTTCGCTTATTCCGCTTCGCGGAGCTTGCTCAGCTCAACACGAGGTCGAGCACCGCGGTATAATGGCATGCCGCGCCGGCCAAGACAAAGCCGTGCCAGATCGCATTCTGGAAGCGCAGCCGCCGCCAGGCATGAAAGATCACGCCAAAGCTGTAGAGCAGTCCGCCCGCAAGGATGAAGCCCAGCACCAGCGCAGGCAACGCCTTGACCACGGAATCGTAGAGCATCACGCCGCTCCAGCCCATGACGAGATAGATGCCGACCGCGACGCGGTCGAACCGGCCGGGGTAGAGAAGCTTCAGCACGATGCCGAGGATCGCCACGCACCAGACGCCGGCGAGCAGCACCAGCGCGAAGGCGCTGTCCTTCACCTCCAGGATGAACGGCGTGTAGGTCGCCGCAATCAGGAGATAGATCGCCGAATGGTCGAAGCGCCGCAGCAGCCATTTGGCCGGCGAGACGGGCCAGAGATTATAGGTCGCCGACAACACCAGCATCGAGAGCAGGCCGGCGACGTAGATCGAGACGCCGAGGATGTCGGTCCCGTCGGCAAAGAGCACCGTCAGCACCACCAGCACGGTCGCGGCAATGATGCCGCAGAGCACGCCGATCGCGTGGATCACGCCGTCGGCGATCAACTCGGCGCGGTCGTAATGCCAGCCGACCGCGTCAGCGGCTGCGTGGACGGAGAAGGATGCGAGCTGTTTCAGTTGGAAGACGGTCATGGCAATCCGGAGGCAAGGAAGGGGCCACTTTTCTATGGGTCTTTCGGCATCGGCGCGTCGTTCAAATAGCTGATTTGCCGATAAAGGCGGTGGAAGTGTGAAGCTTGATTTTCCTCAGGCAGTTGCCATTTTTGTGATTAGTCCGTTTTGCGTATTTGCCCCCCGCCCGAGACCCTCTCGTTCACATGGCATTCAGTTTCCAGGATATCGTCGAAGAAGCGCGGCTGTCGGCGAGGGCGCTGATCGACTACGGCGAGCATTTCTTCAATCCGACGGTACGATTGGGGGTCACCGGCCTGTCCCGGGCCGGCAAGACGGTGTTCATCACCGCGCTGATCCACGGCCTCACGCGCGGTGGGCGGTTTCCGGTCTTCGAGGCCTATTCATCCGGGCGGATCGCGCGGGCGCATCTGGCGCCGCAGCCGGACGACGCCGTGCCGCGCTTTGCCTATGAGAGCCATCTGCGCGCGCTGATCGAGGAGCGGCGCTGGCCGAACTCGACTGTCGACATCAGCGAGCTCAGGCTCGTCATCGACTACCAGCGCCAGAACGGCGCCGACCGCACGCTGACGCTCGACATCGTCGACTATCCCGGCGAGTGGCTGCTCGACCTGCCGCTGCTCCAGAAGAGTTTTGAGCAATGGTCGGCCGAAAGTCTCGCCCTGTCGCGCGAGGCGCCGCGCGTCCATCTGGCCGCGGACTGGCACGCGCATCTCGCAACGCTCAAGCCCGAAGCGCGCGAGGACGAGCAGGCGACGCTCACGGCCGCAAAGCTCTTCAGGAGCTATTTGCAAGGCTGCCGCGACGAGCGGTTTGCGATGAGCCTGCTGCCGCCCGGCCGCTTCCTGATGCCGGGCAATCTCGCCGATACACCAGCGCTGACCTTTGCGCCGCTCGACGTGCCCGCAGGCGGCCAGGCGCCGGAGGGATCGCTGTGGGCGATGATGGTACGTCGCTACGAGGCCTACAAGGACGTCGTGGTGCGGCCGTTCTTCCGTGATCATTTTGCCCGGCTCGATCGCCAGATCGTGCTGGCCGACGCGCTCGCCGCGTTCAACGCCGGCCCCGAAGCGCTGCACGATCTCGAAGCCGCACTCGCGGGCATTCTCGACTGCTTCAACATCGGCCGCAGCACGATCCTCTCCGGCCTGTTTCGGCCGCGGATCGACCGCGTGCTGTTCGCGGCGACCAAGGCCGATCATCTGCATCATTCCAGCCACGACCGGCTCGAGGCCGTGCTGCGCCGCGCCGTCTCGGGAGCCGTTGCGCGCGCGGAAACTACCGGCGCGGTGATCGACGTCGTCGCGCTTGCCGCCGTCCGCGCTACCCGCGAGGCGCAGGTTGCGCATGGCCGTGACAAATTGCCGTCGATTTTGGGCACGCCGGCCGCAGGCGAAAGCGCCGGCGGCGAGTTCTTCGATGGCAACACCGAGGTGGCAACCTTTCCGGGCGACCTGCCGCTGGATCCCGAACCCCTGTTCAACGGCACCGACGCGTTCCGCGGGCTCTCGACCGAGGCCGTCGAGAAGAGCGATTTTCGTTTCCTGCGTTTTCGTCCGCCAAAGCTCGAACGCGAGGGGGACGACCAGCCGGCGCTGCCTCACATCCGCCTCGACCGTGCCTTGCAGTTCCTGATCGGAGACAAATTGTCATGAACGACCGATCGAAGCCACGGCGGCCGGCGACGTTCCGGCTCGACGATCCCGGCGTCGTCGTCACCGAGGCCGACGAGACGACCCGGCTCGGCCGCACCACCATCCAGATCACGCCGGAGCCCGATCCGGCGAATTTTCCGGTGCCGATCGCAGCGACGCTTCCGGCGCGGCGCGGCTTTCCCTGGGGCACATTGTTCTGGTCCGGCGTTGCCGGGCTGACGCTGCTCGGGGTCGGGCTCGGCGTCGTCCGTCTGATCGAGGATCTGTTTGCGCGCAGCGAAAGCCTCGGCTTCGTCGGACTGGCGCTTGCCTTCGTCACTGCGCTTGCGCTCGCGGTGGTGACCGGACGCGAGGCGTTCGGGCTGGCGCGGCTGGCAACGATCGAAAAGCTGCATCAGCGCGCAGCCGCCGTCCTTGCCAGCGACGACCGCAAGGAGAGCCGCATCATCGTGCAGGATCTGCTCAAGATCGCGCACCAGAACCCGCAGCTCGCGCGCGCCCGCGCCACGCTGGAAAGCCATGCCGGCGAGATCATCGACGGCGCCGACATGATCCGGCTCGCCGAGCGCGAATTGATGTCGCCGCTGGACATCGAGGCGCGGCGGCTGGTGTCGTCAGCCGCGCAAAAGGTCTCGATCGTGACAGCGGTTTCGCCCCGCGCGCTGATCGACGTGTTGTTCGTGTTCGTGGCGTCGCTGAGATTGATACGCCAGCTCGCTTTTCTCTACGGCGGCCGTCCCGGCGCACTCGGTATGATCCGCCTGCTCCGCCACGTCATCGCCCATCTCGCCATCACCGGCGGCATGGCGGCGAGCGACAGTCTGGTGCAGCAGATGCTCGGCCATGGGATTGCGGCGAAGCTGTCGCAGCGGCTGGGCGAAGGCATGCTGAATGGATTGCTGACGGCGCGGCTGGGCCTCGCCGCGATCGACGTCACACGACCGCTGCCGTTCGCGGCCCTGCCGCCGCCGAAGCTGTCGGATCTCGCGACCGATCTTCTGCGGAAGAAGGACGACGAGGAGTAGCGTTCTGTTCGAGCGACGTACGCTCGCCTAGCAAGGCGGCCTTCTTCCTTCTCCCCTTGTGGGAGAAGGTGGCGCGAAGCGCCG
>NZ_JBVVPL010000027.1:0-111691 GCF_055807615.1 Bradyrhizobium sp. MV1.5 | reverse complement strand
GCCCCGTCATCGAATCATAGCAAAGCGGCTACGGCAAATGCCCGTTTAGACGAAAGATTCTCACCCTCTCAGGATGACGGAGCGTTGTTCGTCGCGAATGTCAGAGTTCTCTGGAATAGCAGCTACGGACGCGCACACCGCCATAATGACATCCTGCTCCTGTTTTGCCCGACGAGTCAAACGCCGCCACGGTCGCAGCTACACAATTTCTGGTTTTTGTAAGTCGTTGTATTCCCTCACGGTCTCTACTGTGCATGGGGTTGTTTTCGCGCTTTTTGTTTTGTGGGGCGGCTATTCCACCGCCTTTTCCCTCAGCCGCTGCGCATAGACGTTGATCACCAGCGCCGCCAGCAGGATCAGGCCGCGGATCAGGATCTTCAGGAAGCTGTCGATGTTGACGTGGTCGAGGCCGTTGTTGAGAACACCGAGCACGAACAGCCCGACGATGGTGTTGCCGATGCCGCCGCGGCCGCCGAACAGGCTGGTGCCGCCGACCACGACGGCAGCGATGGAGTCGAGCAGATAGGTATCAAACTCGTTCTGCTGCGCGCTGCCGAAATGAGCGACACCGAGCATGCCGCCGATACCGGAGCACACCGCCGAAATGACCATCACCGCGCCGAGGATGAGCTTGACGTTGAGGCCGGAATATTCGGCCGCCTCGCGATTGCCGCCGACCATGTAGACGTAGCGGCCGAAGCGCGTGTAGGTCAGCACCAGATGTCCCAAGAGCAGCATGATCGCGGCGACGATGACGATCCATGGGATGCCGCCGATCGATCCGGAGCCGAGCGTGGTGATCACGCCGGGCACCTTGTAGGCGATCTGGCCGCGCACCAGCAGCGCCGAGATGCCGGCCGCGATCTGCATCATCGCCAGGGTCATGATGAAGGAGGGGATGCCGATCACGGTCAGCCCCAGCGCATTGACGAGGCCGAGAGCTGCGCAGAGCAAAATGGCCAGCAGGATCGCCGCGGCGCCGGGCAGGGGAATGTTGGGGATGTTGACGTAGGATTCCTGGAGCGTGAAGTAGGCGACCGCGATGCCCGTGACGTTGGCGATGCTGGCGATCGAGAGGTCGATCTCCGCGCAGAGGATCACGAAGGTAAGGCCGACGGCGATGATGCCTGTGACCGACACCTGCGTCAGGATGTTGCCGAGATTGTCCAGCGTCGCGAAGGAGGGACTGGCCAGCGCAAAGAAGCCGGAGAGGAAGATCAGCGTCAGGAACGGGGCGATGTTGCGCATCTGCGAGCGCAGGAACGGCGCAAGCCCTCGCGCCCGCTGCCCCGCTGCCAAAGCCGTCTCACTGCTCGCCATGTGCTTCTCCGTCACGCCGCTTCCAGCAGGCGGTCCTTGCTGACCGGCTCGTTCTTGAATTCGCGCACCAACGCGCCGCGCTTGAGCACGAGGATGCGGTCGGCCAGCGACAGCACCGTTTCCGGCTCGGTCGACAGCACGATGATCGCGAGCCCCCTGGCGCGGAGATCGCGGACGATGTTGATGACGTCGTTCTTGGCGCCGACATCCATGCCGCGGGTGGGCTCGCACAGCACCAGGAGCTTTGGCGGATAGGTCAGCCATTTCGCCAGCGCGACTTTCTGCTGATTGCCGCCGGAGAGCATGCCGAGATCGAGGCCGACCACCGGCGGCCTGATCTGGAGCTGCTCGACCTGGCGCTTTGCGATGTCGCGCTCCTGCGCCGGCTTGAGCAGCAGCGCCGAGATGCGATCGAGAATGCTGATCGAGATGTTCTTGTAGACCGGCTCCTGGTGAAACAGCATCGCGCGCCGGCTCTCGGGCACCAGCGCCACGCCGGCGCGCCGTGCCGCGGCCGTGCTGGCGAAGGTTTTGGGCTTGCCTTCGACCGCGAGCGTGCCGCCGTCCGGCTTCAGCTTGCCGAACAGGATGCGCGACAATTCCTGCTGGCCGCAGCCCATGAAGCCGTAGATGCCGAGCACTTCGCCGGCGCGCGCCTCGAAGGAAATGTCCTTCAGGCTGCGGGCCAGGGACAGCTGGTCGACCTTCAGAACCACCGAGCTGTCGCTCGGTTGGGGCAGCATCAAATCGTCGCTATAGCTGTGCTCGAGCGCTTCGCCGCCGCGGCCGATCATGGCCTCGATCAGCGCGCCCTTGCTGGTCGCGGCACTTGCGGTCTCCGCGACCTTCCGCCCGTTGCGGAACACGGTCACCGTGTCGGACACGAGCAAGATGTCCTCGATGAAATGCGAGATGAAGACGATCGCCGTGCCTTCCTCGCGCAGCCGCCGCAGCGTCGCGAACAGGCGCTCGACCTCGGGCGGGGAGAGGGCGGAGGTCGGCTCGTCCAGGATGACGATGCGCGCACCGGAGAACAGCACGCGCGCGATCTCTATCAGCTGCTGTAGCCCGATGGGTAAGTCACCCAGCCTGCTCATCGGATCGACATCGATGCCGAAGCGGGCGAGCTGCTCGCCGGCCTCGCGCGCCATCCGCCGCCATTGCACGAGACCGAGCCGGTTGGTCGGCTGGTTGCCCAGAAACACGTTCTCCGCGACCGTGAGGTCGGGGGCGACGGACAGCTCCTGGTGCACCATGGCGATGCCGGCGCTGTGCGCGTCGCGGGCCGAGCGGAAATGCGTTTCCTTCCCGTCGATCAGGAAGCGGCCCGAGAATTCGGTGTGCACGCCGGCGATGATCTTCATCAGCGTGCTTTTTCCCGCGCCGTTCTCGCCGACGAGACCGTGGATCTCGCCGGGTGAGAGCGCGAAGTCGACACCACGAAGCGCCTCGACGCCGCCGAAGCTCTTCGTGATGCCTTGCAGTTCCAGGATGGGCGAAAGGTCCTCTCGCATGAAGGCTCAGATCAGGAAATGATCCTGCATCCACTGCATCCCGGCGGCGTTGGCCTTGGTCACGACCGGACCATCGGTGACGACGTTCTTCGGGATGCCCTGTCCGCTCTTTTCTCCGCCGACCACGGCGGAAACGCCTGCGATGATCGCGCCGCCATGAATCCGGCAGGACGGATTGCGCACGGTCGCGAACATGCGGCCTTCGCTGACGGCCTGGATCGCCGGCGGCATCGCGTCCACGCCGCCGATCAGGATGTTGGTGCGGCCCCGCGCCTTCATGATGTTGGCGGCGGCGAGCGCCATGTCGTCATTGTGGAAGAACGCCGCGTCGATCTGCGGATACTTGGTCAGGTAGGTTTCCCAGAGACGTGCGGTCTTCGACACGTCCCAGTCGGCCGGCTGGGTGTCGAGCACCTCGATCCCGGGGAATTGCTTGACGACATTGTTGAAGCCCTTGGCGCGGCCCTGCGCGCCGGTGTGGCCGAGGGCTCCTTGCGTCATGATGATCTTGCCCTTGCCGCCCATGGCGTTGCAAAGCGCCTGCGTCACCGAGGCGCCCATGAACTCGTTGTCGGGGGCGAGGAAGGAGTGGACGTTGATCTGGTCGAGCGGCGCGATCAGCGTGTCCATGTCGATCACGGGCGTGCCGGCGTCGATCATCTTCTGCACCGGCTGGGTGAGGGTGCCGATGCCAAAAGCCTGGATCGCGACGAAGTCCCACTTCTGCGAAGCCATGTTGTCGATCGCCGCGCGCTGCTTCACGGCATCGAGCTGGCCGTCGAACCAGGTGACCTCGACATTGAACAGCTTGCCCCAGAATTCCGCGGCCTGCTTGCCCTGCGCGCACCAGGTGGCCTGGAGGCCTGCGTTGGAGAACGCCGCTTTCAGCGGCTTCTCGCTGCGTCCGACTTCGGCTGCAAGGGCGGAGTTTATGCCCATGCTGCCGAGGATGGCAGTCGCGGCGCCGGCGGTTGCTGCCGCCTGAAGAAGATCGCGCCTCGTCGTCGAGAAATCTTTCGTCCCGGACATCGCTCGCTCCCATACAATTTTGCTTCGGCGCGTCATTGATTGCGCGACCGATGTCCGAAAGTGTCTCACAAGAGTTGGTGCCACTCAATCCGCAATCAACGGTCGCCGCGAGACGCGTTGGTGCAGCGCAAAGCGTCAGGCCTGAACGGAGGCGAACGCGTCGATCTCGATGAGCAGTCGGTCCCAGGCCTGTGCGATGTCGGACGACCATTCATCGCGGAGGAGATCGCGCAGTGTATCCCTGATGACGGCGAAGAAGGCGGTGAACAACTCGCGCGGCGTGCCGTAGCCATCGTGCGATACGACCTCGCACGCGATCAGCCGGAATTGCCCACGGCGATCACCGGCGAAGTCGAGAATCGCCTCGATCGTGAGTGCGAGCATAGATCCCATCACGAGCTCGCTGCCTTGCGTGCGGAACATCGCCCGCGTTTCGGGATGCTGTTCGAACAGCCGCTGATAGACGTGTGGCGTGAGATCGGTGCAGCGCGAGGCTGCAAGTTCAAGGCTCTGTTCGATCGGATTGGGAGAAGGATTCATCGGCGCATCAGCCCCGCAGACAAAAAAAGAGCGGGGCCCTAGCCCCGCTCGAAAATTGTGTCGACCCTATTATCCCCGATTCTAAGATTTGATCTTGATTGGCGGGGCGACGCTGCATTTTGCGCGTCAGGGGCTCCTCCCGAGACTTGGACCACCAGACTTCGACCTCGCGGCCAGCCTGAGCAAGGGGATGCTAGATCAACTTTTCTCACTTGTCATCATTTTCGGCAACGAATGTTCAAAATTCGAGCATTTGACGAAATGATCTGGTGGCCCGCCGTGTAAGCATATGACGAATATAAGAAATCTGTGGATGGGGCAGGGGCTCGACTGCCTCAAATGCCGGAGGTTCCCTGCTGGTGGCGGCCGGACCACAGTTTTCCGGGGAATTTGCGCTGCATTAAGAAGGCGGCGGAACCGGGCTCGACTCGGCCATAGCGCGGTGTTTAGTTAGTAGACGAACGAATGGTTCGGCGGATGCGCGCACGGCTGCAAAAATTCCTACCCCTGGTCCTGCTCGCCTTGGTGATGCAGGTGCTGGCGCCGATTGCCGCCTGTTTGGCGGCTGGCCAAGCTGTGGCCGATCCGCTTTCTGCCGCCGTCATCTGCCACAGCGCGAGCGAGCAGGGCGGCCTGAACGACCGGAATGATGCACCGATCGCGCATGGTGGCGCCTGCGCCCTCTGTTGCTTGGCGCAATTGGGCGCGTCGCTCGATTCGCCGCCGCACGCCGCGCTTTCCGTTCCCTTCCGCCACGCCGAGCGCGTGGTATGGCACGCCGTGGAGGCATCCGCCGGCGCGACCCATAAAGGCACAAACGCCCAGGCGCGCGCACCGCCTCAATTTTCCTGACGACTCTCGTGATCGCCGCGGTCCGTCGCAGGCGATTGATGCTGTCGAATGGCCGGAGAGAAAGCCCGGCGTCAGGAATGCCCCATGTTATGTTGTCATGCCCGCCGTGGCGCGAGCGTCGTTGCCATTCAGGCCGCGCTGCTTGCCTCGTCGAGCGGAGCCTTTGCCCAAAGCGGCAATACCGAGCTTCCCGCGGTGACTGTCGTGGCCCCGCAGGCTGCCCGTCCCAAACCAATAAGCCGACCGTCGAAACCGCGCTCTGCATCGGCAGGCCGTGCGGCAAGGCCCGTGACGCCAAGCGCAAGCGTCAGCGTATCCACCCAAAACAGGGCCGTGACGGACAGCGCTGCCCGCGATGGCGTCAATCAGGCGCCGGCCGGTCAGACCGCGACGACCATCGATCGGAGCGAGTTCGACAACCGCCCGTCGTTTTCGGTCAGCGACATCCTGCGGGATAGTCCGGGCATCTCGATCAAGCAGGGGAACGGCCCCCGCGATTTCGGCATCTCGATCCGTGGATCCAACGCCCGGAATAGCTTTGGCATCCGCAATCTCGTGATCTTCGACGACGGTTTTCCGGTGACGCAGCCGGATGGCCTGTCGCGCAGCGACCTGATCGATCCCCATGCCTATGGCGCGATCGACGTGGTCCGCGGTCCCTCGTCGGCGCTTTATGGAAACTACGCGACCGGCGGCGCGCTCAATTTCCGAACCCGGCCCGGTGGCACGATCGACGGCGTCGAGTATGGCGTCGACGGCGGCAGCTACGGCTATCTCAACAACTACCTGGCGGCCGGAAAGAAGTTCGGTAATTTCGAGGGATCGCTATTCGCAAGCGATACGCGGGGCGACGGCTACATCGGCAATAGCTGGTTCAATACGCAGACCGTCAACTTCCTCGGTACGCTCAAGGCGACGCCGGACGACCGCTTTACGGTCAAGATCATCAATAATGACCTGAGCGCGCGGTTGCCGATCCGGCAGTCGCTGAACCAATTCTACACCAATCCCTACCAGCAGGGGTGTACGAGCGGTACGGCGGCGGCCGCCGGATGTCCCACCGTGTCTCTCTTCAAGAACGGCTTCAACGGCGGCAAGGACAACGAGACAGCGAAGCAAGCCGGTCTCGGGCGAAACGATCGACGAACCATTGTCGGAGCACGATGGGACCACGACTTCGACAATACGACCACGTGGCGAAACCAGTTCGTTTTCGACGACAGGAACATCAGCCAGCCGACCGGCGCGACCAGCGCCATCGGCGATTTCCCCTCCTACAACTACATGAGCGATATTACGAAGCGTGGCGAAATCTTCGGCATGGAGTCCACCACATTAATCGGCGCCTGGTACAATACACTCGTGGCGTCGAGCGATACGCGTAACGTCATGCCGGGCGGCAACGCCACGTTGGGGCTGCTGCAGGCCAACACCTTCAGCGATACATCCAACTATGGAATACGGGCGAGGGAGGAACTGAAGCTCACTCCTGATTTGACGGCGATAGCCGGAATTGGTTGGGAAACTACAATTCTGAGAGGCGTCAATACCCTCTATAAATACGACACCTTCAATGTTCCGGTAGCGACGATACCGGTGCCCACCACCGCCGATCGCAAGATCGAAAACACGGCTCCTGAGTTGGCGCTGCTCTACAGGCTCAATCCAGAATGGCAATTTCGCGGACGAGTAGCGACCGGATACGGGACGCCGCAGGTCTCGAATCTGTTCGTTCTTCCGAGCGGTGATTTCGGCAACAACACGCAGCTCCAGACGCAAACCAATGTCGGCTACGATCTGGGCTTCGACTGGACGCCGAGCAGTGCGGTCAAACTGAGCGCGACGGCCTTTTACGAGTTTTTTCGAAATGAATTGGTGAGTCAGGCCGTCAGTAACCCGAGCGCGAGCAACGCGACTTACATGTTCAACGCACCGCGATCCGAGCATCGGGGCATCGAACTTGCTGCCGATTGGAAGTTCCATCCGGGCTGGCGGTTCATGGCGGCGTATACCTATCTCGACGAGGTCTACACCGAGTATGTGGAGAACATCACCAATGTCGCGGTGTTCAGCTTCAACCGGGCAGGCAACAAGATCCCCGGAATCTCGCCGAACGAGCTGACGGCCAGGATCGGCTACGACGAATTCGCGGGGTCGCTGACGGGGCTCGGAGGTTTTGTCGAAGTCCAGTGGAAGGAATCCTTCTACATGGACAATGCAAATCTGCTGAAAGCGCCGGGCTATGAGCTGATCAACGTGAACGTCCACTACAAGACGGACCTGGTGTCAGACACCTTCAGATCCCTCAACCTGTTTCTCGAAGTCAGGAACGTATTTGATCGCACTTATGTTGCGTCGGCAAACAACATCACCAATGCGGTGACCACAGCCGGCCTTCCAAATCTTGCCAGCGTGCTCGCGAACACGACGGGATCGATTTACGCGGGCTCGCCGCGCACGTTCGTTGCGGGTATGAAGGTGGCGTTCAAATGATACGGGCTCTCAAAGGGAGTGCGGCTGTGATCCGAAGTGGCTTGTTGGCGATACTCGCTCTCGCCTTCTTGCAAGACGCGGCACTTGGACAGATGCACGCGCAGCATGCGTCGGAGGCCGCTTGTGACGAGCCGACGCTGCGTTGCGCGACCAAGACGACGCCTGCATTCGGTCCGGATGGAACGCTGTGGCTCGCCTGGATGGCGGGCGGGCAGGTTTCAGTTGCGAGTTCGCAGGATGCAGGGCGGAGTTTTTCGCCTCCCACCCAAGTCACGACAAAGCGGCTCAACCTTGATTGGGGGCCGGATGCCCGGCCGAAGATCGTGGTCGATCGATATGGGGGCATCGCGCTGGCGTTCTCGATCTTCAGGGATGAAGCTTTCAACGGCCAGGTGCTCTACACCCGCTCGTCCGACGGCGGAAAGCACTTTGCGGAGCTGAAGCCCATCACCGCAAACAACGAGAGCCAGCGTTTTGAGGCGCTCGCGCTCGATCAGGATGGAACGGTGTTTGCGGCCTGGCTCGATAAGCGCAATCGTGTTCCTGCAAAGGAGGCGGGGCGAAAATACGAGGGGGCAGGGTTGTTCTTTGCTTCGTCGCGCGATGGGGGCACCACTTTCGGGGATGCTGGTCTCGCGCGTGACAACACCTGCGAATGTTGCCGATTGGGGCTGACATTCGCAACGGCGGGCCGGCCGGCCGTGATCTTCAGAAACATCTTCGAGGGCGGCGTGCGCGATCACGCAGTCATGACCTTTGCCGACATCTCGACACCCGGCGAGATCCATCGCGTCAGCAACGACGACTGGCAGATCAACGCCTGCCCGCATCATGGGCCGAGCCTCACGGTTGCGCCGAACGGGACCTATCACGTTGCCTGGTACACGAACGGAAAGGTGCGGAAAGGACTGTTCCACGCCCACTCGCGCGACGAAGGCCGCACCTTTTCCACGCCGATGGCGCTGGGGCAGCCGGGCCGCAACCCGACGCGCCCGTTCTTGCTCGCAGGCCCGGCGGGAACCCTGATGGTCTGGAAAGAGTTCGATGGTGAGAAGACCTCGGTCCAGATGACGATCTCCCGCGACGATGGCGAGACGTGGTCGCTGCCGAAGACGATATCGAGCACGACCGATACATCCGATCATCCCTTGCTCGTTTCCAATGGCCGACAGACCTACCTGTCATGGATGACGAAGGCGGACGGCTATCGTTTCACGGCAATCGAGGACCAACCATGAAACGTCGGTTTGTGGGCCTTCTGGGCCTCGGTATCTTAATCGCATCAGCGTCAGCGCTAGGAGCGGCGCCAGCCCTTAAGCCCTTCGAGCGCGGCACGTGGCAAAGCGTGCTGAGCGGGCATGCGGGTCGCCCGACGCTCGTGCATTTTTGGGGCGTAACCTGCGGGCCCTGCAAGATCGAGCTGCCGCTGCTCGGGCAATTTGCGAAGAATCATCCCGGGATCGACGTCGTCACGATCAGCGCGGATCTCGTGCCGAACCTGCCGGCGGCGACGCAATCGATGCTCGATAAAGCGGGGCTGTCGACGACCGAAAACTTCATCTTCAACGACGGTTTTGTCGAGCGTTTGAGGTTCGAGATCGACCCCGGCTGGCAGGGCGACATTCCCCGGACAATGCTCATATCGCGCGATGGAGTCATCACGACGATTGAAGGCTCGGCCGAGATAGCCGACTTCGAAAAATGGTCTGCGCAACAACTCACCAAACACTGAAAGTCAATCTGCAAACGGGAAGACCGATATGAAGACGATGTTGAAAGATGTGCTGATCGCAGCGTTCGCTCTCGCGCTCTGCACGGCACCAGCGGCGGCCGACGACGTCAAGGCGGGCGATCTCGTCATCTCGCAGGCGTGGAGCCGGGCGACACCGGGCGGAGCCAAGGTCGCCGGCGGCTATCTCACCATCGAGAACAAGGGCACAGTGGCCGACAAGCTGGTCAGCGTTTCCGCCGATATCGCGGGGAAGGCCGAGGTTCACGAGATGGCGATGGAGAACGGCGTGATGAAGATGCGCCTGCTCGATAAGGGCCTCGTGATCGATCCCGGCAAGACGGTGAAGTTCGCCCCCGGCAGCTACCACCTGATGCTCCAGGAGCTGAAGGGCCCCTTCAAGCAGGGCGACAAGGTGCCGGTGACGCTTCAGTTCGAGAAGGCCGGTAAGGTCGCCGTCACCCTCGACGTCCAGGGCGTCGGCGCGCAGGCGCCCGGCGAGGGCGGGCACATGATGAAGAAAATGCCGGATCATCCGGGAATGAAGATGTGATGAAACAGATCAAGCCTTCCATGACTATGCATCGAATCCTTGCGAGTCTGATCGCCGCGCTCGCGGCGTCCCCCGCGGCGGCGCATATCACGCTAGAGACCAAACAGGCGGCGGTCGGCTCCTACTACAAGGCCGTCTTTGCTGTGCCGCACGGCTGCAAGGGATCGCCCACGGTGAAGATCCGGGTGCAGATTCCGGAAGGGGTGATCGCGGTGAAGCCGATGCCGAAGGCGGGCTGGAGTGTTGACGTGGTCGAGGGCAAATACACCAATGAGTACGACTACCACGGCAACAAGCTTTCCTCCGGCGTCAAGGAGGTGGCCTGGTCGGGCGGCAAGCTGCCGGACCACAATTACGATGAGTTCGTCATCAGCAGCTTCCTCACCACGAGCCTGACGCCGAACACGACGCTGTATTTTCCTGTCGTCCAGGAATGCGAGACCGGCGTCAGCCGCTGGATCGAGATCCCCACGGAGGGGGCCGGGCATTCGCACGAGGGCAAGTCACCGGCGCCGGGTGTAAAACTCCTGCCAAAACCCTGATGCGCCTGCTCGCCGCGCTCGCGACGCTGCTTCTTGGTGTCGGCTTTGCGACCGGCGTCTCGGCGCACGCGGCGCTGGTCGCGGTCGAGCCGCCGAGCGGCAGCATGCTTGCGAACGCGCCGAAGGCGGTGGAGTTGCGCTTCAACGAGGCGGTGACGCCGGGTGCCATCCAATTGATCGACGGCGCGGGCATGGCGCGGGATGATGTGCGCGTCAACGCATCGGGCGAGACCATCTCGGTCGCGATGCCGGCTGACATGCCGCAGGGGACGGCGGTCGTCAGCTATCGCGTGATCTCGCAGGATGGCCATCCCGTCGCGGGATCGGTGATCTTCTCGATCGGCATGCCGACGGGGACGCAAGCTCTCGCCAACGCCGCTGTCGGATTGAACGTGCTGATCTGGCTGGCGCGGGTCGGTCTCTATCTTGGCCTGTTCGTCGGCGTCGGCGGCGTGTTCTTTGCGCGCTGGGTTGCGTGGTCGATGACCGGCATGACCGTTCCGTGCATGGCGCTCGCCATCGGCGTCCCGAGCGCGGTGGTGTCCCTTGGCGTGTTGGGGCTGGATCTCCTCGGCCTACCGCTATCCGCTCTCGCGACGATGGCTTCCTGGAGAGTCGCATTGGGGACCAGCGCGGGCCCGGCCTTGCTCGTGTCCATCACTGCAATGCTGCTCGCGTTGCTGGCGCTAGGCAACGCGTGGTGCGCGCGCGCTCTGGCGATCATTGCCTTCGTCGGCGTCGGCTTGTCGCTGGCCATGACCGGGCACGCCGCTACGGCACCGCCCGAACTGTTGACTCGGCCGGCAATCTTTCTCCATGGTCTCGGTGTCGCGTTCTGGATTGGGGCCCTCGCGCCGCTGGTCGCGCTGTTGTCGAAGCGGCCCGCCGCGGCTTTGCCTGTCGTAAACCGCTTTTCTCGCATCGCCGCGCCGGTCGTTGGCGTTCTCGCATTGACCGGCCTCGCGCTCGCCATCGTTCAGCTTGAGAAGCCGTCTGCATTGGTCGAGACCCGCTACGGATTGATCCTCTCGATCAAGCTTGCGCTGGTCCTCGTGCTGCTGGCGCTTGCCGCGCTCAACCGCTTTCGCCTGACTCCGGCTCTGGCGGGGGATCACGGGGCCGCGCAGAGCCTGAAGCGCTCGATCGTGCTCGAATGCGCCATCGCGCTAGGCATCTTGGCCGTCGTGGCGGGCTGGCGCTTCACGCCGCCGCCGCGAACGATCGTTCCGGAGACGCCGCTGGCGATCCACATCCACACCGACAGGGCGATGTTCCAGGTCCTGGTCTCGCCGGGTAAGGTGGGTATCAACGATTTCGTGCTGCAGCTCATGACCGGCGAGGGGGCGGTGCTCGGGGCCAAGGAGGTGACGCTGACGCTGAGCCTGCCCGAACGCGGCATCGAGCCAATGGAGCGGAACGCCTCGCTCGGGCCGGACAGCTACTGGCACGTGCGCAAGGTCGAACTGCCCTTTGCGGGCCGCTGGCATGTGCGGATCGACGCGCTGGTGAGCGATTTCGAGAAGATCACGCTGGAGGACGAGCTCGAGGTGGCGGCGCCCTGAACCCGGCTCTTCGGCACCTCGCGTCGAACCTGAAGTCGACGGAAAAATGACAGGAATTCCGCTGTGTTAGCGGGTTTTCCTCATTCCCGGTCTTGTGTTTTGGCTCCCAATCCGGTTTCACTGCAAGCCATCACTGATTCCTCGAGTATTGCCATGCGGTTGTCGCGGTTCTTTCTGCCCATCCTGAAGGAAAATCCGAAAGAGGCGGAGATCGTCTCGCATCGGCTGATGCTGCGTGCCGGCATGATCCGGCAGGAGGCCGCCGGCATCTATGCCTGGCTGCCGCTCGGCTTCCGCGTGCTCAAGAAGATCGAGCAGATCGTGCGCGAGGAGCAGGACCGCTCCGGCGCGCTTGAGCTGTTGATGCCGACGCTCCAGCTTGCCGACCTCTGGCGCGAGAGCGGCCGCTACGACGCCTATGGCCCCGAGATGCTGCGCATCGCCGACCGCCACAAGCGCGAGCTGCTATACGGGCCGACCAACGAGGAAATGATCACCGAGATCTTCCGCGCCTATGTGAAGTCCTACAAGAGCCTGCCGCTGAATCTCTATCATATTCAATGGAAATTCCGCGACGAGCAGCGTCCCCGCTTCGGCGTGATGCGCGGCCGCGAGTTCCTGATGAAGGACGCCTATTCGTTCGACCTCAACGAGGCCGCGGCGCGCGTCGCCTACAACAAGATGTTCGTGGCGTATTTGCGCACCTTCGCGCGGATGGGGCTGAAGGCGATCCCGATGCGCGCCGAGACCGGCCCGATCGGCGGCGATCTCAGTCATGAGTTCATTGTGCTCGCCGAGACCGGCGAATCCGGCGTTTTCATCAATCGCGACGTGCTGGACCTGCCGGTGCCGGGCGAGGACGTCGACTATGAGAGTGATTTGACGCCGATCATCAAGCAATGGACCTCGGTCTATGCGGCGACGGAAGACGTTCACGACGCCGCGCGCTTCGAGCAGGAAGTGCCCGCGGACAAACGGGTGAACACCCGCGGTATCGAGGTCGGGCAGATCTTCTATTTCGGCACGAAGTATTCCGATGCGATGAAGGCGCTGGTCGCGGGCCCCGACGGTGTCGACGTGCCGATCCACGGCGGCTCCTACGGCGTCGGCGTCTCGCGCCTGCTCGGCGCCATCATCGAAGCCTGCCATGACGATGCCGGCATCAAATGGCCGGAGGCCGTTGCCCCGTTCCGCGTGTCGATTCTCAACCTCAAGCAGGGCGATGCCGCGGTCGATGCGGCCTGCGAGAAGCTTTATGCGGAGCTGTCCGCCAAGGGCGTCGACGTGCTCTACGACGACACCGACCAGCGCGCCGGAGCCAAATTCGCCGCCGCCGACCTGATCGGCATCCCCTGGCAGATCATGATCGGGCCGAAAGGGCTTGCCGACGGCAAAGTCGAGCTCAAGCGGCGAAGTGACGGCGCCCGCGAGACCATGTCGCCTGCCGACGCGGTCGCAAGACTTGTGGGCTGATAAGGCTGGTTGGCTGAATATTGTTCATCGCCCCAGATCGCGGCCGCCAATCCGGCCACATTTGACCCCGAATCATGGGACTATCAAGCGATGGATGAACCCATGACCGAGACGAAACAGACCGCGCCTTTTGCGCCATTCGAGTGGATGCTGTCGGCGCGTTACCTGCGCGCCCGCCGCAAGGAGGGATTCATCTCGGTCATTGCCGGGTTCTCCTTCCTCGGTATCATGCTGGGCGTGGCGACGCTGATCATCGTCATGGCCGTCATGAACGGCTTCCGCAAGGAGCTGCTCGACAAGATCCTCGGGCTCAACGGCCACATCCTGGTCCAGCCGCTGGAATCGCCCCTGACCGACTGGAAGGACGTCGCCGACCGGCTCAGCCAGGTCCAGGGCATCCGGCTCGCCGCGCCCGTGGTGGACGGCCAGGCGCTGGCGTCGTCGCCGTGGAACGCCTCCGGCGTCCTGGTGCGCGGCATCCGCTCCGACGACCTCAACAATCTCACCTCGATCGCCAAGAACATCAAGCAGGGCTCGCTCGAGGGCTTTGACGACGGGCAGGGGGTTGCGATCGGCCGGCGCCTCGCCGACCAGCTGTCGCTGCACGCCGGCGACAGCATCACGCTGGTGGCGCCGAAGGGCGCGGTGACCCCGATGGGCACGACACCGCGCATCAAGCCGTACAAGATTGCCGCGGTGTTCGAGATCGGCATGTCCGAGTATGATCTCGGCTTCGTGTTCATGCCGCTCGCGGAGGCGCAGGCCTATTTCAACCGCAGCAACGACGTCACCTCGATCGAGGTCTTCACCACCAATCCGGATCAGATCGTCGCGTTCCGCCAGGCCGTGACGGAGGCGGCGGGCCGGCCGGTGTTCCTGGTGGATTGGCGCCAGCGCAACTCGACCTTCTTCAACGCGCTCCAGGTCGAACGCAACGTGATGTTCCTGATCCTCACCATGATCGTGCTGGTCGCGGCGCTCAACATCGTCTCCGGCCTGATCATGCTGGTGAAGGACAAGGGCAGCGACATCGCGATCCTGCGCACGATGGGGGCCTCACAAGGCTCGATCATGCGCATCTTCCTGATCACGGGCGCCTCGATCGGCGTGGTCGGTACGATGGTCGGCTTCATCGTCGGCCTGGTGATCTGCCTCAACATCGAGTCGATCCGGCAATTCCTGTCCTGGCTGACCAGCACCGAACTGTTTTCGCCAGAGCTGTATTTCCTGTCGAAGCTGCCCGCCGAGATCGACATCGGCGAGACCTCGGCCGTCGTCATCATGGCGCTGACGCTGTCGTTCCTGGCGACGCTATACCCGTCCTGGCGCGCCGCGCGCCTCGATCCCGTCGAAGCGCTGCGGTACGAGTGAGGGGCTGATGGAGAGCCAGGGGGCGGAAGATGTACCGGTCATTTATCTCCACGAGATAAAGCGACAGTACTTGCAGGGTGAGGTGCCGCTGACGATCCTCGACGGCGCCAAGCTCGCGCTGTGGGCGGGCCAATCCGTCGCGCTGGTGGCGCCGTCCGGCTCGGGCAAGTCGACGCTGCTGCATATCGCGGGACTGTTGGAAGCGCCCGATTCCGGCGAGGTCTATGTCAATGGCGCGCCGACCTCGCAACTGCCCGACATCGAGCGCACCCAGCTTCGCCGCACCGATATCGGCTTCGTCTACCAGTCGCACCGGCTGCTGCCGGAGTTCTCGGCGCTGGAGAACGTCATGCTGCCGCAGATGATCCGCGGCCTCAAGAAGTCCGAGAGCGTCAAGCGCGCCAAGGAGATCCTCGGCTATCTCGGCCTCGGCGAGCGCATCACGCACCGTCCGTCCGAACTCTCGGGCGGCGAGCAGCAGCGCGTTGCGATCGCGCGCGCGGTGGCCAATGCTCCGCGGGTGCTGTTCGCGGACGAGCCGACCGGCAATCTCGATCCGCACACCGCGGACCACGTCTTCCAGGCCCTGATGCAGCTCGTCAAGGCGACCAAGGTCTCCATGCTGATCGCGACCCACAACATGGAGCTCGCCGGCCGCATGGACCGCCGCGTGTCGCTGTCGAACGGCCAAGTGATCGAGCTCGAATAAAAACCGCGAAAACAACCCCATGCACAGTAGCCAAGTGCTTGGCCGGATTGACGAAAAAAATGGCGCTCCCCGGGGCCTTCAAGGCCGGATCACCGTCAATTTGAATGGTCCGCCATTGGCTGCGGCATGGGCTACCGCCTCATTGGCGTGGTCGAGGTCGAAAGCGGTGGCCTCGTACTCCTCCAGCCTGAGCAGTCCCGCGTGCACCAGCGCGATCAGGCGGCTTGCCGCATCCGGCGGATACATCCAGACGCCGCGGATGCTGATGCAATTGCGCATGATCCAGGGGTAGGGCAGCTCGAGGCCCGCGCCGCCCGCCATGCCGACGCCGCCCATCAGCACGACGCGGCCGTAAGCGCGCACCGTCATGATCGCCGCGCGCACCACATTCGTACTCACCGAGGGTGGCATGATGTCGAGCACGCAGTCGATCGGACCGGGTGCCGCGCGCTTCATGCTCTCGCGGTCGTCGTCCTCGTTGCCGGAGAGCCTGACCGGCTTGACGCGGTCGCCGAAGCGGCGGACGAGGTCGGCCAGGATCTTGTCGTTGCGGCCGGGCGCGACCACGCAGGCCGCCCCCATCGCGAGCGCGACCGAGACGGCTGCGCTGCCGAAATTGCCGGTGGCGCCGCTCACCAGCACGGTCTCGCCGGGCTGAAGGCTGGCGGCAAGGAAGCCGCCATAGGGCACCAGCAGCGTCCCCAGCGCGCACCATCGCGTGGCTTCGTCGGACGTGATTTGGCCCAGGGGCTTTACGTTCTCCGTCGGCACCCGCATCTGCTCGGCGAAGGAGCCGTGGCGAAAATGCTGTTGCAGGCGCATGGCGCCGGCACCGGGGGCAGTGAGTCCTTGCAGGGCAATGTCGGGTGCTGCGGCGTCATCGCGCGAACGCACCGTCGGGTCGCAGAACACCCAGTCGCCAACGCTGAGCTTCGTCGCGTCCGGGCCGATGGCGCGCACTCTGCCGATGCCGCCTGGCCCAGGGATGATCGGCAGGTCGAGCGCATAGTTGCGCGCCCCGCTGAAGACCTCGTTCATGTAGGACAGCACCCGCGTTGCGATGACGTCCACGATGACCTCGCCCGTGCCGAGCACAGGGTCCGCGGCTTCCTCGATCGCAAGGGGCGATCCAAATGACTTCAATACGGCAGCTTTCATGATCTCACCTCAAAGTGGGGTGAAGCCCATATGCGCCGGCTTTCCAGGCCAGGGAAGGCCTGGTATTATCCTAGCATTCCCGAGGCCCTCCATCGAGGCACGTCACCATGGCCGACCCACGCCGCGTCGAATTCGGCGACTTTCTCAGGTCCCGCCGCGAAAAGCTGTCGCCGAAGATGGTCGGGCTTCCCGCGGGCCGGCGGCGCCGCACGGCGGGCCTGCGCCGCGAGGAGGTCGCGCAGCTCGCCGGCATCGGCGTCGACTGGTACATCCGGCTCGAACAGGGCCGCACCGTCAGCCCCTCGGTCACCACCGTCGACGCGCTGGCGCGTGCGCTACGCCTCAGCAAGACCGAGCACGCCCATCTCAAGGCGCTGGCGCGCGACGGCGACAGGCGCGCGTTCACGCGCGAGATCGTGCCGCCGCCGGTTCGGCGGATGATCGAGAGCCTGGCCCAGCCGGCCTATGTCACGGGGCGGCGCTGGGACGTGCTGGCCTGGAACGCGGCGGCCGAGGAGATCTTCGGGTTCGGACAATTGCCCGAGCAGGACCGCAACACGCTGCTGCTGGTGATGACGAACAAGCAGACGCGAAAATTCTACGGTGCCGGCTGGGCCGATGTCGCCAAGAGCATGGTCGCGATGTTTCGCGCCACTCACGACGTCTGGGCCGGCGATCCCGCCTTTACGGAATTGCTGACGCGGCTGCGCCAGGGCAGTCCGGAATTCGTCAAATGGTGGGAAGCGCACGAAATCCGCAGCACCGCCGCGGGCCTCAAGATCATGAACCATCCGACCAAGGGCGTGCTCCGGTTCGAGCACACCAGCTTTCAGGCCAATGACGATCCGGCGCTGAAGCTGGTGATCTATACGCCGGTTTAGGACGGTGACCGATCCGTACTGGCGCGCAGCTTGGATCACCAGCCGACCACCTTGAGCGACCAGATGGATGTTGGGGTCGGCATGGTGCCCACTGTGGGTGATGACGGGAACCTAAATGCCATCATGCGGTTATCGCGCAGACAATTTGCGCGCCCCGTCTGCATCACTCGAAGTTCAGGCGGGCTACCTGTGGTCGAAGCGAACAGCAGCGGGACGATCAAGCAGCTAGCTCATCGTGGAGCTGGGAAAGTGGCAGGGGAAGACCGATGACGACAGCGACCGGGGTCCGCTCGGCCGATCGCAATTCCGTCTTAGCCGCACTCGGCGACTACATCCGAGAGATCAGCAATCCCGACGATCTCGCCTATGCTGCGGCAGAGCTGCTCGGCCGCAGCCTCAACGTCAGCCGGGCGGGCTATGGCACCGTCGACACCTCAGCCGAGACCATCACCATTGTCCGCGACTGGAACGCACCGGGCATCCTGAGCCTCGCAGGCGTGCTGCGCTTCCGCGACTATGGCAGCTACATCGAAGATCTCAAGCGAGGCGAGACCGTCATCTGTGCCGATGCGGAAAAAGACCCTCGCGTCGGCGATCGTGCCGGGGCCCTCGAGGCGATCTCTGCGCGCGCGCTCGTCAACATGCCGATCTCGGAGCCCGATGGGGTCGTGGCTCTGCTGTATTTGAACAATGCCGGGCCGCGCGAATGGAGCCCCGAAGAGCTGGAGCTTATTCGCGACGTTGCCGAGCGGACGCGCACGGCGGTAGAGCGCCGCCGTGCGGAGACGGCTGTGCGGGAGAACGAAGCCCGGCTTGTTTTCCTGGACGCACTCAACAAGGAGACGGCCAGGACGCGCGATGCCGACGGCGTGATGGCGGTCACGACCAAAATGGTCGGCGAGCATCTCGGCGTCTCGAACTGCGCCTATGCCGACATGGACCCGGACCAGGACGGCTTCACGATACGCGGCGATTGGGCCGCGCCCGGCGCAATGCATATCCTCGGTCACTACAGTCTGGCGGACTTCGGCAAGAAGGCGGTGCGAGAGTTGGGCGCGGGCAGGCCGCTCATCATCAATGACAATTTGAGGGAGATTGCGCCGGACGAAGCCGCCACTTTCCAGAACATCGGGATCGGTTCGACGATTTGCATGCCCTTGGTGAAAGAAGGGCGACTGACCGCCCTGATGGCGATTCATCACCGCGGCCCGCACCGGTGGACGCCGCGCGAACTCGCCCTGCTCACCGAAGTGACCGAGCGATCGTGGGCCCACATCGAGCGCGTCCGATCGGAGCAAGCGGCGCAGGAGGCCGCCGAACGACTGACGCTTGCGAACAAGGCGGCTGGTATCGGCACCTGGGACTACGACCCTGTGAACAACGTTCTTCGATGGGATAGCCGCTGCAAGGAGGTGTTCGGTCTACGGCCGGACGCCGAAGTCAGCTATGAAGGGGCGTTCCTGAAGGGCCTCCATCCCGAGGACAGGCAGCGCGCCCACGAGGCCGTGTCCGCAGCTCTGACGCCGCACGCGCCGACGACCTACAATATGGAATACCGAACCATCGGCATCGAGGACGGGGTCGAACGCTGGATCGCCGCGACCGGTCAAGCCATCTTTGCCAACGGCCAGGCTGTTCGGTTCATCGGAACGGTTCTGGATATCACTGCGCAAAAGAAAACCGAGCGTCATCTTAGAATACTGAATGATACCGGGGCTTCGGTCTCTCGCGAACGCGACCTCGACAAGATCGTCCAGATCGTGACGGATGCCGGCGTCGGCCTCACCGGGGCTCAATTCGGCGCCTTTTTCTACAACGTTCTGGCGCCGGATGGCGGCAGCTACATGCTGTATTCGCTGTCGGGTGCGCCGCGATCCGCGTTTGAAAACTTTCCGATGCCCCGCAACACCGCCGTCTTTGGCCCGACCTTCGAGGGCTCCGGCGTGGTGAGGTCCGACGATATCCTGCAGGACCCCCGCTATGGCAAGAACGCGCCGCGGAAAGGCATGCCCGAGGGCCATCTTCCAGTCCGATCCTACCTGGCGGTCCCTGTGATCTCGCGAACCGGCGAAGTCCTCGGCGGACTTTTCTTCGGCCACGCCGAGACGGGCAAATTCCAGGCCGAGCATGAGGCCGCCTTGCTTGGTATTGCGGGCCATGCCGCCACCGCCATCGACAACGCCCAGCTCTTGACCCGGCTCGAGGCGCTCAATGCCGGATTGGAGCAACGTGTTGCCGACGAAATTGCCGAGCGCATGAAAGCCGAAGAGCAACTGCGGCAATCCCAGAAGATGGAAGCTGTCGGGCAATTGACCGGAGGTATTGCCCACGACTTCAACAATATGCTCGCCGTAATTCTCGGCAGCCTGAATCTTGCCAAGCGGCGGCTCGGCAGGGGAGAGGTCAGCATAGACCGCTTCATCGAGGGCGCCATCGACGGCGCAAATCGCGCAGCCACATTGACGCAGAGGCTGCTCGCGTTCTCGCGCCAACAGCCGCTCGCGCCTGAGGTCGTGGACATCAACAAGATGGTCGGCGGGATGAGCGAACTGCTCGAGAGATCGCTCGGCGAGCTTATCCGCCTCGAGACGGTCCTGGCGGCTGGCCTCTGGCGGGTCAAGGCAGACCCGGCCCAGCTCGAAAGCGCCATGATCAATCTCGCGGTCAATGCGCGCGATGCCATGCCAAAGGGCGGCAGGCTGACGATAGAAACCAGCAATGCCTCGATCGATCTAATGTATGCTCGCGAGTACGCACTCGCACCCGGGCAGTACGTTCTCGTGGCCGTGACGGACAACGGCACGGGAATTCAGTCCGATGTGCTGGGCAAGGTGTTCGATCCGTTTTTCACGACCAAGGTCGTGGGCAAGGGGACCGGCCTCGGCCTCAGTCAGGTCTATGGTTTCGTGCGGCAGTCGGGCGGCCATGTCAAAATCGACTCGGAGGTGGATGTTGGCACGACCGTGAAGATCTACCTTCCACGCTTCGCCGGAGAGGAGGCGGGCTCAGATCTGTCGCAGGAAGAGATACCCGCCAGTGCAAGCCATCAGAACGAAACCATTCTCGTCGTGGAAGACGACGAGCGCGTCCGCAGCATGTCGTCCGAAAGCCTGCGCGAACTCGGCTACACCGTCATCGAGGCAGCCAGCGCCAAAGAGGCGATCAGGACGATCGAAAATGGTTTCGTTCCAGATCTGCTGTTCACGGATGTCGTCATGCCCGACATGACCGGCGCCGAGCTTGCGGCCGAGCTGTCGAGACGATACCCGGCGCTGAAAGTGCTGTTCACCACCGGCTACACGCGCAATGCGATCGTTCACAATGGCGTGCTCGATGCAGGCAAGCATCTGCTTCCGAAGCCGTTCGCTATCGAAGACCTGGCTGCCAAAGTCCGCATTTTGCTCGACGAGATCTGAACGCGTTTTGGAAACGATCTCTTCCGTTTGCCAGCCGCCTTCACAAGGGCTATGTCCCGGCTTTCGGAAGAGCATGACATGACAATCTCGGACGACAACGACCTCGCGCGCCTGAAAGAGATCGGGCGAATCGTCGCCAATACCCTCGAGGCAATGGGGAAGGCGCTCGAGCCGGGCATGACCACCTCCGAGCTCGACCGGATCGGGCGAACGCTGCTGGAGGCTGCCGGCGCACGTTCGGCTCCGGAGCTGGCCTACGACTTTCCCGGGGCGACCTGCATCAGCGTGAACGAGGAGATCGCTCATGGCATCCCGGGCGATCGGCGGATCGCGCGTGGGGACCTCGTGAACATCGACGTGTCAGCCGAGAAGAACGGCTTCTTTGCGGATACGGGAGCCTCATTCGCCGTTCCACCCGCAACGCGAGCGGTCGAACGTCTTTGCAGAGATGGCCGGCGCGCGATGTGGACGGGCCTGCAGCAGGTCGGAGCCGGCAAACCGATCGCCGGTATCGGTCAGGCCATCGGGTCATTTGCGCGGAAGAACGGTTACAGCCTGGTCAGGAATCTTGCCAGTCACGGCGTCGGCCTGTCGCTCCACGAGGAGCCGACGGAGATCGCAACATGGCCGGACCGCTCCGAACGCCGCGTCATGAGCGAAGGCCTCGTGTTCACCGTCGAGCCGTTCCTGTCCCTTGGCGCCGAATGGGCACAGGATGGCGATGATCCGTGGACGCTCTACAGCAGCCCCGAGGCGCCGACCGTTCAATACGAGCACACTGTGATGGCCACGCGAAGCGGACCGTTGATCGTGACGATGGCTGGTTAAGGAGGCGTCCTCAAGCCACCGGATCTCGCGCAGCATCCGAACGGCTTCGATCGTCCGGCGCCAGCGGCGGTGCACGTCTCGCCGGAGGAGTCTCGGGTAAGGCGGTCTTGCGTCCCGAGCTGATATCGACCGGAACAGATTTGGCGTCGCGATAGGCGACAATCCAGATCAGGAAACCCAGAACTGCCAGCGCGGCGCCGACGGGACCGGTGGAGGTCCACCCCAGCCCCTCGCGAATGGCGAGACCGCCGAGGAACGGGCCGAGCGCATTGGCTGTGTTGAACGCCGAATGGTTGAGTGCGGCGGCGAGCGCCTGCGCGTCTCCCGCGACGTCCATCAGGCGCGTCTGGAGGATGGCGCCGAGCGAGACGCTGGCGCCGATCGCGAAGACGTCTGCCGCCAGCGCCCAGGGATTGCCGGCGGCGAGCGGAAACACGGAGAGCGCGACCGCCGAGAACAGCAGGATGCAACCCGCCGTCGGCATCAGCGCGCGGTCGGCAAAGCGTGGCACGACCAGATTGCCGAGCGTGGCGCCGATGCCGAACACGGCCAGAAAAAACGGAATGACCGCCGGGCTGACCTTGGTCACCTCGATCAGCGTCGTCGCGAGATAAGTGTAGACGGCGAACATGCCGCCGAAGCCGATGGCGCCGATCGCCAGCGTGATCCAGACGCGGCCGCTTCGCAACGCTCCGAGCTCTCGCAGGGGATCGGACCGGCCAGCCTGGTCGCGCGGCGCGAACAGGGCGCACAGCAGCACCGTGAGCAAGGCCAGCACCGACACGAGGCCGAAGCTCGCGCGCCAGCCGATCGCCTGCCCAATCAGATTGGCGAGCGGCACACCGACGATGGTGGCGCCGGTCAAGCCGAGCATCACCTGGCCGATCGCCTGCGAGCGACGATGTTGAGGGACCAGCGAGGCCGCGACCAGCGCGGCGATGCCGAAATAGGCGCCATGCGGCAATCCCGAGAGAAAACGCGCCGCGATCATCGAGCCAAAGCCCGGCGCCAGCGCGGTGAGGGTGTTGCCGAGCGCGAACACGGCCATCAGAACCAAAAGCTGCGCGCGCCGCGCCAACCGTGCGCCGAGCACGGCGATCAGCGGCGCGCCCAGCACGACGCCGAGGGCGTAGGCGCTGATCGCGTGCCCCGCCGTCGGTTCGTCGACCCCGAGATCGGCCGCGAAAAACGGCAACAGGCTCATCGACGCGAATTCGGTGGTCCCGATCGCAAAGCCGCCCATCGCGAGCGAGAACAGGACGATGGCGAGATGAGGGGGCGCGGAGGCGGCGGTCGCGCGCGGCGAGGTCGCTTGCTTCGATGTCGTCATATGTCCTGCAATGGTGGCGTCAACGGGAACCAGCCCAGCGAACGTCGCCACCCCTGCAAGATTTCTCCGTCCTAGTTAAACCCGGATCGGTCGGCGTCAACACTGGACGCTCAACGCAAGGCAGGCCGCATATCAGCGTCCCGATTTGTGAGCACGACGCGAACACCGGGCTTCTTGGTTTGCTCGTCCGCTTCAATTGGACGAGCGCGGCGCATCTCAACGCAGCAAATAGCGCGGTGAATTGCTCAGTCCCGGCCATTCATCCCCGGTAACGCAGAAAGGATGATAGGTCCCGAACGCGCGCGCCGGCGCGCTTGCGCCGAGCGTGGGCGTAAATGTGGCGAGGGCGAGCGAAAATGTGGCGACAATGGGGAGAGCAATTCGTCTCCGCATTCGTTGTCCAATCACGCGAACGTGCGCGCGACGTTGTCACGCGCGCGTGCTGTGTATGTCGTGTAGGCGATATCGGAACTCGTGAAACCACTTGTTTCAAAGGGTTTCCAGCGCGCACGGTAAATCTTCATTAATGAAGCGCGACCCTTTGGCGCGAACTGTGGCGTCGAGGTTACAGCAATTCCGTCGAGCGCTGCTATGACGACGCCACGGCCCGGGGGCCTAACGACGAAACTGGAACGGGAATCAAATGAACAAGAATCTGTTGCTTGCTGCTGTGAGCCTTGTCGCGCTCGGCGCGGCTGCACCGGCGGTGGCTGCTGACCTCGCTGCGCGGCCTTACACCAAGGCGCCGGCGATGGTCGCCGCGATCTACGACTGGAGCGGCTTCTACATCGGTATCAACGGCGGCGGCGGTTCCGCGCATTCGACCTGGGATCTCGTCGGCGGTGGCCGCGAGGGTTCGCACGATGCGACTGGCGGCACGGTCGGTGGCCAGATTGGCTATCGCATGCAGTCGGGCCAGTGGGTGTTCGGCATCGAAGGCCAGGGCAACTGGGCCGACTTCTCGGGCGACAACGCCAGCGCGCTGTTCGCGACCCGCAACCGCTCCAAGATCGATTCGTTCGGTCTGATCACCGGTCAGATCGGCTACGCTTGGAACAACGTCCTCGTTTACGCCAAGGGCGGTGCGGCTGTCGCCGGCACCAAGTATGAAGTCTCGACCTTGGGCGGCGCACTGCTGTCCTCGAACGATCAGACCCGTTGGGGTGGGACGATCGGTGCCGGCCTCGAGTACGGTTTCGCCCCGAACTGGTCGGTTGGCGTCGAGTACAACCACATCTTCCTGCAAGACAAGGACGTCACCTTCGCGCTGGTGCCCTCGACCGACCGCATCCGTCAGGACGTCGACATGGGTCTCGTCCGCCTGAACTACAAGTTCGGCGGCCCGAGCCTCGGTCGGTACTGAGTAGAAGCCTGATTTCGATCGCTCGACTTCGAGCGGTCGGCGAAAGCCCCGGCCATCGGCCGGGGCTTTTTGTTGTTCAAGTTCAGCGGGTTAACCATTCCGCTGCGAGATGGCCGAGACGGCTTGACTCCTGAGAACGAAATGAGAACAATGTTCTTCATACGTTCTCGCCATGGAGCAAGCCATGTTCAGGATTTTCGTCGAAGAAGCCGCCGCGTTGGCGTCGATCGCGCTGTTTGTCGGGATGATCGCGATCTGGGCCCAGGTGCTCCCGCAGCTCTAGGGGCGGGACAGGTTGGGGAAAAGCAGGACGACGCGGCCGATCGGCCGTTCCGGCGTGGACTCTGGCACCATGACGCCCCACCATCGTGAGGCGAGTCGGCCAGGCGAGTGCAGGATGCCTCCGGTGCCGGTGTCCGCTCCATCTCATCTGCAAGAGGCCGTCACGCGACCATGCCGAGCGCCGGATTTGTCCACCTTCACGTTCACTCGGCCTATTCGCTGCTCAAGGGCTCGATCAAGATCGCCAAGCTCGCCGAGCTAGCCAAGAAAGACCATCAGCCGGCGCTGGCGCTGACCGACACCGACAACATGTTCGGCGCGCTGGAGTTCTCCGACAAGATGGCGGGCTCCGGCATCCAGCCGATCGTGGGCTGCGAGATCGCGATCGAGTTCGGCGACCAGGATCCCAATGCGCGCAACGTGCTGCTGCCCTCGCGCGTGGTGCTGCTGGCCGCGCAGGAGCGTGGCTACCGCAGCCTGATGCGGCTGAACTCGCGCGCGTTCCTGGAGACGCCCGACACTCATGCTCCCCACATCAAGTTCGACTGGCTCGAAGGCGAGACCGAAGGCCTGATCGCGCTGACGGGCGGTCCGGACGGGCCGATCTCGCTGGCGCTTGCCGGCGGCTATACCGAACTCGCGGCGGCGCGCTGCGAGCGTCTCGCCAACCTGTTCGGGGACCGCCTCTACATCGAATTGCAACGCCACAACACCGACAAGGAGCGGCGGGTCGAAAGCCACCTGATCGACATCGCGTACACCAAGGGCCTGCCGCTGGTTGCGACCAACGAGCCGTATTTCGCCGCGACCGACGATTACGAAGCCCATGATGCGCTGCTCTGCATCGCCGGCGGGCGGCTGATCGCGGAGACCGAGCGCGAGCAGCTCACGCCCGATCACCGCTTCAAGACCCGCGCCGAGATGGCAGTGCTGTTCGCCGACATTCCGGAGGCGTTGGTCTCGACGGTCGAGATCGCCGAGCGCTGCTCGTTCCGGCCGATGACGCGCAAGCCGATCCTGCCGTTCTTCACGGTCGGCGCTGCCGCAAGCTCCGACGCCGCCGCGGTCGAGGCGGCCGAATTGAAGCGGCAGGCGGAGGAGGGGCTCGCCAACCGCCTACGCGTGCACGGACTGTCGCAAGGCACGACTGAAGAAGATTACAGCGCGCGGCTTGCGTTCGAGCTCGACGTCATCATGCGTATGAAATACGCGGGCTACTTTCTGATCGTCTCCGACTTCATCAAATGGGCGAAGGGCCAGGGCATTCCGGTCGGGCCGGGCCGCGGCTCCGGCGCAGGCTCGCTGGTTGCGTGGGCGCTCACCATCACCGACCTCGACCCGATCAAGTTCGGCCTGCTGTTCGAGCGCTTCCTCAATCCGGAACGCGTCTCGATGCCGGATTTCGACATCGACTTCTGCCAGGACCGCCGCGGCGAGGTGATCAAGTACGTCCAGGAGCGCTACGGTCGCGATCAGGTCGCGCAGATCATCACGTTCGGTACGCTACAGGCCCGCGGCGTGCTCCGCGACGTCGGCCGCGTGCTGCAGATGCCCTATGGCCAGGTCGACAAGCTCACAAAACTCGTGCCGCAGAATCCGGCCGCGCCGGTGACGCTTGCGGCCGCGATCGAGAGCGAGCCAAAGCTCCAGGCGTTCCGCGACGAGGACCCGGTGGTGGCGCGCGCCTTCGACATCGCCCAGCGCCTCGAAGGCCTGACCCGTCACGCCTCGACGCACGCGGCCGGCATCGTGATCGGCGATCGGCCGCTGAGCGAACTCGTGCCGATGTATCGCGACCCCAAATCCGACATGCCGGTGACCCAGTTCAACATGAAATGGGTCGAGCCCGCGGGCCTGGTGAAGTTCGACTTCCTCGGCCTGAAGACGCTGACCGTGCTCGACGTCGCGTGCAAACTGCTCAAGCCGCGCGACATCCATGTCGATCTCGCCACGCTGCCGATCGACGATGCCGAAAGCTACCAGATGCTGGCGCGCGGCGAGGTGGTCGGCGTGTTCCAGGTTGAAAGCCAGGGCATGCGGCGCGCGCTGGTCGACATGCGCCCCGACCGTTTCGAGGACATCATTGCGCTGGTCGCGCTCTATCGACCGGGCCCGATGGCGAACATCCCGACCTATTGCGCGCGCAAGCACGGCGACGAGGAGCCGGAATATCTCCACCCCGTACTGGAGCCGATTCTCAAGGAGACCTTCGGCGTCATCATCTACCAGGAACAGGTGATGCAGATCGCGCAGGTGATGTCGGGCTATTCGCTCGGCGACGCCGACCTGCTGCGCCGCGCCATGGGCAAGAAGATCCGCGCCGAGATGGAGAAGCAGCGCGAGATCTTCGTCGCCGGCGCCGTGAAGAACGGCGTCCCGAAGGGGCAGGCCGATACGATCTTCGAGCTGCTGGCGAAATTCGCCGACTACGGCTTCAACAAGAGCCACGCGGCGGCCTATGCCTTGGTGTCCTACCACACCGCCTACATGAAGGCGCATTACCCGGTGGAGTTCATCGCGGCGTCGATGACGCTCGATCTCAACAATACCGACAAGCTGTCCGAATTTCGCGCCGAGGCGCAGCGCCTCGGCATCAAGGTCGAGCCGCCCAACGTCAACCGTTCCGGCGCGACTTTCGAGGTCGGCGACAAGACCATCTACTACGCGCTCGCGGCGCTGAAGGGCGTCGGCATCGCGGCCGTCGAGCAGATCATCGCGGAGCGGACCAAGAACGGCTTGTTCACCTCGCTCGCCGACTTTGCCGCGCGGGTGTCGCCGCGCGCGATCAACAAGCGCATCATCGAAAGCCTCGCCGCCGCGGGCGCGTTCGACACGCTGGAGCCGAACAGGGCACGGGTCTTCGCCGGCGCCGACTCGATTCTCGCCGCATGCCAGCGGGCGAACGAAGCTGCGACCATCGGCCAGAACGACATGTTCGGCAGCTCGGCCGACGCGCCGACCATCATGTTGCCGCAGATCGAGCCCTGGCTGCCGGCGGAGCGGCTGCGCCGTGAATATGACGCGATCGGCTTCTTCCTGTCGGGACATCCGCTCGACGATTACGCCACCGTGCTGAAGCGGCTGCGCGTGCAGTCCTGGGCCGAGTTCTCGCGCGCGGTGAAAACCGGCGCCACCGCCGGCAAGGTCGCCGCCACCGTGGTGTCGCGCATGGAGCGGCGGACCAAGACCGGCAACAAGATGGGCATCATGGGGCTCTCTGATCCCACGGGTCACTTCGAGGCGGTGCTGTTCTCCGAAGGCCTCGCGCAATATCGCGACGTGCTGGAGCCGGGCGCCGCGGTGCTGCTCCAGCTCGGCGCCGAGCTCCAGGGCGAGGACGTCCGCGCGCGCGTGCTCCACGCCGAACCGCTGGACGAGGCCGCGGCCAAGACGCAGAAGGGCCTGCGCATCTTCGTGCGCGACACCAAGCCGCTGGAATCGATCGCCAAGCGTCTCGCCGGTCCCGACATGGCCGCTTCGAACGGCGCCGCGCCGAAGGTCGGCAGTCCGGGCATCGCGCCCCGCTCCAACGGCGACGGCGAGGTCTCGCTGGTCATGATGCTCGACCTCGAGACCGAGGTCGAGATGAAGCTGCCCGGCCGCTTCAAGGTCTCGCCGCAGATCGCCGGCGCCATCAAGGCGGTCGCCGGCGTGGTGGACGTGCAGCAGCTCTAGCAACACGCACCGTGTTGCAGGCGGCTGCATGTTTTGCGCGGGTGATGCTGCGGCCCTGTTGCAACCTGTCGCTGATTTTGATTAGCATGCACTCGGGGAAAATCTGGGGGCGTGATGCTATTGCGTGGGCTGGTATTGCTCGTGGCTGCGGCACTGCTGTGCGGCTGTGAGACGGCGAGGAGCGGGCTCGGATATTCGGAGACGGTACGAAAGCTGGGTCCGCCGAAAGCCGGGCAGGCCCGCGTCGTCGTGTTTCGCGAGAAAGGCTTCGGCGGCATCGGCGATCCGGACTGGGAATTTTCCCTCGACGGTACGCCGATCAAGGGCCTGAAGACCGGGACCTACGTCTATGTCGATCGCCCGGCAGGCCAGCACCAGTTCGTAGCAGAGGAAGCGGCGCTCGGCGTCACGCGCGTGGACTTCTCGGCTCAGTCCGGCCAGACCCTGTTCTTCGTGGCGCGCTTCAGTGAGCGCAAGAGCGCCATGATCGCGAACGCGAGCACTGGGGTGCTGGGGTGGGGTCTCACGCTTGCGATGACGTCCGGCTATAAAAATCAGGGGCCGCTGGATTTCCTGCCCTTGGATGAACCGGCCGCCCGGACGACGATCGCAGAGCTTCGGTTGGCGCAATAGCCCCCGCGCGAATTCGGCCCAGCCCGCACCGTCATTTGTGGTGTCGTCACATTGTTGCGGCTATGATCGCAGTGAGGCCGTTCGTCCATCGCGCCGGGAGGGAACGTGACATGTGCGACAAGTGCAATGAATCCCCACATGAGATGATCGCGCCGTCGCGACGATCCGCGATGTTGTTGGGGGCCTCGGCGCTCGGCCTCGCCCTGACCGGCAGAGCCTTCGCCAAGCAGACGAAAACGCCTCCCAAGCCGCAGAACGTGCTGTCGCCCGACGCATCATTGAAGCGCCTGACGGAAGGCAATGCGCGCTATGTCGACGGCGTGTCGCGGCGGCACGATTTCAAGCACGAGCGCGAGGCGTTGGTCGGCGGACAGAATCCGTTCGCGGCCGTGCTGAGCTGTGCTGATTCGCGCATCGCGCCGGAATATGCCTTCGACACCGGCCGCGGCGATCTGTTCGTTTGCCGCGTCGCAGGAAATTTTGCCGGCACCGAAACCATTGCCAGCATGGAATACGCGGTGGCCGTGCTGAATACGCCGCTGATCCTCGTGCTCGGCCATGACGCTTGCGGCGCGGTCGATGCGACACTGAAGGCGATCAAGGACAACAAGCCGCCGCCGGGCCATATTCCCTCGCTGGTCGATGCGATCACGCCGGCCGCCAAGACTGTGATGCAGCAGGGTGGGGACGTTCTCGACAAGGCGATCCGGCAGAACGTCATCGACAACGTCGCGAAGCTGAAGTCGGCAACGCCGATCCTCAATGCGGCCGTGGAGCAGGGCAAGCTGAAGGTCGTCGGCGGCATCTATCGGCTCACGACAGGAACGGTGGATATGATCGCGCAGGGCTGAACCGGTGCGTCGCCGCGTCGCTTACGCGGAGCTGACGGCGGAGCGGGGTGGCCATCCCACCGCCTCAATCCAAGCCTTCGCTATTTGGAAGTCTTTCGTTCAAGTTCCATTCAGCTGGCCGCGCGTCTGATGCGTCGCGGCACCTCAACAACAAAACGGGCAAGCAAGCCATGCGTGGGACGCTCAGAGCCTTCATTTGCCTTCTCCTGCCGATCGCGGTCCTTGCCGCGGGCGCGCCGGATGCGGCGCGTGCGCAGCAGCAGGAAAAGCGTATCGCGCTCGTGGTCGGCAACGGCGCCTATGCCAAGTCGCCGCTGGCGACGACGGCAAACGATGCCGGCCTGATCGCGCAGACGCTGCAGGCGGCGGGCTTCGACGTCGTCGGCGCCCGCGATCTCGACGGCGACACGCTGCGCAAGAGCTTTCGCGATTTCATCCAGAAGGCGCAGGCCTCAGGCCCGGGCACCGTCGCGATGGTCTATCTCGCCGGCTATGGCGTGCAGCTCGCCGGTGAGAACTACTTCATCCCGGTCGATTCCAACATCACCCGCGACACCGACATTCCGACCGAAGGCCTGCGCATCGGCGACTATCTCCGCCAGTTGGCCTCCGTTCCGCTGAAGGCCAACATCGTCGTGCTCGACGCCGCGCGCGCGCAGCCCTTCGTTGAGGGCGGCCAGCAGATCGCGAGCGGACTTGCGCTGGTCGAGCCCGAGGCCAACATGCTGATCGCGTTCAACGCCGCGCCCGGCACGGTGGCGCCCGAGGAGCCCGGACCTTACGGCATCTATGCGCAGTCGCTGGCGGAGATGATCCGCACCGGCGGCCTGCCGCTGCCTGAAGTGTTCGACCGCGTTCGCCTGCGCGTCAACGAGGCCAGCAAGGGCGCGCAGGTGCCCTGGAACGAGCAGAAGATATCGGCGCAATTCTCGTTCTTCGAGCGTGGGCCCGACGCGCCGCCGCCGCAGGCCACGCCCGACCAGGTCGCCGCGATCCGCAACAAGCCGATCCGCGATCTCGGCGTGCAGGATGCCTATGCCGCCGCGCTCACGCGCGACACGCTACCTGCTTACGAAGAGTTTCTCACCGCCTATCCCGGCGACCCGCTGTCGAAGCGCGTGATGGTGATCGTCGCGGCGCGCCGCGAGGCCATCACCTGGCGGCGGACCTATCGTACCGACACGCCGGAAGCCTATTGGTCGTATCTGCGTCGCTATCCGCGCGGTCCGCATGCGGCTGATGCGCGCCGGCGCCTCGCGATTCTCACCGCGCCGGCCGAGCCCCCGCCGAGCTTCGCGATGATCGACTACGACGTGCTGCCACCGCCGCCGGAGGAGGTGGTCTATGTCGACCGTCCCGTGCTGTATTTCAGCGATCCGGATTTTGGCTTCGCGCCGCCACCGCCGCCGCCGGTCTATTATCTGCCGCCGCCGCCACCGGATTTCGTCGTGCTGTCGCCGCCGATGCCGGTGATCGGCCTGTTCGTGCTGCCGCAGCCGATGTTCGTGCCGATTCCTGTGTTCGTCAGGCCGCCGGTCTATGTCGCACCGCCGCCCAACAACATCATCTATCAGAACATCCATAATAGGACGGTCATCAACACGGTGATCAACCAGCCGCCGGCACCGCCGGCGGGTGCGGGTGCCGGACCGGGCAATCTCACGCCGGCCATTGCCGGGCGCATCAATCCGTCTGGTCCAGCCATGCCGCAGGCGGCCGTGCAGCGCGCCGCCCTGATTCAGCAGGGCAAGGCGCCGATGCCGCCGAGCGCGACGATGCAGCCGACGACGAGGCCAGGAATGCCTCCGGCGACGCCGGCCAAGGTCGTCCCAACCGGGACGCCACCTGCTCCACCACTTGCTACACCCCCTGCCACTCCACCTGCGACGCCACCTGCCAAGCTGCCCCAAGCCAATACGCTCCCGGTTCCCGGCACCCATGGCGGTCCGCCCGTACCGCCAGCGGGAGCCGGGCCACTGCCGGGCGGCAAACCCGGATTGCCGGCGGCCACTGCACCCGGCACACCGCCGCCGACCCATTCGGGAGGGCCTGCGGGAGGGCCTGCGGGAGGGCCTGCGGGAGCGCCGACAACTGCTGCTCCCGGCACCACGCCGGCAGCCCATCCCGGTGCGCCGACCGCCACGGCGCCGGTGACTGCGCCCACGGCGACAAACCCGGCCGCTGTGCCCGGCCAACCGCCGAAGCCGCCGGTGGCACAGGCCCCGCCCCGGACCGGCCCCGGGGACCATGGCAAGTCCGCGACCCGCGAGCCGACTGGTTCGCCGCCGGCTGCCCGCACGCCTCCCGGCGCAGTTGGACGACCGGTCACGCCGCCTGCGGCCGCGCGGGAGCCGATCCGGCCGCAGCATCAGCCGACCGCTGCTCCCGCCCAGGCTACCCGGCCGTCGGCACCACCACCGCGGCCTCAGGCCGTGGCCCGGCCGACGCCTCCGCCTCCGCCGCGTATTGCGCCGCCGCCACCGGCACGGGTGGCTCCGCCCGTGGCGGTCGCTCGGCCGGCGCCGCCGCCAATGGCACGACCCGCGCCGCCGCCGCCGGTCGCCCGGCCGGCGCCACCTCCGCCGCCCCGGGTGGCCGTCGCGCCACCGCCGCCGCCGCGCCCGGCAGCGCCCCCACCGCGTCCTCCGGCTCCGCCGCCGGCGGCAAAGAAGTGCCCGCCGAACCAGCCCAGATGCTAAGCAGGGGCTAGGCCGCAGCGTGGTCTTTACGGAAGGGGGGCTCTCGCGGGCGAAAGCCGCCCCGAAAGGCCCTTATTTCCTTGCTTCTGGTCGAAATCGCGCTATACACCGCGCCATCTCACACGGAAGCATGGCTCACAAGGCCGTCCGGTGGCAGCCGGGGCGACAACGCTCTGTCCTGCTCACACGCTTCCGGAGGAACCAACCGGAGAACTAGAACGATGGCACTACCCGATTTCACTATGCGTCAGCTCCTCGAAGCCGGCGTGCACTTTGGTCACCAGTCTCACCGCTGGAATCCGAAAATGGCGCCGTTCATTTTCGGCGCCCGCAACAACATCCACATCGTCGACCTCGCGCAGACCGTGCCGTTGCTGCACAACGCCTTGCAGGCGGTCAGCGACACCGTCGCCAAGGGCGGCCGCATCCTGTTCGTCGGCACCAAGCGCCAGGCGCAGGACGGCGTTGCCGACGCGGCCAAGCGCTGCGCTCAGTACTTCGTCAATTCGCGCTGGCTCGGCGGCACGCTGACCAACTGGAAGACGATCTCGGGCTCGATCAAGCGCCTGCGTCATCTCGACGACGTGCTCGCCGGCGGCGATGCCTCCTCCTACACCAAGAAGGAGCGCCTGACGCTTCAGCGCGAGCGCGACAAGCTCGACCGCTCGCTCGGCGGCATCAAGGACATGGGCGGTCTGCCCGACCTGATCTTCGTGATCGACACCAACAAGGAAGACATCGCGATCCAGGAAGCCCAGCGGCTCAACATCCCGGTCGCGGCGATCGTCGACACCAATTCGGATCCGAAAGGCATCACCTATGTGGTGCCGGGAAATGACGACGCCGGCCGCGCGATCGCGCTCTATTGCGATCTGATCGCGCGCGCAGCCATTGACGGCATTTCGCGCGCCCAGGGCGATTCCGGAATCGACGTCGGCGCTTCGGTTCGGCCGGTCGCAGAAGAGCTGCCCGCCGCCACGAGCGGCTTCCAGGGCCTCGCCGGTCCGCGCGGCACCTCCGACGACCTCAAGAAGCTCCCGGGCGTGTCGGGCGCGATCGAGAAGAAGTTCAACGACCTCGGCATCTTCCACTTCTGGCAGCTGGCCGAGCTCGATCACGACACCGCGCACAAGATCGGCGAAGAAGTCGGCCTGCCGAGCCGCGCGGACGCCTGGGTGGCCAAGGCCAAGGCGCTGACCGCGGAAGCGGAATAGTCAAAAAGAGCGATGGGTTGGCCGGACAAGTTCCGGCCACCATTTCAGTTGACGCGAATTCCTGAGATGGACCGCGGCGAGGCGATCTGGCCGCGCCGCGGCAAACCGGCAGGCAAAAAGGATTTTGAACGATGGCAACGATCACAGCTGCGATGGTCAAGGACCTGCGCGAGTCGACCGGCGCAGGCATGATGGACTGCAAGGCCGCGCTGACCGAAAACGACGGCAACATGGAAGCGGCGCAGGATTGGCTGCGCAAGAAGGGCCTGTCGAAGGCCGCCAAGAAGTCGGGCCGCGTCGCCGCCGAGGGTCTGATCGGCGCGCTCACCAAGGGCAACAAGGGCGTCGTGGTCGAGGTCAATTCCGAGACCGATTTCGTCGCGCGCAACGGCCAGTTTCAGGGCCTCGTCAAGATGATCGCGCAGGTCGCATTCAACGCCGGCGCCGATGTCGAGAAGATCAAGGCCGCCAAGGTCGGCGACGTCACGATCGAAACTGCGATCAATGACGCGATCGCCACCATCGGCGAGAACATGACGCTGCGCCGCGCAGCTTCGCTCGAGGTCAGCCAGGGCGTGGTGTCGAGCTACGTCCATGGCGCGGTCGTCGAGGGCGCCGGCAAGATGGGCGTGATCGTGGCACTGGAATCGCCCGGCAAGGCCGACGAGCTCGCAACGCTTGGCCGCCAGATCGCGATGCATGTCGCGGCCGCCAACCCCCTGGCGCTCGATCCGTCCGGTCTCGATCCGGCGGTCGTCAAGCGCGAGAAGGACGTGCTCGCCGACAAATATCGCCAGCAGGGCAAGCCCGAGAACGTGATCGAGAAGATCGTCGAGTCCGGCCTGAAGACCTATTACAAGGAAGTCTGCCTGCTGGAGCAGGCCTTCATCCACGACACCGGCAAGTCGGTGGCGCAGGCGGTGAAGGAAGCCGAAGGCAAGGTCGGCGGCGCGGTGAAGATCGCGGGCTTTGTGCGCTATGCTCTCGGTGAGGGAATCGAGAAGCAGGAAAGCGACTTCGCGGCCGAGGTCGCGGCGGCCAGCGGCAAGAAGTAAGCGCCGGAACGTTCCTTCCGGCGTGCCGCCGGAAGCGGCGGCCGGACAAGGAAAGTGCTCATGACTGATCCGGTCTATCGTCGCGTCGTGATCAAGCTGTCCGGCGAATATCTCGCGGGACCGCAGGGTTTTGGCATCGATCAACCGACCATCGACCGGGTCGCCGACGATCTGATCGCCGCCCGCCATCTCGGTACCGAAGTCGCCGTCGTGATTGGCGGCGGCAACCTCTTTCGCGGCGTCGAGGTCTCCTCGCGCGGCGTGTCGCGCCCGACCGGCGACACCATGGGCATGCTCGCCACGATGATGAACTGCCTCGCGCTCGAAGCTACGATCGAGCGCAAGGGCACGCCTGCGCGCACGCTGTCGGCCTTCGTCATGCCCGAGATTTCCGAGCTGTTCACCCGCACCGCGGCGCACAAATACCTCGCCGAGGGCCGGATCGTGTTGCTCGGCGGCGGAACCGGTAATCCGTTCTTCACCACCGACACGACCGCAGTGCTGCGCGCCGCCGAGATCGGCGCCCAGGCGGTGCTGAAGGCGACCAATGTCGACGGCGTCTACTCGGCCGACCCGAAGAAGGACCCGACGGCCACGCGATTCGACCGTCTGACGCATTCGCAGGCGATCGAGGGCGGCTACAAGGTGATGGATGCGACCGCCTTCGCGCTTGCCCGCGAGACGTCGCTGCCTATCATCGTGTTCTCGATCGCGGAGCCGGGTTCGATCGGCGCTGTACTGCGCGGCGGCGGCCACGGAACCATTGTCGCCGGCTGACGGCTTGTCGTTGCACCCTGAGAGAAGGGGTGCGGAGAGGTCGGCGGGATTTTGAAGGAGAAACGTGATGGCCACGGATAATTTCGATCTCAACGAAGTCAAGCGCCGCATGCAGGGCGCGATCCAGTCGCTCAAGCACGAACTTGGCGGCCTGCGCACCGGTCGCGCCTCCGCCTCGATGCTCGATCCGGTGCAGGTCGACGCCTATGGCAGCCACATGCCGCTGAACCAGCTTGCCACCGTCAGCGTGCCGGAGCCGCGCCTGATCTCGGTGCAGGTCTGGGACAAGTCGATGGTCAAGGCGGTGGAGAAGGCGATCGTCGATTCCAATCTCGGCCTGTCGCCGGCGACCGAAGGCCAGGTGCTGCGCCTGCGCATCCCCGAGCTCAACGAGGAGCGTCGCAAGGAGCTCGTCAAGGTCGCGCACAAATACGCGGAAGCCGCCAAGGTCGCCGCGCGCCATGTCCGCCGCGATGGTCTCGACGTTCTCAAGAAGCTCGAGAAGAATCACGAGATGTCCGAGGACGATCAGAAGCGCCACGCCGACGAGGTGCAGAAGGCGACCGACGGGACGATCTCCGAGATCGACCAGTTGCTGGCCGCCAAGGAAAAAGAAATCCTTACCGTCTAAAGCGCGGTGGATCGCGCTTTAGGTTATTGTTCGTGCATGATCTTTTCGGAAAACCGTTTCGCACTTTGCGCTAACGCGGCCCTTCGGGTCCGGATCATGCTTTAAGGCAGCCTCATGTCCAACGCCGCCGCGCCCGCAACGGAAGGACCAGATCGGTCCGATGCGCCTGCGCATGTCGCCATCATCATGGATGGCAACGGGCGTTGGGCGGCCGCGCGCGGCTTGCCACGGGCGGAAGGCCATCGCCGCGGCGTGGAGGCCCTGCGCCGCGTGGTTCGCGCGTCGCATGAACTTGGCATCCGCTATCTCACCATCTTCTCCTTCAGCTCGGAAAACTGGTCGCGTCCGGCGAGCGAGATCGGCGATCTGTTCGGCCTGTTGCGCCGCTTCATCCGCAACGATCTGGCGAGCCTGCATCGCGACGGCGTCAAGGTACGCATCATCGGTGAGCGGGACGGGCTGGAGGGCGACATCTGCGCACTTCTCAACGAGGCGGAGGAGCTGACGCGCGATAACACGCGCCTCACGCTCGTCGTCGCCTTCAATTACGGCTCCCGGCAGGAGATCGCGAAGGCGGCGCAGAAGCTCGCGCGCGAAGTCGCCGAGGGCCGGCGCAGTCCCGACACGATCGATGCCGAGACATTGGGGGCGCATCTCGACGCGCCCGACATTCCCGATCCCGATCTCATCATCCGCACCAGTGGCGAGCAGCGCCTGTCCAACTTCCTGATGTGGCAGGCCGCCTATAGCGAGCTCGTCTTCGTGCCGATTCACTGGCCCGATTTCGACAAGGCGGCGCTGGAAGGCGCAATCGCCGAATTCGCCAGGCGCGAGCGCCGTTTCGGCGGCCTGGTCGCGAAAACCGCCTCGTGAGCGAGCCCGACTCCGCACCGGCCGGTTCTCAGCCTGCCCCCAGCAATCTCGTGATGCGAATCCTCGCGGCGCTGGTGCTGGCGCCGCTCGCCATTGCGCTGGCTTATGCCGGCGGCTGGCTGTGGGCGCTGCTCGTCACCCTGGTGTCGATCGGACTGTTCGCGGAATGGCTGATGGTGGTGGGCGCAGGCTCGACCGCGCTGACCGGGACGGGGACGATCGTCATCGCCACGATGGGCTTGTGCGTTGCCTTCGGCGCGCTGAAGACCGCAATCATCACCGGCGTGATTGGCGGCGCGGTCGTGACGGTGATTGCGCGGGGCAAGTTCGTCTGGGCGGCCTCCGGATTTGCCTATGCGTCGGCGGCGCTACTCGCCTCGATCCTGCTGCGGAAGGATCTCGTGAACGGCTTCGCCGCGCTGATGTTCGTGCTGCTCGTGGTGTGGGCGACCGATATCGGCGGCTATTTCGCCGGCCGTGGCATCGGCGGACCGAAACTGTGGCCACGCGTGAGCCCGAAGAAGACCTGGTCGGGGGCGCTCGGCGGCTTTGCCGCGAGCCTTTTGGTCGCGGCCGGCTTTGCCGCTTGCGGGATCGGAAAGATGGCTCCATTGCTGCTCGTCGCCGCGGTCCTCTCGGTCGTGTCGGCCTGCGGCGATCTGTTCGAATCCGCGGTCAAGCGGCGCTTCGATGTCAAGGATTCCAGTCACTTAATTCCCGGCCACGGCGGGCTATTGGACCGTCTGGACGGTTTTGTCGCCGCCATCCTGGTGGCGTGGATTATCGGCTTCCTCCGCCATGGTGTGCATAGCGCCGGAAGCGGTCTTATGGTTTGGTGAACATATGAGCGCGGTTCCATTGCGTAACAACAAGGCTGCGGCGTCGACCATCCGCAGCGTCACGGTTCTCGGCGCCACCGGCTCGATCGGCGACAGCACGATGGATCTGCTGCGCGCCTCTCCTGAGCGCTACCGTGTCGAGGCGCTGACGGCGAACAGCAATGTCGAGGCGCTGGCAAAGCTCGCGAAGGAGTTTTCCGCGCGCTTCGTCGCGATCGCCGACACCTCAAAATTTGCCGAGCTCAAGGCTGCGCTCGCGGGCACCGGCACCGAATGCGGCGCCGGCGAAAGCGCGGTGATCGAGGCCGGCGCGCGTCCGGCCGATTGGGTGATGGCCGCCGTGAGTGGCGCGGCCGGGCTGAAGCCGGCACTGGCGGCGGTCGATCGCGGCGCGCATGTCGCGCTCGCCAACAAGGAATGTCTCGTCTGCGCCGGCGATTTCTTCATGCAGCGCGCGGCGAAAGCGGGGGCCTGCATCCTGCCTGCGGATTCCGAGCACAATGCGCTGTTCCAGGCGCTCGCCTCGGGCAACCGCGACGAGCTCGTCCGTGTCATCATCACGGCCTCCGGCGGCCCGTTCCGCACCTGGAAGCCCGCGGACATCGAGCAGGCGACACTCGAGCAAGCCCTGAAGCATCCGAACTGGAGCATGGGCCAGAAGATCACGATCGATTCCGCCTCGATGATGAACAAGGGGCTTGAGGTGATCGAGGCTTCCTATTTGTTCGCGCTCTCGCCCGACGAGATCGACGTCCTCGTCCATCCGCAATCGATCATCCACGGCATGGTCGAGTTCTCTGATCGCTCGGTCGTCGCCCAGCTCGGCGCACCCGACATGCGCACGCCGATCGCGCATTGCCTCGGCTGGCCCGACCGCATCAAGGGTCCGGCCGCCAAGCTCGATCTGGCCAAGATCGGCCAGCTGACCTTCGAGGCGCCGGATTTCGAGCGCTTCCCCGGGCTGCGCCTGGCCTTCGATTCGCTCCGGACCGGGAAGGGGGCGACCACCGTCTACAACGCCGCCAACGAGGTCGCGGTCGCCGCCTTCATCGCCGGCAAGATCCGGTTCGGCGCGATTGCACGGCTGGTGGAGGCGACGCTGGACGACTGGATCCGCAGCGGGAACCAGGCCCCGCTGACGTCGGCGGACGATGCAATCGCTGTTGACCATGTTGCGCGAAATAGGGCTGCCGCCCTATTGCCTCAAATTGCCTTAAAGGCATCCTAGATGGTTCGGGGCCAGGGCCTTGCGGCGCTGGATGAGGGAATTCGATGATCGACTTTTTCGTCCATAGTTTCAATACGTTGAGCCATGGGCTCCTCGGCTACGCGGTTCCCTTCCTGTTCGTCCTGACCATCGTCGTGTTCTTCCATGAGCTCGGCCATTTCCTGGTCGCGCGCTGGGCGGGCGTTCGCGTGTTAACTTTTTCGCTCGGTTTCGGACCTGAGCTGGTCGGTTTCAACGACCGCCATGGCACTCGCTGGAAGATCTCGGCGATCCCGCTCGGCGGCTATGTCAAGTTCTTCGGCGACGAGAGCGAGGCTTCGACACCATCGTCCGAGAAGCTCGCGGCCATGACGGCCGAGGAGCGCGCCGGCAGCTTCCATCACAAGAAGGTCGGCCCGCGCGCCGCCATCGTTGCCGCCGGACCGATCGCCAATTTCATCCTGGGCGCGCTGATCTTCGCCGGCATGGCGCTGTATTACGGCAAGCCGAGCACGATCGCGCGCGTCGACGGTGTCGTCGCCGACGGCGCTGCGGCGGCAGCCGGCTTCAAGATCGGCGACGTCGTGGTCCAGATCGACGGCAAGCCGATCGAAAGCTTTGCCGACATGCAGCGCATGGTTGCGATGAATGCTGGTTCGCCGCTTGCCTTCCAGGTCAAGCGCGACGGTGCCATCGTGTCGCTGACAGCGACGCCGGCACTGCTCGAGCGCAAGGATCCCTTCGGCAACAGCCACCGTCTCGGCGTGCTCGGCGTCGAACACAAGTCTCAGGCCGGGGAGACCTCCACGTCGCCCGTCGGCGTCGGCGAAGCGCTCAAGATCGGGGTGGAGCAGGTCTGGTTCATCATCACCAGCACCTTCAAGTTCCTGGGCTCGTTGTTCGTCGGGAACGGCAATCCGAATGAGGTCAGCGGCGTGCTTGGCATTGCCAAGATGTCGGGGCAGGCGGCCAGCGCCGGGTTCCAGTTCGTGATCAACCTCTGCGCGGTGCTCTCGGTGTCGATCGGCCTGCTGAATCTGTTCCCGATCCCGCTGCTCGATGGTGGTCACCTTATGTTCTATGCGGCGGAGGTTGCCCGTGGGCGGCCGCTATCCGAGCGGACTCAGGAGATGGGGTTCCGAATCGGGCTTGGCTTGGTGCTGATGTTGATGGTGTTTGCGACCTACAACGACATCCTGCGAATGGCCGCATCCTGATAGGGGCTTTTTTGTGGCGTTGCCCGGGCGTTGCTCTTGGGCAACGTCTTGGAATGAAAATGAAATTACGGCGCGCTCGACCGTTTGCGGCGTCGGTGAAATTGTCTACAAGCGGCTTGAACTTGGGGAATCTCCAGACCGGCGTTGGGGTTGGGTCTGGTACGGAATGATAAGGGCGCGTTGCGCAATGAAGTTTGGACTGCGACTCCGGGGGGGCTTGCTCGCAACCCTGATCATGTTCGGCGCGCCGGTGCTTGCCCCGGTTGGGGCTGCCTTTGTGTCTTCGTCTGCGCTTGCTCAGACCGTGCAGTCGATTTCCGTCGAGGGAAATCGCCGGGTCGAGTTGGAGACGATCCGCTCCTACTTCAAGCCGGGTCCCGGCGGTCGTCTGGATCAGGGCGCCATCGCCGACGGCCTCAAGGCGTTGATCGAGACCGGCCTGTTCCAGGACGTCAGGATCAACCGCGGTGCCGGTGGCCAGATCGTCGTCTCCGTGGTGGAAAACCCGGTGATCGGCCGCATTGCCTTCGAGGGTAACAAGAAGATCAAGGACGAGCAGCTCACCCTTGAAATCCAGTCCAAGGCGCGCGGCACCTTCTCCCGCGCCATGGTGCAGTCCGACACGCTGCGAATCGCTGAAATCTATCGCCGGTCCGGCCGCTACGACGTTCGCGTCACGCCTGAAGTCATCGAGCAGCCGAACAACCGCGTCGATCTCGTCTTCACGGTCGAGGAGGGCGCCAAGACCGGCGTCAAGTCGATCGAGTTCGTCGGCAACAGCGCATTCTCGTCCTACCGCCTTCGCGACGTCATCAAGACGCACGAAACGAACCTGCTGAGCTTCCTCGGCAGCGGCGACGTCTACGATCCCGATCGGGTCGAGGCCGACCGCGACCTGATCCGCCGCTTCTATCTCAAGAACGGTTTCGCCGACGTCCAGGTCGTGGCCGCGCTCACCGAATACGATCCGGAGAAGAAGGGCTTCAACGTTACCTTCAAGATCGAGGAAGGCTCGCAATACCGGGTCGGCTCAATCGACTTCCGCTCCAGCATTCCGAACTTCGATCCCAGCTCGATGCGCAACTATTCGCGCGTCAATGTCGGCTCGCTCTACAACGTCGAATCGGTCGAGAAGTCGGTCGAGGAGATGCAGATCGAAGCCTCGCGGCGCGGTTATGCCTTCGCCGTGGTCCGTCCCGGTGGCGACCGCAACTTCGAGGCGCATACCGTATCGGTCGTGTTCAACATCGATGAGGGTCCGCGCACCTATATCGAGCGCATCAACCTGCGCGGCAACACCCGCACGCGCGACTACGTGATTCGTCGCGAGTTCGACGTCTCCGAGGGCGATGCCTACAACCGCGCGCTGGTCGACCGTGCCGAGCGCCGCTTGAAGAACCTCGACTATTTCAAGAGCGTGAAGATCACGACGGAGCCCGGCTCGTCGAGCGACCGCGTGATCCTGCTCGTGGACATGGAAGAGAAATCGACCGGCGATTTCTCGGTTTCGGGTGGTTACTCCACCACCGACGGCGCGCTGGCCGAAGTCTCGGTCTCCGAACGCAATTTGCTCGGCCGCGGCCTGTTCGCCAAGGCCTCGGTGACCTATGGTCAGTACGCCCGCGGCTATTCGCTGTCGTTCGTCGAACCCTATTTGCTCGACTACCGTGTCGCGCTGGGTCTCGACCTCTATCAGCGTGAGCAGAAGTCCAACAGTTACATCTCCTACGGCACCAAGACGCTCGGCTTCTCGCCACGCCTCGGTTTCTCCCTGCGTGAAGATCTGTCGCTGCAGGTGCGCTACTCGATCTATCGGCAGGAAATCACGCTGCCGTCCTACCTGTCGAACTGTAACAACGTAGTTGGGTCGGCGGCATTCAATCCAAGCCCGGCTTTCTCGGCGGCGAGCGGTATTCCTCTGGATGCCTCGACCAACGGCCTCGGCTGCTACAGCGACGGCGAAGCTTCGCTGCCGGTGCGCAAGGAGCTTGCCAACGGCAAGACCCTGACCTCGGCGCTCGGCTACACGCTGACCTACAACACGCTCGACAACAACAAGAACCCCACCGACGGTCTGCTGGTCGATTTCCGGCAGGACTTCGCCGGCGTCGGCGGCGACGTCTCCTATCTGAAGACTGTGGTCGACGCGAAGTACTACACTCCGCTGGTGTCCGATATCGTCGGCCTCGTTCGCCTCCAGGGCGGCATGCTGAACAAGATGGGCAGCGATCTGCGCATGCTCGATCATTTCCAGATGGGCCCGAACCTCGTCCGCGGCTTTGCCCCGAACGGCATCGGACCGCGCGATTTGAATCCCTTCGGTACTCAGGACGCGCTTGGCGGCACCAAATATTGGGGTGCTTCGCTCGAATTGCAGATGCCGTTCTGGTTCCTGCCGAAGGAAGTCGGTCTGAAGGGCGCCGTCTACGCCGACGCCGGCGGACTGTTCGACTATCAGGGCCCGACGACGTGGTCGGTGACCAACGAAATGACCACGACCAGGAATTCGGGCTGCACGCCGTCAACCGTCAATCCAAACTCGGCTGGAACCTGCACCGGCCTGGTGTATGACAACGGCAATGTGGTCCGGTCGTCGGTCGGTGTCGGCTTGATCTGGGCCTCGCCGTTCGGTCCGCTGCGCTTCGACTACGCCGTGCCGCTGACCAAGGGCAAGAGCGACCGTACGCAGGAGTTCCGGTTCGGCGGCGGCACCTCGTTCTAATTCGAACAGCACGGCACGATCCGGACCACCGGAGCCGGTTTCCGAAAGGGATCGTGCCAATCCAGGAGATGAGGCATGATGCGGCTTGGCCGCTTCATGCCGAAGCCGGACCGCGACGGGGTGGAATGGCGCAGCCGACCTTCTTCACACAACCGCCCGCCTCAGCGCTGGCTGACATAGCCACGCTGACCAAGGCGGAGCTGGTCGATCCCGCCAGGGGCGGCCAAATCATCAGGGGCCTTGCTTCGCTCGGCGAAGCCGGCCCGATGCACCTGTCGTTCTTCGACAATCTCAAATATGCCGATGAGCTCAAGGCGACCAAGGCCGGTGCTTGCCTGGTGAGCCCACGCTTCGAGGCTCGGGTACCCGCGCACGTCGCCGTGCTGCGGGCGCCACAGCCGTTCCGCGCGTTCGTCAGGATCGCGCGGGAGTGGCATGGCGACGCGCTCCGGCCGCAATCCTGGTCCGGCAATGAGGGCATCGCGCCGTCGGCCATCATCGATCCCACGGCCAGGCTCGAGGACGGCGTGATCGTCGATCCCCTGGCCGTGATCGGCCCTGACGTGGAGATCGGCAGCGGCACGGTGATCGGTGTGGGGGCCGTGATCGGCCCCGGCGTCAAGATCGGCCGGGACTGCAACGTCGGCGCACGCACCGCCATCCAGTGCGCGCTGATCGGCAACGACGTCCTGATCCACCCCGGCTGCTCGATCGGCCAGGATGGCTACGGCTTCATCTTCTTCGGCCCCGAGGGGCATCTGAAGGTGCCCCAGACCGGCCGCGTGCTGATCCAGAACAATGTGGAGGTCGGCGCCGGCACCACCATTGATCGGGGCTCCTTGCGCGACACAGTGATCGGCGAGGGGACCAAAATCGACAATCAGGTCCAGATCGGCCACAATGTGACCATTGGCCGGCACTGCCTGCTGGCAGCCCAGATCGGCCTTGCCGGCAGCCTCACCCTCGGCGACAACGTGGCGCTGGGAGCGAAGGTGGGCATCAACAATCACGTCAAGATCGGGGATGGAGCTCAGGTGACTGCCATGAGTGGCGTCAAGGACGACGTTCCTCCCAACGGACGCTGGGGTGGTTTTTTTGCCAAGCCGACCAGGCAGTGGTTCAAGGAAATTTTGGCGGTGGAGCGCCTGGCGCGCGACAGCAAGGCCGATCCGAAGCAGGAGGAACGGGAGTGACGGACGAAGCACCGGTCAGGTTCGAGCTTGTGGACATCAACATGATCCTGCAAACGCTCCCGCACCGCTTTCCGATGCTGCTGATCGATCGCGTGATCAACATCCGCACCGATTACAGCGGCATCGGCATCAAGAACGTCACCTTCAACGAGCCGCCGTTCCAGGGCCACTTTCCCGATCGCCCGGTCTATCCCGGCGTCATGATGATCGAAGCGATGGCGCAGACCGCGGGTGTGATCGGCATCAAGTCGGTCGAGGGCACCGAGAAGCCGCGCGCGGTGTATTTCCTGACCATCGACAAGTGCAAGTTCCGTAAGCCGGTGCTGCCCGGCGATACCATCGAATATCACATGCGCTCAATCGGCCGCCGCAAGGCCATGTGGTGGTTTCACGGCGACGCCAAGGTCAACGGCCAGGTGGTTGCGGAGGCCGACGTCGGCGCCATGCTGACCGACTGAGCGGGATCAACTTCTCTGGATACGCTCGCGCGCAGGACACGCGTACCGGCTGCCGCTGACCTCGTGCTTGATGTTCTGGTTGAAGAACTGTCCCATGGACGGTGCGCCCAGCAGGCGCTCGACGGTGTCGACCGGCACGCCGCAATAGCGATCGTAAGCGCCGTTCACTGCTACGACGAGGCCCTGCTGCGCACGGTCGTAGCAGAGCCGTTGGAGCACCGTGCTGCGGCTGATGTCGCGGCATTCGAATGTCGCGAGGTCGATGGGGCGGTGTTCGGCGGTCTCGATCGTCTCGGACACGATCGGCGCGGTCACGAGCTGTGCGAGGAGAAGTGCCAGGGCCCTGACCACGATACCTGAAGCTCCGCATGAACTTGTTGATGAGCCGGGAAGACTGCTTCACCCGGCACTTGAAACACGGAGAGATCATACGTCACTGGACAGATCGGGCATAGTCGCGCTAACCAGCGGAAAACCGAGCGACTTCAACACCTAATCAGACCTTCTTGATGAGTCAGATTGCTTGATGAGTAAGATTGATCCCACCGCACTGATCGCGGACGGCGCCGTGATCGGCGAGGGCACCGAGATCGGCCCCTTCTGCATCATCGGCCCGCATGTCGTGATCGGCAGTAACTGCAAGCTGATCGGACATGTGCATATCACCGCGCAGACCACGATCGGTGACGATTGCACCATCTATCCGTTCGCCTCGCTCGGCACGCCGCCGCAATCGCTCAGCTATCGTGGCGAATTGACGAAGCTCAAGATCGGTTCGGGCTGCACGATCCGCGAGTCCGTGACCATGAACGCCGGCACGGTCGCAGGCGGGGGCATCACAGAGGTCGGCGACCGCAACTATTTCATGAATTGCAGCCATGTCGGCCATGACTGCCATGTGGGCAACGACGTGATCTTCGCGACCTCGGCCACGCTCGGCGGTCACTGCGAGATCGGTGATTTCGTCTTCATCGGCGGTCTGTCCGCGGTGCACCAGTTCACCCGCATTGGCCCGCAGGTGATGGTCGGCGGGGTGTGCGGCGTGCGCGACGACGTCATTCCATTCGGCCTCGTCAACGGCCAATATGCCGTGCTCGAAGGCCTCAACCTGATCGGCATGAAGCGGCGCAAGTTCACCAAGCAGCGGCTTGCGATCGTGCGCGCGTTCTATCAGAAGCTCTTCCATGGCCCCGCTACCTTTGCCGAACGCCTGGAGGCGGCGCGGCCGCTCGCCGGTGAAGATCCGGCGATCGGCGAAATTCTCGACTTCATCGGCAAGGGCAAGCGCCCGCTCTGTCTTCCCGCCATCGCGAAGTGATGATGGGATGGCCGCAGGCATGACATCGGCGGCTTCGGAGATTTCATCGCCGGTCGGCGTGGTCGCTGGCGGCGGTGCGATGCCGTTCGCGGTTGCCGACTCGCTCGCCGCCCGCGGCATCACGCCGGTGCTGTTTCCGCTTCGGGGAGCCTGCGATCCGGCACGGGTGGAGAAATTCCGTCATCGCTGGATCTCGGTCGGCCAGCTCGGCCGCGCCATGCGGCTGTTTCGCGAGGAGGGCTGCCGCGACCTGATCTTCATCGGCACGCTGGTACGGCCTTCGCTCTCCGAGGTCCGGGTCGACTTCACGACGCTCCGGCTGCTCGGCAATGTCATCCGCGCCTTCCGCGGCGGCGACGATCATTTGTTGTCCGGCGTCGGGCGCATTCTCGAGCAGGGCGGCTTTCGCATGGTCGGCATCAAGGATGTCGCGCCCGACCTCTTGATGCCCGAGGGCTGCATCAGCCGCGCCTGGCCGAGCGACACCGGCAAGACCGACATCGAGCGCGGACGCGCGGTGCTGACCGCGCTCGGTCCGTTCGACATCGGCCAGGCTGCGGTCGTGATCGACGGCCATGTGGTGGCGGTCGAGGACATCGAGGGCACCGATGCGCTGCTCGCGCGCGTGGCACGGCTGCGCGAAGAGGGTCGCATCCGCGCGGCCACCGGGCGGGGCGTGCTGGTGAAGGTCCCAAAGAGCGGGCAGGATCTGCGCTTCGACCTGCCGACGATCGGCCCGCGCACCCTCGAGGGCGTCGCCGCCGCAGGGCTGGCAGGGATCGCCGTCGTTGCCGGCAACACCATCGCCGCCGAGCCGCAGGCGATGATCGCGCTCGCCGACGCCAAATATCTCTTCGTCATCGGCCTGCCGGCGTGATGCAAGGTCGCGATCCCAAGCGCAAGATATTCCTGATCGCCACGGAGGAATCCGGCGACCGGCTCGGCAGCGCCTTGATGAAGGTGCTGCGCCAGCGCCTCGGCGACGGCGTGCAGTTCGTGGGCGTCGGCGGCCACACCATGGCGCGCCAGGGCCTCGAGACGCTGTTTCCGATCGAGCAGCTTTCGATCGTGGGCTTCGCCGCGGTCGTGCAGCAATTGCCGAAGATCCTGCGGCTGATCCGGGAGACCGCGGAGGCCGTGACCGAAGCCGCGCCGGACGCGCTCGTCATCATCGACAGCCCCGACTTCACCCACCGTGTCGCCCGCCGCGTGCGGACGCGCAATCCGGCGATCCCGATCGTCGACTACGTCTCGCCGCAGCTCTGGGCCTGGCGGCCGGGGCGGGCGCGGACCATGCTCGGCTATGTCGACCATGTGCTCGGCCTGTTGCCGTTCGAGCCGGAGGAATACCGCAAGCTCGGCGGCCCGCCATGCAGCTATGTCGGCCATCCCCTCATCGAGCAATTGCCCTCGCTGCGGCCGAACGCGGAGGAGCAGGCGCGCCGTGACGGCGAGCCGCCGGTCTTGCTGGTGTTGCCCGGCAGCCGCCGCAGCGAGATCAGGCACCATCTCGACGTGTTCGGCGCCACGCTCGGCCGATTGCAGACGGAGGGCCGCGCGTTCGAGCTGATGCTGCCGACCATGTCGCATCTCGAAGCCACCATCCGCGAAGGCACCGCGAGCTGGCCGGTCAAGCCTCAAATCGTGGTCGGCGAGAACGAGAAGCGTGCCGCCTTCCGCATCGCGCGCGCGGCACTGGCAAAATCCGGCACGGTGACGCTGGAGCTCGCGCTATCGGGCATCCCGATGGTGACGGCCTATCGCGTCGGCGCGATCGAAGCCTTCATCCTGCGGCGCGCGATCCGCGTCTCCTCGGTGATCCTCGCCAATCTCGTGATCGGCAAGGATGTCATCCCGGAGTTCCTGCAGGAAGACTGCACGCCGGAGAAGCTGGCACCCGCGCTCTCGGAGCTTCTGACCGATTCACCGCTGCGCCGGCAGCAGGTGGAAGCGTTCGCCCGGCTCGATACGATCATGTCGACGGGCAACAAGTCGCCTAGCGTGCTCGCCGCCGACATCGTGCTGGCGACGATGCGCAGGGGCAGGCGGGCTAGCTAGAACGTGTACTCACAAGCGTCAGCTTGCCAGCGCAAAGCGGAAGTCTCTTAACCTTGGGCGTGATCGGCGGTTTGTGACCCGAAGCGGACCAACTACTCGGATACGGTTGTCTCTTCGACGAAATCGCGTTGGGGGTAATGAAACACGACCAGTCGTCCTCTACCTTGAGGCAACGACAAGCTAACCCCATCGGGTAGCCCCGCTCCCAAAGGTTCACGACGAATCCAAGTCATGCCATCTGGGCCGACTGTTGCGACTGTATCAGCCAACGCGTTGAGTATGACTTCCGCTCTGGCATCGAACCGGCCGCCACCTGGCAGTGGCATCAAACGATGAATTGCGTCGAACGATGGGGCACCATCCTCTAGCGCTAACCAATCTTTTTCCGCATACACGGAATGCCATGCTCCTGAACGCGCTACCCTCAAGGGTGTCGCATCGAGCAAGATTAAATTTTCCACGAGGCGTGATGTCGCGATTGACCCAAAGCGGTCCCTCCAGCGGTCCACCGGCTAAGTTTTGAGTGGCACCTTCAGGTGCTTGCAGCGTTTGGTCTGCTGGCCAGTCCGCAACCGGCAACCTAGGTATGAAGGAGTGGGTTAATGAGGCTCCAGAGCGCAGATGACATTATCAGCAAAGTACCTGCAGTCACGCTCGGCTTCTGGGTAATCAAAATCTTAGCCACCACGCTGGGCGAAACGGGCGGCGACGCGGTGACCATGAGCTGGCTGCACGCAGATCAGAACGCCCAAAACGGCGGATATCTGATCGGAACGGCTATCTTTCTGGCCATTTTCGTTGCCGCAGTCATTGCTCAGATTTCGACGCCGAAGTTCAATCCTTGGGTCTACTGGCTGGCCATCGTTGCTTCCACCACCGTGGGTACCGCGTTGGCGGATTTTTTTGATCGTTCATTGGGGATTGGTTATGTGGGAGGCTCATCCATCTTGCTGGCCTGTGTGCTTTGTTCCCTTGCTGCATGGTACACGACCTTGGGCTCGGTGAATGTCGACACGGTAACGTCCCCAAAGACCGAACTATTCTATTGGATCACCATTACGTTTTCGCAAACCTTGGGTACCGCTCTCGGAGATTGGGTCGCTGACGACTCCGGGCTGGGATACGATGGAGGCGCTCTACTGTTTGGTGCGGGACTTTTGGTGCTTGCGGCGCTGTACTACTGGACCAGGGTATCGCGGGTTTTTCTATTCTGGGCGGCCTTCATTCTCACGCGTCCTCTGGGGGCCACCGTTGGAGATTTTCTGGACAAGCCAGTCAGCCATGGCGGGCTCGCCCTGAGTCGTCCTTTAGCTTCCGTGGTCCTTCTCGCTGCAATCGTCTTGCTCGTCGCTATCCTGCCGCAGCGGCCAGGGCGGCATTCGGTCGATTGGGCTTCGCAGCCAAGGACCGAGTAGTCCAGTTCATCGGGGAGGTCGCCTTCTGGCCCCAACTCGGACCCAGGGTGAGGTACGCCAACGCGACTGCTCTCGGATGCGGAGCGGACCTCTATGAGGCAACTCGGGTTTGTGAGTACCGCTCTAGCCGAGACCCGCGTCGACCTGAAAACATTGGCGCGTGATCCGCTGGCTCTCATCGGAAGCGAGGAACAGCGCCATGTTGGCGATGTCATCGGGCGTCACCGGGTCGGGAATGGCCTGGCGCGTGCGCAGCTCGGCGATCGCCTGGTCGTCCGGGTACCACAGCCGGCGCTGACGCTCCGTGATCACCATCCCCGGCGCTATCGCATTGACGCGGATGCGGTCGGGCCCGAGCGACCGGGCCAGGGAGTTGGTGAAGCCGACGATGGCGGCCTTCGCAGCGGCGTAGACCGGCAGCCCCGGCGCGCCGCGCATCCAGGCAATCGATGACATGTTGATGATCGAACCGCCGCCGCGCGCCTGCATCTGCGGCACCACCGCTTGCGCGGCAAAGAAGACGTGCTTGAGGTTGACGCCGATCATCCAGTCGAACTCGGCCGGGGTCACCTCGGCCAGCACCTGACGCTGATCATTGGCGGCGTTGTTGACGAGAACCGCGGCATCGCCAAGCGATCTGTGCACCTGCGCCATGGCGCCGCGCAAGGCGTCGATGTCGAGGAGGTCGCAGGACACGAACAATGGTACGATCCCGGCCGCGGCTTTCACTTCCGCGGCCAGCGCCTGGCCAGCTGCTTCATCGAGATCCAGGAACGCGACGCGCGCCCCTTGGGCGGCGAACGCCCGCACGAAGGCGGCACCGATGCCGCTGGCACCACCGGTGATCAACACCACGCGATCCTTAAGACCGGCATAGCTCGTTCTTGTCATGCGATCAGTCGCTCCGTCTCGGGGTCGAACAGGCAGATGCGGCGCGTGTCGAGCGCGAACGGGGCGGCGGCGCCCGGTGTGGGGCGGATGTCCGGGGTGATGCGCGCCAGCGCAGGCTCGCCCCCAAGCCGCAGCAGCACGATCGTTTCGGCCCCCGTCGGCTCGACCATCTCCACCGGCGCGTTGACGACGACGGGCGGATCGGCGGAGAACACCCGGCTGCCCTCGGCGATGCATTCCGGCCTGATCCCGACCACCACGTCACGGCCGACGAAAGGCGCCGCCGCGTCGTATTGGCCAAGGCGGAGGCGGACCTCGTCCGATCGTCCCGCGCCGATCACGACCACCGGCCCACCCGCGTCAGCCTCCAGTCGTGCCGGCATCGTGTTCATGGGCGGCGAGCCCATGAAACGCGCCACGAACAGATTGGCGGGATAGCGATACACGGTATCGGGGTCGGCGAACTGCTGCACCACGCCCCGATGCATCACGGCGATGCGCGTCGCCATCGTCATCGCCTCGATCTGGTCGTGGGTGACATAGACGATGGTCGCGCCGATGCGCTGGTGCAGCCGCTTGATCTCCATCCGCATCTCGACGCGCAGCTTGGCGTCGAGATTGGACAGCGGCTCGTCGAACAGGAACAGCAGGGGATCGCGCACCAGCGCCCGGCCCATCGCCACACGCTGGCGCTGGCCACCGGAGAGCTGCGACGGCTTGCGGCCGAGCAGCGGCTCGATCTGGAGCAGCCTGGCCACATTCGCCAGCGCCTTCTCCTGCTCCGCCTTTGGTACGTGGCGGCATTCCATGCCGAAGGTGATGTTCTGGCGCACCGTCATCGACGGATAGAGCGCGTAGGACTGGAACACCATGGCGATGTCGCGGTCCTTCGGCGGAACGTCGTTGACAATGCGTCCGCCGATTTCCACGGTGCCTGCGCTCGGGAGGTCGAGCCCGGCGATGATGTTGAGCAGCGTGGACTTGCCGCAGCCGGATGGGCCGACGAGCACGGTGAATTCACCGCTCTCGATGTCGAGATCGATGCCCTTGAGCACCTCCAGATTGGCGTAGCGCTTGGACAGGGAGCGAATGCTTAGGGCTGCCATGACAATCCGATCATTTCACGGCCCCGGCGGTGAGGCCGCGCACGAAATACTTGCCGCCGATCAGATAGATCAGCAGGGTCGGCAGGGCGGCAATCATCACCGCCGCGCTTTGCACGCCATGCTGCGGGATGTCGGCGACCGCGGCGGATAGCGCGATCAGCGCGGCGGTGACCGGCTGCTGCTGACCGGTCGTGAATGTCACGCCGTAGAGAAACTCGTTCCAGATATGCGTGAACTGCCAGATGACGGTGACGACCAGAATAGGGGGCGAGAGCGGCAGGATGATGCGCCAGAAAATACGAAAGAAGCCTGCGCCATCGATGCGCGCAGCTCTTATCAAATCCTGCGGGATGGCAGTGTAGTAGTTTCGGCAGAACAAGACGGTAAAGGAGAGCCCCTGGACCGTGTGGATCACGACGAGACCCGTCAGCGTGTTCATCAGGCCCGTATCGCGCAACACGATGGTCCAGGGAAGCAAGCGCATCTGCTGGGGAAGGAAGAGGCCAAGAGTCACGATGCCGTAGATCCAGCTATCGCCGCGAAAGCGCCAGAGCGACACGGCGTAACCGGCGACAGCACCGAGCAGGGTCGAGAAAATCGTCGCGGGAATCGTGACCAGCGCGGAATTCAGCATGTACGGCCGGATGCCAGCGCAGGTCTCCGCGACGCAGAAGCCGCTCCAGGCGGCGGCGTAGTTGCTCCATGCCCATTGCTTCGGCCAGCCGATCATCGAGGCCTGCGCGATCTCCTCGTTGGTGCGGAGCGAGTTCAGCACGACAACAGCCAATGGCGCGAGCCATGCTGCAGCAATCAGCGACACCACGAGATAGATCAGAATCCGGCCTGGCGCGAGGGTTCGGTCACGCATGGATCGCACGCCGCCGCTGGACATAGCGCCACGCTGCATAGGGCAGCAAAACCGCGAGAAGAATGAGCAACATGAGCACTGCCGCTGCCGCTCCGCGTCCGAGCAGGCTGCGCTGGAACATCAGGTCGTAGACGACGAGGGCCGGCAGCTGGGTGGCGATCCCAGGCCCACCATTGGTGAGCGCACGGACGAGGTCGAAGGTCGAAATCGCGAACTGCAGCTGGATGACGATGACGGTGATGGTGATCGGCCAAAGGGTCGGCAGGATGACGCGCCGGTACATTCGGATCGGTCCGGCGCCGTCGATTTGCGCCGCCTTGATCAGGTCGGCGTCGACGGAGCGGAGGCCGGCGAGGAACAGCGCCATGGCGAAACCGGAGGATTGCCAGATCGCAGCGATGACAATGGTCCAAATGGCCATGTCGCGGTCGATCAGCCAGTCGAACCGGAAGGAGCTCCAGCCGAGGTCGCGGACCAGCTTCTGGATCCCGAGGCCAGGATTGAGCAGCCAACTCCAGACCGTGCCGGTGACCACGAATGACACCGCCAGAGGATAGAGGAAGATGGACCGCAGCAGGTTCTCGCCGCGAATGCGCTGATCGAGCAGGATCGCAAGAATGAGACCGGCCGCCAGACTCAGCAACACGAAGGCGCTGCCAAACAGCAACAGATTGTCCAAGGCAATCTGCCAGTTCCGCGATGCTGCAACCGAAGAATAGTTGCGTAAACCGACCCAGCCCGAGACCGGGACCAGAGTGGACGGTGTGAATGATATCCAGATCGTCCACAGCGAGAACGCAATGAGGTGCGCGGCGGACAACAGCAGCGGCACCCAGATCGTCAAATATTCGGGCAGCCGGCGTACCCAGTCAGGGGCTGCCGGCCGGCCCGGTGTTGTCGGGATAGCGATGGTCAACGTGCGCCCTCGACGGCCTCGGCAAGGCGTGTGACCGCTTGCTCGGGCTTGATCGTCTTGTTCTTCACGTACTCCGTGATCACGTCGATGATCGCTGCGGTCATCCCGTTTTCCTGCGCCATGTTGTGCGCAAGACTGAGAACGGCCTGATTGCTGGCGATCGCGTCTTTCAGGGCTGCTGCGGTCCGCCGTTGACCGTCCGACCAGCCTTCGCCGGACAGATCGACATCGGTGCGCACGGGGATCGATCCCGTGATCTGCGAATACATGGTCTGGATCGCTGGATCCATGACGAGCTGGGCCATCAGCTTCTGACCGGCTTGCAGGTCGGGCTCCTTGCGCTGCCAGAATATGAAGGCATCGGCATTCAGCAGGAAGACAGGCTTGCTATTGTCGCTCGGGCCCGGGGCGATGATGAAGTCCTCGAACTTGAAACCCGCGTTGCGCAACACGCCCTGCGCCCACCCGCCCATGATCATCATGCCCATGTCGCCGTCGACGAAACGCTTCAGGTTGGTCGAAAAGTGCTGGGCGCCGACGTTGGGGTCCATCCAGTCGGCAATCTTGCGCACCTGGACGAAGGCAGCCTTTATTTCGGGACCCTCCAGGGCCTTCTTGTCCAGATTCATGAGGGCTGCGCGGTATGCAGTGGGACTGATGCCTGCCAAAGCGGCTTCGAATTTTTGGCCGTCGTCCGGGCGGGTGCCACCGTTGGCGATGGGATAGGGGACGCCGCCTGCTTTCATCTTCTCGGCGAGGTCGTTGAACTCGGCCCATGTGACGGGGATCTTGTCGGCCTTGGCCTTGTCCATCGCGCGTTTGGAGAGAAACAGCATGTTGGTGCTGTAGATCTGCAACGGCAGCGCAATCCACTTGCCCCCCGGCTTGTGCAATTTTGCAAGGTCCGGAGCGATAACCTTTTCGTAGCCGGCGGCAGCGACGACGGCATCGAGATCGACGGTCGGGGCAATCTTGGACCAAGCCGCGATCTCGGGACCTTTGAGCTGCGAACAGGCCGGTGGATCGCCGGCCATGATCTGGGCACGCAGCTTGTTCATCATCTCGGTGGTGAAGCCGGGGACGGGCGAGTGCTGCCATACTCCGCCTTTCTCCTCGAATTTCTTGCCGAGCGCCGTGATGGCAGCCCCATCGCTGCCTGCGGACCATTGCGAGATCGCAGTCAGACGCGGCTTGACCGCGCCTTGCGCTCGCGCAAAGGCCGGCAGTGCGAGCGCAGCCGCGGATCCGGCGAGCAGTTGGCGCCTTGTTGTCGTGATCGGCATGGCAGTTTCCTCCCGGTGTGAACTCTTTCGCGCGAGAGCCGCGCGGCATCAGGTATCTCAGGCGGCCTCGATTGATGCGGCCGGCATGCCGCCGCGGCAAGCGAGGCAGAAAGCCGCGAATGCCAGCGCCGCCCGCGGATCGTTGCCATTCGACGGCGGCACGAAAGCGAGCGACACTTGCGCGTGCTTGCGCCCGCCCAACAGACAGGCGTCGATCCCCTCGACGAGCGCGCTGCGATCGTCGTCGGCGAGAAGCGATGGCCAGCCGCTGATCGCGACGCCATTGCATGGCTTCACGTTCAGCGTGTTGCCGATCGCAAGGCCAAGCCGGAACAGCCGCCGGCGCAATTCCTGCCGCACACGCGACGAGAGCGGTATCGCGGTCACCCATTCGCTGCCGGGTTGAAGCAGCTCGGCTTCCGCGACGCCAAGAAGCTCGGCCAGGGCCGGAAGCGACGTATAGGCCTCGACGCAGCCATGATGACCACAGCGGCAAATTGGACCGTCGGCTCCGAACACCATGTGGCCGAGCTCGACCGGCTGGAGGGCATCGTCCTCCATCGGATCATCCATCCAGGTGCCTGCGACGCCCTGACCGACGAAGACGAAGAGATGCGCGCCGCTGAATGGATAATGCTCCGTGCGGCAACGGTGAAAAATGGCGTGCGCGACGACCGAATTGGTGAACTCGACCGGCACGCCGGCAAAATTCGCGCCGAACATCTCGCTGATACGCCCGATGTCGCAAGGAATGATCGGATTGCTTGATGCGCTCGAGCGGCCGAGGCCCGGAATTGAGACGCCGATCTGCGCGAGGGGGATGTGCCGGCGCCGCGTCCAGTCGCGCAGCAATGTCATCGCCTCGCGAAACGCCTGGCCGACCGTTGCGACCGTCGGCGTCTTCGGCAGCGGCACATCCCCGGTGTCGTGCAGTTCGCCCGACAGGCCCCCGACGCCGACGCTGAGCCGCTGGGTGGTCAGCTCGAAAGCCGCAAGCGCCACCGTCCCATCAAGCGACACGAGGCCAGTCGGGCCGCCGACATAAGGGGCAGGGCGCCGCACTTCCTCGATCAGGCCTTCGGCCTTCAGGTCGAACAGGATGCGCGACAGGCTCGCTTCCGACAGGCGCACGGCCTTGGCCAGCGGCGGACGAAACGACCCGCCCGACTGAAGCAGATGAGTCAAAATGGCAGCACGCGTCTGCCGCCGACTTCTCGGCTGCTCCGGCATTTCCATCCCTGTCGTCATTCTTACTTAGAGTAAGAATTTGCGCGCGAAGCGTTTCGACGTCAAGCGCCGGCCGACGCATTGCGCCGACTTGTTGTTGTGCGCGGCAGCAAGATTGTGTCGGCGCAAAATAAAAGCGGCGCCATTCCGAGATGGCGCCGCTTCGAGAGCCGTGATGGCTCGACCTTACTTCCGGTTGTTGATCGCGACGTAGTCGCGCTTGGTGACGCCGGTGTAGAGCTGGCGCGGACGGCCGATCTTCTGCTGCGGATCCTCGATCATCTCGCTCCACTGGCTGATCCAGCCGACGGTGCGGGCGACCGCGAACAGCACGGTGAACATCGAGACCGGGAAGCCCATCGCCTTCAGCGTGATGCCCGAATAGAAGTCGACGTTCGGGTAGAGCTTGCGGTCGATGAAGTACTGGTCGCTGAGCGCGATCTTCTCGAGCTCGAGCGCCACCTTCAGCATTGGATCGTCGCCATGGCCGGTCTCCTTGAGCACGGCGTGACACATCTTCTGCATGATCTTGGCGCGCGGATCATAGTTCTTGTAGACGCGGTGACCGAAGCCCATCAGGCGGACTTCGGAGTTCTTGTCCTTCACCTTGGCGATGAACTCGGGGATCTTGTCGACCGAGCCGATGTCGGCGAGCATCGCCAGCGCTGCTTCGTTGGCTCCGCCATGCGCTGGGCCCCACAGGCAGGCGATGCCGGCGGCGATGCAGGCGAACGGGTTGGCGCCGGAGGAGCCGGCGATACGCACGGTCGAGGTCGAGGCGTTCTGCTCGTGGTCGGCGTGCAGGATGAAGATCTTGTCCAGCGCATCAGCCAGCACCGGGTTGATCTTGTAGTCCTCGCACGGCACGGCGAAGCACATGTGCAGGAAGTTCTCGGCGAACTTCAGCGAGTTTTTCGGATACACGAAGGGCTGGCCGACCGTGTATTTGTAGGCCATCGCGGCCAAGGTCGGGATCTTGGCGATCATGCGCATGGAGGCGATCATGCGCTGCTTCGGATCGTTGATGTCGGTCGAGTCGTGATAGAACGCGGCGAGCGCGCCGACAGCCGCCACCATGATCGCCATCGGATGGGCGTCGCGGCGGAAGCCCTGGAAGAAGCGGGCCATCTGCTCGTGCACCATCGTGTGATGGATCACGCGGTCGTCGAAATCCTTCTTCTGCGCGGCGGTGGGAAGCTCCCCGAACAGCAGCAGATAGCAGGTCTCCAGGAAGTCGCCGTTCTCGGCGAGCTGCTCGATCGGATAGCCGCGGTATTCCAGCACGCCCGCGTCACCGTCGATATAGGTGATCTTGGACTGGCAGCTCGCGGTCGAGGTGAAGCCCGGGTCGTAGGTGAACAGGCCGGACTGGCCGTAGAGCTTGCCGATATCGATGACGTCGGGCCCGACGCTGCCGCTGTGGATCGGAAGATCGAAATTCTTGTTTCCGACCGTCAGTGTGGCGGTCTTATTGCTTGGTTTTGCGTCCATCAGAGGTCCCCGATGTATGGTGAAACGGGCCGGACCCGGAGGCCCCGATGAGATATCGCGGGGCAGGCCGGATGTTCCAGAAGGTACGGCTGAGATGGGTATATTATTGCTGTGTGCGCTGCAAGATGGCGCCGCGCATGGTCGACTTACGTCGTAGCCTAGTCCTTGGCCGGTCCTCGGCTCGGTCCTCGGCCTACTCCTTGGCCTGATCTTTGAGCCGGCCCAGGCTTTCCTGGCGTCCGAGGACGTCCAAGACCTCGAATATGCCGGGCGAGGTCGTCCGCCCGGTCAGCGCCGCCCGCAGCGGCTGGGCGACCGCACCGAGCTTGAGACTATTTTCCTCGGCAAAGGCGCGCAGCGCGGCTTCCGCATTGGCCGCGCTCCAAGTCTCGACTTTCTCCAACGCGGAATGAAGTTGGCCAATCAGCTTGCGGTTCTCAGGCGTCAGCAGCGCTGCCGCCTTCGGATCAAGCTCCAGCGGCCGGTCGGCGAAGATGAAATAGGCGCCATCGATCAGCTCGATCAGCGTCTTGGCGCGCTCCTTCAGGGCCGGCATGGCCTTCAGGAGCTGCGCGCGCGTAGTGTCGTTTAACTTGGCCTTAAGCTCGTCGCGGCTCGGCACGACGTGGTCGAGCACGTCCTCGAACATCCTCACGAGTGATTGATCGTCGGCATTGCGGATGTAGTGGCCGTTGAGGTTTTCCAGCTTGGCGAAATCGAAGCGCGCTGCTGCGCGGCCGACGCTGGCGAGGTCGAAGGCGGCGATCATCTCCTCGGTGGAGAAGATCTCCTGGTCGCCGTGGCTCCAGCCGAGCCGGACGAGATAATTGCGGAGCGCGGCCGGGAGGTATCCCATGGCGCGGTAGGCATCGACGCCAAGCGCGCCGTGCCTCTTGGAGAGCTTCGAACCGTCCGGGCCGTGGATCAGGGGGATGTGGGACATGCTCGGCAGCGTCCAGCCCATCGCGTCGTAGATCTGCTTTTGGCGGGCCGCGTTGATCAGATGGTCGTCGCCGCGGATGACATGGGTGACACCCATGTCGTGGTCGTCGACCACCACGGCGAGCATGTAGGTCGGGTTGCCATCGCCGCGCAGCAGGACGAGGTCGTCGAGATTCTCGTTCTGCCAGACCACGCGGCCCTGGACCTGATCGTCGATCACGGTCTCGCCGGTCTGCGGCGCGCGGAGCCGGATGGTGGGCTTCACGTCGGTTGGGGCCGTCGCCGGATCGCGGTCGCGCCACAGACCGTCATAGAGGCGGGTACGCCCCTCTGCGCGCGCCTTCTCGCGCATCGCGGTCAGCTCCTCGGCGGTGGCGTAGCAGCGATAGGCCTTGCCGTCGGCGAGCAGCTGCTCGGCGACCTCGCGGTGGCGGGCGGCGCGGCTGAATTGGTAGATGACATCGCCATCCCAGCCGAGCTCCAGCCATTTCAGGCCGTCGAGGATGGCGCCGATCGCGGCCTCGGTGGAGCGCTCCCGGTCGGTGTCCTCGATCCGGAGCAGCATCTTGCCGCCGTGCTTCTTCGCATAGAGCCAGTTGAACAGGGCCGTGCGCGCGCCCCCGATATGGAGGAAGCCGGTCGGCGAGGGAGCGAAGCGGGTGACGACGGGAGAGGTCATTCTTGGCAAGGCCTATGCATTGGAGGCGGTGGTATATAACAGGACCGGTGCATAACTAAAGCCCGGCAGCGGACGGCTTAAGGCCTTGCTTAAGCCCTTGGCTCAGCGTCCCGAATTTGGCAGAAGGGCCGCTGATTTCCCTACAGGATTTTCGTAATGACAGAACCGGTGGCGAACGAGGTTGGGCGCGATTTCATTCGTGACATCATCCAGGCCGACCTCGAGCAGGCCAAATACAAGGAGATCGTGACCCGGTTCCCGCCGGAGCCGAACGGTTACCTGCATATCGGCCACGCCAAGTCGATCGCGCTCAATTTCGGCATCGCCCAGGAGTTTCCGGGCCGCTGCCATCTGCGCTTCGACGACACCAACCCGGTCAAGGAAGAGCAGGAATATATCGATTCCATCCAGGCCGACGTGCGCTGGCTCGGCTTCGACTGGGGCAAGAACCTGTTCTTCGCCTCGGACTATTTCGACCGCCTCTACGAATGGGCGGAGCAGCTGATCCGCGACGGGCTCGCCTATGTGGACGACCAGACCCAGGAGGAGATTCGTCTTGCGCGCGGCACGCTGACCGAGCCCGGCAAGAACTCGCCGTTCCGCGATCGCAGCGTGGATGAAAATCTCGATCTCTTCCGACGCATGAAGGCGGGCGAATTCCCGAACGGCGCGCGCGTGCTGCGGGCCAAGATCGACATGGGTGCGGGCAACATCAATCTGCGCGACCCCGTGCTGTACCGCATCCTGCATGCGCACCATCCGCGCACCGGGACCAAGTGGAGCATCTATCCGAGCTACGACTATGCTCATGGCCAGTCGGACGCCATCGAGGGTATCACGCACTCGATCTGCACGCTGGAGTTCGAGGATCACCGGCCGCTCTACGACTGGTTCATCGAGAAGCTGCCGGTGCCGTCGAAACCGCACCAGTACGAATTCGCGCGGCTGAACCTGACCTACACGCTGCTGTCCAAGCGCGTGCTGACCCAGCTCGTCCGCGAGGGCCATGTCGCGGGCTGGGACGATCCGCGCATGCCGACCATGGCGGGGATGCGCCGCCGCGGCGTGCCGCCGGCGGCCTTGCGGGAGTTCGTCAAACGCATCGGCGTCGCCAAGGCCAACAGCGTCGTCGATGTCGGCATGCTCGAGTTCTGCATCCGCGAGGAGCTGAACCGGACGTCACAGCGGCGGATGGCGGTGCTGAAGCCGCTCAAGGTCGTGATCGAGAATTATCCGGAAGGGCAGACCGAGGAGCTCGAGGCGATCAATCATCCGGACGATCCCTCCGCCGGAACCCGGAAGATCACGTTCGGCCGTGAGCTCTATATCGAGCAGGACGACTTCATGGAGAACCCGCCGAAAAAGTTCTTTCGTCTGTCGCCGGGCAACGAGGTGCGGCTGCGCTACGCCTATTTCGTCAAGTGCACCGGCGTGATCAAGAACGATGCCGGCGAAGTGGTGGAATTGCGTTGCACCTACGATCCCGCGACCAAGGGCGGTAACGCGCCCGACGGCCGCAAGGTCAAGGCCACAATGCACTGGCTGTCGGCGGCAACATCCGTGCCCGCGGAAATCCGCGTCTACAACCAGCTGTTTGCCAGTCCGAGCCCGGACGCCTCGAACTTCGCCGCCGACCTCAATCCGCAGTCGCTGGAAATTCTCGCTGATGCCTGCGTCGAGGCGTCGGTTGCGAAAAGCAATTCGACCGAGCCGATGCAGTTCGAGCGCCAGGGCTATTTCGTGCGCGACAAGGACTCGACCCCCGGCAGACCGGTATTTTCCAGGACCATCGGCCTGCGCGACACGTTCGCGAAGGAAGTGGCTAAAGGCTGAAAAGAGCTGCGAGACCACAATGAGCGACGAAGCCGACGCCATCGTTTCCGCCATCATCGCGAAATGGCGCGCCGGCTTCGCCATGCTCGACGCCGCTGCCCTCTCGTCTCTGTATTCGAAGAATGCCTTCTTCTTCGGCTCCAACCCGAAGCTCTACCAGGGCAGGGACGGCGTAGCAGACTATTTCAATGGCCTGCCACGCTGGCGCAAACCGAGCGCGGTGTTCTCCGAAGTGAATGCGGCGAGGGCAGGTCCTGATCTGATCAACATGGCTGCAACCATCTCGTTCGATCTCGCCGGCGAACGTCCCGATTTCTCGGTCAAGATGAGCTGGGTCATCATTCGCGAGGACGGCGATTGGAAGATCGTCAATCACCATGCTTCGTCGCAGGTGCCGCTGATCTGACCAGCCGGGCACACGGCTTCGTCATTCTCGTGAGAGAACGAACTTGCATCCCGCGCGTTGGGGTGGGTCCAACAAGGAACCCACCATGCAGAACATCGCAGAGCATATGGAAGTCATCGGCGCCGATGGCGTCCACATCGGCACCGTCGACAAGGTCGAAGGCAATCGCATCAAGCTGACCAAGAAGGACAGCGGCGAGGGCAGCCACAAGGGACATCATCACTTCATCGACAAGGGCCTCGTCGCCGACATCGAGGGCAACAAGGTCCGGCTGTCGGCCAAGGCGGATGTCGCGGTGACGATGGAAGAGGAAAAGTAGCGGTCGCGCCCTTTCGTTCCTGATCCGTACCGCTATCCGCCCGCCTGCACGTTCCGGTAGCTTCTCGCTTCGTTGCGTATTATCGAGTGCAGGGAATGGCGGAGCCGGGCCGGACGGTACGGTCGCAGGGGATCGCGGGGACGTGGCCCGGGGGCCGCACCGCGTCTGCGGGCGGCCTTGCGGCTGCAGGCCTCGACCTCTGGACATCGCTGGCCGAGACCCTCCGCGCGTGGCTACGCGCCGAGGCTGGCGCCGGGCGGCTGTTGCCGTGGGTGCCCGTGGCGTTTGGCTGCGGCATCGCGCTTTATTTCTCCGCAGATCATGAGCCGGTGCTGTGGGTCGTTGCCACGAGCGCCGTCGCGCTCCTGCTTGGCGCGGCTCTGTTGCGGCGGAGCCGGTTGTTCGCCCCGGCCATCATGATCGCGGCGGTCGCGGCCGGCTTTGCCGTCGCGACCTGGAAGACGGCGCGCATCGCCCACCCCGTGCTGGCAAAGGCGCTCTATTCGGTGTCGTTGTCGGGCTTCGTCGAGGCCCGCGACATTCGCGAGCGTACAGATCGTTTTGTGCTGCGCGTCACCGCGATGGAGGCGCAGCGCAGCGACGTCAGGCTCGAGCGCGTGCGCCTGTCGGTCCGTAAGGGCACCGCGCCGGAGGTCGGCAGCTTCGTTCAGCTCAAGGCGCGGCTGATGCCGCCGCTCGCACCGGTGCGGCCCGGCAGTTACGACTTTTCGCGCGACATGTTCTTCCAGGGCATCGGCGCCTCCGGCTTCGCAATGGGCGCAATCACGGTGGCGGCGCCCCCTGAGACCGCCGGCTTGCGGCTGCGTTATGCGGCCTTCATGCAAGGCTTGCGCGATGCGATCGATGCCCGCATCCGGGCGACGCTCGACGGCGACAACCGGGCGATCGCGACTGCGCTGCTCACCGGGCGACGCGATGCGATCACCACGCCCGTCAACGATGCGATGTTCATCTCCGGTCTCGGCCACGTGCTCTCGATCTCCGGTTATCACATGGCCGTCGTGGCCGGTGTCGTGTTCTTCGCGGTGCGCGCGCTGCTCGCTTTGGTTCCGGGACTGGCGGCCGGCTTCGCCATCAAGAAATGGTCGGCCGCCGCGGCGCTGGTCGGCGCTGCGTTCTACCTGTTGCTGTCGGGCGCGGAGGTCGCCACGCAAAGGTCGTTCTTCATGACGGCGGTGGTGCTGATCGCGGTGATGGTCGATCGCCGTGCCATCACCTTCCGCACGCTCGCTGTCGCCGCGCTGATCGTGCTGACGGTCGCGCCGGAAGCGCTGGTGCATCCGAGTTTTCAGATGTCGTTTGCGGCAACGCTGGGGCTGGTGGCGCTGGTGCAGATCGGCATGCCGAATTTGTTTGCCTCGCCGGACCATTCGGCGACCGCGCGCATTGCGATGTGGGGTGGGCGCGAGATCGCGATGCTGTTCATGGCCTCGCTGATTGCGGGACTTGCGACTACGCCCTATGCCGCGTTCCATTTCCACCGTGTCACGCCGTTCGGCGTGCTCGCCAATCTCGGCGCGATGCCCGTGGTCTCGGCGCTGGTGATGCCGGCGGGACTGTTGGGGCTGCTTGCTGCGCCGTTCGGGCTGGACAGCGTGTTCTGGTGGCTGATGGGGATCGGCATCGAGTGGATGGTCGCGGTCTCCCGCTGGGTCGCGGCCTTGCCCGGCGCGGTCGGCCGCATCCCGGCGTTCGGGATCGCGCCGCTGATCGCGGCGAGCCTGGGAATCATCGTGCTGGGCTTGTTGCGCACGCCGCTGCGCTGGTCCGGCGCCCTGGTGCTGCTGGCAGCGATCCTCTGGGGACTGTCGGCGCGGCAGCCCGACGTCCTGATTGCCGGGGATGGCGCGAGCGTCGCGGTGCGGGGCAGGGACGGATATCTGCACCTGATCAGGACCAACAAGGACAGCTTTCTGCTCAAGGAATGGCTCGCTGCCGACGCCGATCCGCGCGATGCCGGCAGAGCCTCGCTGGCCGATGGCGTGTCCTGTGACGAATCCGGCTGCGTGACGCCACTGGCCGACGGGAGGCTGGTCGCGCTGGCACTGCGCGTCGACGCTCTCGTGGACGATTGCAGTCGGGCCGCGCTGGTGGTGACGACACGTCCCGCGCCGTCCGATTGCGCGGCGATGGTGGTCGATCGGCAGCGGCTCGCCAGCCAGAGCGCGCTGGCGCTGGCGCAGCGCGGTGACGGATTTGTGGTTCAGGCGGTGAGGGCGAGAGGCACGAGCCGCCCCTGGTTGCCGGCCGGCGCTGGCGAGGGTGATTTCGACGGCAGCCTTGCGCCGAAGGCGACCGCGTCCCGCATCAAGGACGCAACGCCCGCGGAGACGGACTTGCAGGCCGACGATTGATCTGATGGTGCGGAGCAATGCAGTGGGGTGGCGCATCCGCTCGGATTCGCCGGGCGCAAACCACACCTTCTCGCCGGCCACGGCCGGCGATGGCGATTCAATCCTGACCTCCGACCTCGTAGCCGGAGGGCGGCTGTGTCAGCCGATCGGCAGGTGCGTGACGGTCGGCTGCCTGTCGGCGATGATTTGCGCCTTGTTCTCGCGCTCGGTGACCGACTGAGTCACCGGCAGTTGCAGCACGGTCGCTCGCTGGCCTTCGACGAGCTGCGTCACCAGCACGTATTTGCCGTCGGGGAATTCGATCGCGTCATGATGGCGGTCGGGAACGTGCGGATCGATCTTGCCGAACTTGCCCACGCGGGAGTTGATGGTGCGCGTCCAGATCCAGCGATTGTCGTAGCGGACGTCGTCGGCGAAGGCCAGCTCCGTTCCCGGCAGCAGGCAGACCGCAACAGACGGATCGGCTGCGGAGGCGAAGCCGCGCGTCGAGGTGCCGCGGAAGCTTGTCGTGACAATCGTCTCGCCGACTTCGGCGGGGCGCGACGCGACGGCATGCAGGCTGTAGTCACACATCGGGTGCTCCTCATGCTGGGATAGCAACCCGCGTCTCTCAATCGAGGCGCAGGCCTCTATCAGAGTTGAAGCACGAACGCTCTGCTTGGTTGTGGGCAAATCTGCGGCTGGTCTCAGCGAGCCGCGATCACATTATCTTTCCCGAATTCAATAGGAACAAAGCACGCTGCGATGCATTTGGGAGGCGCGTGCTAGCCGCTGTTTCCGCGAACATTCGAGCCGCGAAGCGGTGCTGTTTCCTGGGCGTCGCGAGGAGCGAGTGCCGGACAAAGGGCCGGATAGTCTGTGCAGAACCAGAAAGACTATCCAGCCGGAGCGGACGATGATCCGCTCCAATCTCTGACCGGCGATGGCCGGCATGTAGTACTTCCCGTATGAAGCACTCCCGCATCAAGTACTCCCGGTATCAGTACTTCCGGTAAAGCCCGATCAGCTTGCCCTGAATCTTCACCCGGTCGGGCGGCAGGATGCGGACCTCATAGGCTGCGTTGGCGGGCTCGAGCGCGATCGAGGCGCCGCGACGGCGGAAGCGCTTCAGCGTCGCCTCCTCGTCGTCGATCAGCGCCACCACGATGTCGCCGGTATCAGCGCTCTCGTTGCGCTGGATCAGCGCCATGTCGCCGTCGAGGATGCCGGCCTCGACCATGGAATCACCGCGTACTTCGAGCGCGTAATGCTCGCCCGAGCCGAGCATGTCAGGCGGTACGCTGATGGTATGGCTGCGGGTCTGCAATGCCTCGATCGGCGTGCCGGCCGCGATGCGGCCCATCACCGGCACCGCCACGGGACGTTCGCCCTCGTCAGCGGGCAGGCTGGAGCCCGCACGCACCTTGCCGAGATTGCCCTCGATGACGCTCGGCGTGAAGCCGCGGCGGCTGCCGGCGGCCGCCTGGAGCTCCGGCAGCTTGATGACTTCAATCGCGCGGGCGCGGTTGGGCAGGCGTCGGATGAAGCCACGCTCCTCGAGCGCCGTGATCAGGCGATGGATGCCCGACTTCGAGCGCAGGTCGAGCGCATCCTTCATCTCGTCGAAGGAGGGCGGTACGCCGCTTTCCTTCAGACGTTCACTGATGAACCGCAGAAGCTCGTATTGTTTGCGCGTTAACATCTCGACCAAAGTCCCCCGGTTGATGTCGTCCGATTCCGAGACGCTGAATTCGGCCATAAGCCGCTACATGCTCGAAACAAATCATGAACGGACACTATATGTTCGATACATGTTCCGCAACTGCTTAATTTACCGTGAACAGGGCAAACTTCGCGGAACGCGCGTTGCCGAGGCGCTCAGACGGGGAGCCGCAACACTTCGCAAGCCGTGCCGGTCTCGGCCTTCGGCGCGAATGGTGCGCGTACGAGAAGTACCTGCGCTGCAGCGAGATTCGCAAGCAGCGAAGAGTCCTGATGATTGACGGGAAGAACGACGCGTGTGCCATCGTCACGCTCCTCCAGATGCGCCCGCAGATAGTCCTCGCGCTGGTCGTTGGCGCCGACGTCGCGGCCGAGCACGGCGCGTTCACGGCGATGGTGAATCACCGAACGGCCCGACAGGGCGCGAATCAGCGGCACCATGAACAGGAAAGCGCACACGTAGGACGACACGGGATTGCCCGGCAGGCCGATCACACCCATTGCGCCGAGTCGTCCGTGCATCATCGGCTTGCCTGGCCGCATCGCGATCTTCCAGAACGCCATCGCGATGCCTTCGTCCCGCAGCGCCTGCTGGACCAGATCGTGGTCGCCGACCGATGCGCCGCCGGTCGTGATCAGGATGTCGGCGCCGCTCTCGCGGGCGCGGCGGATGCCGGCGGTGGTCGCCTCCAGCGTGTCGGCGGCAATCCCGAGGTCGATGGTCTCGGCGCCTTCGCTGCGGGCGAGCGCGTGCAGGGCGTAGCCGTTGGAATAGACGATCTGGCCGTGGCCGGGCGTGGTGCCCGGCATCACCAGCTCGTCGCCGGTGGCGAGAATCGCGACCTTCGGTCGCCTGAAAACGGCAAGGTGCGGATGTTTCATCCCGGCGGCGAGCGCGAGGTCGCGCTCGGTGAGACGGCTTCCCTTGCGCAGGAGCACGTCGCCTTCGCGGAAATCGACGCCGGCGCGGCGGATGTGCCGTCCGGCGACCGCGGCTTCCTTGATCGTGATACGCTTGCCGGCGGCGACCGTGTCCTCCTGGATCACGACGGCGTCCGCGCCAGCGGGAACGACGCCGCCGGTGAAGATCCGCACGGCCTCGCCGGCGCCGACCGTCCCCGCGAACGGCCGGCCCGCCGCGACTTCGCCGATGACGGTGAGCTCCGAATCGATCGTCGCGGCATCGGCCGCGCGCACCGCGTAGCCGTCCATCGCGGACATCGCCTGCGGCGGCTGCGTGCGTCGCGCGGCGACGTCACGCGCGAGCACGCGATGGTAGGCCTCGTCGAGGGAAATCATGTCTTCCGGCAGCGGCTCTGCACCCGCCAGCACCGCGGCAAGCGCATCGGAAACCGGCATCAAGGCCACGGCGAAAACTCCTGCTCGGCACGTTCGGGCGAATGTTCCGCAAGTCTTCTAGCCGAGCGCGGGCGCGGAGGCAAAAACGGCTCAGCGGGCGCAGTCGTCCCGCCGCTTCACATTGTTCCGGAAGGCGGCATTAAGCGCGTCGGGGCACGAGGTGACGGATCGGCAGGAGAGTGGTCATGGAAGCGACGAAAATCATGACAAGAGGAGAACGACGAGCGCCACTGATCAGCTCCCTGCCCGCCCGGGAGTTACGTCGGGCGCCTTCGGCCCCTGGTCTTTGTCTGGCAGCGGATCGGCCTGGGATTTCAGGTCGGCGGCCTTGCTCACGAGCTTGGCGGAAAGGTCCGAGTCTGAAGTTGTCCTGGCGAATTCAAGGAGAAGAGAGGCCTGCCTAGTGAGGTAGTTTTTGCCCAACACGGTGATGCACCCGTTCGTAGAAGTCCCAACGGGCTGTAGACTCCTGAAGACGGTATTCTGTTCCGGGAACTCTGTATAAAAATGCACAAAGTGATTGGTTCCAAAATCTTTCGAATTAGTTCCGTCGGGCGCACCTTCCATGGGCTTCGCGCCGACGGATCGTCGTCAGATGCCCAATGCCTTCAACGCGTTCCCGACGTCACGCGGCGAGGTCACATGCACCGCCGTCAAGCCGCGCGCCCGCGCTCCCTCGATGTTTTCAGCAAGATCATCGAAGAACACGATGCGCCCGGCGGGCACGCCGATCGCCGCAACGACGTGGTCGAAGGCTTCCGCATCCGGTTTGCGCAGGCCGATGCTGGACGACAAATACAGCTCTCGGAAATGGCCGAGGAGGTCGGCATACTCCCTCGAGAAATGGTCCACGTGCGGCCGGTTGGTGTTGGAGAAAGCGTAAAGCGGCATCTGCTTCGCTGCCCGCGGCAGCAGCTCGGAGATCTCAGGCATTTCACCGGCGAAGATCGCGTTCCAGCCTTCCAGGAACTGCGCATCCGAAATGCCAATTCCGAGCGAGGCTCGCAATGAGGCGAAATAATCCTCATCGCTGATCTTCCCCATCTCGTGCAACCGATAGGCTTCGCTGTCCCGCACATAACGCGCGACGATGGCGTCGGGCTTGCAGCCGGCATGTCCCGCCCAGCAGGCGATCGCCTTGGAAAAATCGATATCGAGCACCACGCGGCCGAGATCGAACAGGAGCGCATCCGCAGCTCCGGGAGAGAGCGATTTCACCTGCATCCTTTCGCTCAGTATCGATACGGCTCGTGGTCGAACAGCGGAAACGCGCTGAACACACTCGGCGCATTGGTTGCGGTCGCCTGGTGCAGGCAGGATTTGTTGACCTCGGCGAACGAGGTCGCACCCAAGAGGCCGAGGCAGCGCAGCACTTCATCTTCGAGCAGCTCCAGCATGCGCGCCACGCCGGCTTCGCCGGCCGCCGCCAGCGCCCAGCATTGCAGCCGGCCGATGCCGACGACGTCGGCGCCCGCCGCGATCGCCTTGACGATGTCGGTGCCGCGACAGATGCCGCCATCGACCATGATCTTGGCGCGGCCGTTCACGGCGTCAACGATCTCCGGCAGCACGTGCATGGCGCCGCGACCGTGATCGAGTTGACGGCCGCCATGGTTGGAGACGTAGATCCATTCGACGCCGTGATCGATCGCGATCAGCGCGTCCTCTGGCGTCGCGATGCCCTTGAGGATCAGCGGGATCTTGAACTTGTCCTTGATCATCTTCACCGTCCGCCACTCCAGACCCTTCTGGTAATCGCCGCCGGTGGCGCGCAGCCGGCTCTCGCGAACGTAGCGCTTGGCGATGTCACGTTCACGACGGCTGTAATGGGCGGTGTCGACGGTCAGGCAGAAGGCGGCGTAGGCGTTCTTCTCGGCCCGGCTGACGACGTCGGCGACGAAGGCGTCGTCGCCCCGCACATAGAGCTGGTAGAGGCGAAGCGCGTCGGGCGCAGCTTCGGCCGTCTTCTCGAGGCCGGGCTCGGACACGGAACTGAGCATGTGCGCCGCACCGAAAGTGCCGCAGGCGCGTGCCACGCTCGCCGCACCATCCGGATCGAAGATCTCGAGCGCGCCGACGGGGGCGAGGACCACCGGCAGCCGCATCTTCCGGCCGAACTGCTCGGCCGAGCCTGTAACCTTGCGGACATCGCGCAGCACGCGCGGGCGGAAGGCGATCTCGTCCAGCGCCATGCGGTTGCGACGCATCGTGGTCTCGGTCTCGGCCGCGCCGACGATATAATCCCAGGCATTCTGGTTGAGGTTGGCGCGGGCTTTCCGGATGAATTCATGCAGATTCTGGAACGGCTCGGTGCTTGCGCCTAGCTCGACGTTCCTGTCCGGTTGGATGCGGGGTGCTTCGTTCATTGTTATCCTCCCGAGAATTTGAAGCCTTCCCTCATCGCCTAACCCGTCCGGGGCGCCAAAACCATCCTAAAATGGCATGGCTGCGAGGCGTGGGCCGGCCGGCCGACCCCCGCTGCGCACGAACCGGGTCCTGCAACGTTGCCGAAAGTTTAGGTCCGGACGAAGCGATTTTTACGGTGTACCCGCCGGCGTGGCATCCCGGCCTTGAAGAAACCAGAATGGTATTGTGAGAAGCAGGCTGGATCGCCATTTGCATGGCGGCTCCCAGCCCCACCGAACCGCGAAGCAAGAAGGCCAGCCTATCCATGCGGAAAACCCTGCTGTTTCCACTGGGCGCGCTCACCGGAGCGTGTCTGACCCTTTTGGCAGCCAGTCCGCACGGCGGCGTATGGGCGGCACGGGCGGCAGCGAGCGCGGATGACGCCTATTCCAAGCTCAATTTGTTCGGCGAAGTGTTCGAGCGGGTGAAGGCGAGCTATGTCGAGAAGCCCGACAATGCCAAGCTGATCGAAGGCGCGATCACCGGCATGGTGACCTCGCTCGATCCGCACTCGCGCTACATGAACGACAAGGCCTGGACCGAGATGCAGGAGACCACCTCCGGCGAGTTCGGCGGGCTCGGCATCGAGGTCACGATGGAGGAGGGGCTGGTCAAGGTCGTCTCGCCGATCGACGACACGCCGGCGTCCAAGGCCGGCATCATGTCGGGCGACCTCATCAGCAAGATCGACGGCGATGCCGTGCAGGGCATGACGCTCGAGCAGGCCGTCAACAAGATGAAGGGGCCGGTCGACACCCAGACCAAGCTCACGATCATGCGCAAGGGCGCCGACGCCCCGCTCGACGTCGCGATCAAGCGCGAGATCATCCATGTGCGCCCCGTGCGCTTCCATGTCGAGAACGGGGATATCGGCTATATCCGCGTCACCTCGTTCAACGAGCAGACCACCGATGGCCTGAAGAAGGCGATCGCATCGATCTCCAAGGACGTTCCGCCGGAGAAGCTGGTGGGCTACGTGATGGACCTGCGCAACAATCCGGGCGGATTGCTCGACCAGGCCGTGTCGGTGTCGAGCGCGTTCCTGCAGCGTGGCGAGGTCGTCTCGACCCGCGGCCGCAATCCGGAAGAGACCCAGCGCTTCACCGCGCATGGTGGCGACCTCACCAAGGGCAAGCCGCTGGTGGTTCTCGTCAACGGAGGCTCCGCCTCAGCCTCGGAGATCGTGGCCGGCGCGCTGCATGACCACAAGCGCGCCACGCTGATCGGCACACGCTCGTTCGGCAAGGGCTCGGTGCAGACCATCATTCCGCTCGGCACCGGCAACGGCGCGCTCGCGCTGACCACGGCGCGCTACTACACGCCCTCGGGCCGCTCGATCCAGGCCCAGGGCATCGCGCCCGACATCGAGATCCTCCAGGACGTGCCGAGCGAGCTGAAGGGCCGGATGGACACCATGGCGGAGTCCCAGATGCGCGGTCATCTCCAGGCAGCCGATGGCACCGAGCAGACCGGATCGCAATCCTATGTCCCGCCGGAAGCGAAAGACGACAAGGCCCTGCATACGGCCTACGACTTCCTGCACGGCCAAACCGCGAATGCGGTCGCCGCCAAGCCGGCGCCGAAGGCTGCGGTGCCGAACTAGGCGCTCGCGACGGTAAGGTGTTGATCGCCCGGGAGCGGATAGCCGTTCCCGGGCGAACTTGTTTCGGGGCGCTGTGTCAACTCGGGTTCATGGCCGCGAAGGTGGCCTCATAGCAGCCGTCGCGCTCGGCCCAGCGGCGGGCGCGGTCGCGCTCGACCAGCACCTCGCCGCCGGGATGGACACTTTGGCCTGATCTCGCCGTCAAGCTGGACGGGCGGATCCTGGCCCTAGCTTGCCTCGCGGCGGCGGCTTTCGTTGCCGCCGCGCCGGGCGAGACGGCTGCGATGGAGCGCGAACAGCTCCAGCACCTTGTCGGCGGGTTTTGCGGCGCTGAACAGATAGCCCTGCATCTCGGAGCAGCCGAGTGCGCGCAGCAGACGCTGCTGCTCCTCGGTCTCGACACCCTCGGCCGTGGTGGTCATGCGGCGGGCGGCCGCGAGATTGACGACGGCCTGCACGATGCTGGCGGAGCCGTCGGGGCCGGCGATGTCGTTGACGAAGCAGCGGTCAATCTTGATCTTGTCGAACGGGAAGCGGTGCAGATAACTCAGCGAGGAGTAGCCGGTACCGAAATCGTCGAGCGCGATGCGAACGCCGATGGCGCGGAGTTGGTGCAGGATTGCAAGCGCGGTGTCGTCGTCGCGGATCAGTACCGCCTCGGTGATCTCGAGTTCGAGCCGGCTCGCCGGCAAATTGGAGGCGGCAAGCGCCGCCATGATCTTCAGCGCCAGCGTGCCGCTCTTGAACTGCACCGGCGAGACGTTGACAGCGAGTCGGATGTCGTCGGGCCACTTCGCCGCATCCCGGCAGGCGGTCGCCAGCACCCATTCGCCGATCTCGTTGATCAGGCCGGTGTCCTCGGCGATCGGGATGAACTCGGCCGGCGAGACCGTGCCGCGCTCGGGATGGCGCCAGCGCACCAGCGCCTCGCAGCCGGTGATGCGGTCGTCCTTCAGGCTGAGGCAGGGCTGGTAATACACCTCGAGGCCGCCTTCGAGCCCGCCTTGGGCGATGGCGTGGCGCAGGTCGATCTCGAGCTGCCGCCGCTCGTGGATCTTGGCGTCCATCTCCGGCTCGAAAAAGCGATAGGTGCGGCGCCCTGCGGCTTTGGCGGCGTACATCGCCATATCCGCGTTCTTCAGGATCTGGTCCAGCGCCGTTCCATGTTGCGGCGCCAGCGCGATGCCGATACTGGCGTCGGTGGCAAGATGATGTCCCATGCAGTCGAACGGCGCCCGGATGGCCTCAAACACCCGCGCGACGAGCTCGTTGACCTGATCCAGCGATGTCACCGCGCTCTGGACGATGGCAAATTCGTCGCCGCCGAGGCGCGCCACGAAGTCCGTCGGACCCGCACACCGGTGGAGGCTCTGCGCGACCGACTTCAGGAGCTCGTCGCCGACGAGATGCCCGAGCGCGTCGTTGACGCCCTTGAACTCGTCGATGTCGATGTAGTGCACCGCGAGTTGTTCGCCGCCGGCGACCAGATCGAGTTCCTGACGCAGATGCTCATGGAACAGGGTGCGGTTGGGCAGGTCGGTCAGCGCGTCGTAATGAGCAAGATGGGTGATGCGCTCCTCGATACGCCGGCGCTCCGTGATGTCCTCATGCGTCGCCACCCAGCCGCCGTCCGTGAGCGGTTCGTTGACGATCTGGATCGAGCGACCGTCGGAGGTCTCGACCACCATGGAATTGCGCACATGGATGTCGCGCAGGACCCGTGCGACATATTGGTCCGCATCGCCGGTGAACGAGCCGGTGGCTCTGCGGTGCGCAATGATGTCGCGGAAGCTGCAGCCTGGCCTCACGATTTCGGACGACAGCCCGTACATCTCGATGTAGCGCTGGTTGCAGATCACGAGCTGCTGCGAGGCGTCGAACAGCAGCAGGCCCTGGGTCATGTTGTTGACGGCGCGGTCGAGACGCTGCTTTTCCAGCGTCAGCCGTTCCCGCGAAAGACGATGCTGCTCCAGCAGCTTGCGTACGATCGCGATCAGCACGCCCGCGATGGCGAGCGCGGAAGAGGCGGCGACCGAGATCAGGATGCCGATCTGCTCGCGCCAGTCCGTCAGGGCCGTCGCGCGTGTCGTGGTGGCCATCATCAGGATCGGGAAGTGAGGCAGGGCGTGCGAGGAAATCAGCCGGTCCTCGCCGTCGACGGGGCTCACGAAGCGGCCAGTAAAATGGTCGAGCCCGAAAATCCTTTGATGCGCGAACGGACCGTTCTTGAAATTCCGTCCCATCAATTCGCTGGAATGGGGATAACGGGCGAGCATCGTGCCGTCCCGGTGCAGCATCGAGATCGTGGTGCCTTCGCCGAGCACGGCGGACTCGAAGAATTTTTCGAAGTTTGCCGGCTCGATGCCGCGTCCGACCACACCCATGAATTCGCCGTTCGGTCCGACGATCTTGCGCACGATCAGGATGGTCCATGCGCCGGAGATGCGGCTGTAGAGTGGCTCGATCAGGACGTCTGGAGCGTCGGGATCGTACCGGAACGTCCGAAAATAGGCGCGATCGGCAACGTTCACGTTCGGGGCCGGCCATGCCGTCGACGAATTGATCAAATTGCCTTCGGCATCGATGATGTTGACGCCGCCCATGTAGGGCAGTGCCTCGATCTTCGAGCGCAGCATCCGGTGGAGGTCCTGGCCGGCGAGGCGCTTGCGATAGTCCGCCGCACTGATGATGCCGCTCGCACGGACGTAGTCGACGAAATCCTTCTGGATGACCGCGAAATCCTGCAATTGCTGGTCGAAATGATGGGCCAGCATCAGCACGGTGTTTTCCAGCTCGCGGCCGGAACTGCGCAGCGCGCGTTCGCGGAAATTCTGCGCCATCAGCGTCGCGCCGACGGCGATCGCAGCGATCAGCAGGGTGCCGCCCACCACCAGCCAGCGGATCGGTCCGCTGCGCACGAAGGCCTGGTCAAAAAGGCGACTGCCGAATCCCGTCATCATGATCGATCGTTGTGGTGCACACGTCAGGGTCAATTCCTGGCCCCGTAAACATCCGTTGGTTTACGGGAACGGAGTGGAGGCGAAGTTAGCAAGCTGGGTTAACGCGCCGTGAACGGACGGTCGCAAAAGCAATCAATATGCGAGCGAGTATGGCCTATCGCCGCCGGCATCGCGCTTGCGATCATTGCCGTGGTGAACGCCTGGGCAGCAAGTTCAATGCAAAATTCGGCTCGATCAGCGCGTCCCTGAAGTAGCAGCCGCAATCAGACGCGGTAATGGCCGGACTTGCCGCCGAGCTTCTCGACCAGGTGGATGCCTTCGATGCGCACGCCGCGTTCCACCGCCTTGATCATGTCGTAGATGGTGAGGCAGGCGACCGAGACGGCGGTGAGCGCTTCCATCTCGACGCCGGTCGGGCCGGTGACCTTCACGCTGGCGCGGACGAGGCAGCCCGGCAGCGTCGCGTCGGGCTCGATCTCGACCGTCACTTTCGACAGCGCGAGCGGATGGCAGAGCGGGATCAGCTCCGCGGTTCGCTTGGCGGCCATGATGCCGGCGATGCGGGCGGTGCCGAGCACGTCGCCCTTTTTGGCGTTGCCGGACACGATCAGGTCAAGCGTCGCCCTGGTCATGACGACGCGTCCTTCCGCGATCGCGAGCCGCTCGCTCGCGGGCTTGTCCGACACGTCAACCATCCGCGCCTCGCCGGAGGCGCCGATATGGGTGAGGGCAGGGCCGGACTTGGTCGGTTTGGCCTTTGCGGGCTTACGCGCCATCAGTTCGTGCCTGTGGCGCGCGCGGTCTCGCGCGCCAGCAGCGTGCGGGTCGCAGCGGTAACGTCGGCTTGCCGCATCAGGCTCTCGCCGACCAGGAAGGTCGACATGCCGACGCGCTCGAGGAGGGCGAGATCGGCGGGCGTGAAGATGCCGCTCTCGCCGACCATCAGTCGATCCCGGGGGATCAGCGGCGCCAACGTTTCGCTGGTTGCAAGCGTGGTTTCGAAGGTGCGCAGATTGCGATTGTTGACGCCGATCATCGGCGAACGCAGCTTCAGCGCGCGGTCAAGCTCGGCGCGGTCGTGGATCTCGATCAGCACGTCCATGCCATGGGCGATGGCGGCGTCCTCGAGCTCGTTGGCCGTGGCATCATCGAGCGCCGCCATGATGATCAGTATGCAGTCGGCGCCGTGCGCGCGGGCCTCCGCCACCTGATAAGTATCGAACATGAAATCCTTGCGCAGCACCGGCAGTGACGTTGCCGCGCGGGCCGCCACCATAAAGTCGAGATGGCCCTGGAACGAGGGCGTGTCCGTCAGCACCGACAGGCAGGCAGCGCCGCCGGCCTCATAGGCCCTGGCCAGCAGCGGCGGATTGAAATCGGCGCGGATCAGGCCCTTTGACGGCGAGGCCTTCTTGACCTCCGCGATCAGCGCGAAGTCGCCATTGGCGTGCTTGGCCTTGATCGCACGCACGAAGCCGCGCGGTGCCGCTTGCGCCTTGGCCTTCGCCTCCACCGCCGATAGCGGCTGCGCGCGCTTGGCCGCCGCGATTTCCTCGCGCTTGTAGGCTTCGATCTTGGTCAAGATGTCCGACATGTCAGGCTCAGCCGTTCGAGACCGCGATCAAATGTTTCAGCCGCGCGCTCGCCGCGCCGCTGTCGAGCGATTTTGCGCCGATCACGACTCCTTCCTTGAGATCCCTGGCACGCCCCGCCACGACCAATGCGGCAGCGGCGTTGATCAACGCGACGTCACGATAGGGGCTCGGCTTGCCGTCGAGCACGCCCTGCAAGGCGATCGCGTTGGCGTCGGCGTCGCCGCCTTTGAGTGCACCGGCCTCGCAGCGCGGCAGGCCCGCGTCCCCCGGCGTCACCTCGAAATTCCGGATCTCGCCCTTGTGGAGCGCAGAGACGAAGGTCGGGCCTGTGAGGGTGATCTCGTCGAGGCCGTCGGAACCGTGCACGACCCAGGCGGATTCGGAGCCGAGGTTCTTGAGCACTTGCGCCAGCGGCTGCACCCATTGCCGGGAGAACACGCCGACCATCTGCCGCTTCACGCCGGCGGGATTGGACAACGGGCCGAGCAGGTTGAAGATCGTGCGTGTCGCAAGCTCCACCCGGGTCGGGCCGACGTTCTTCATGGCGGGATGATGGGCGGGGGCGAACATGAAGCCGATGCCGCATTCGCGTATGCAGCGGCCGACCTGCTCCGGCCTCAGATCGATCTTCACCCCGAGCGAAGCCAGCACGTCGGCGGCGCCCGAGCGCGACGACAGCGCGCGGTTGCCGTGCTTGGCCACCGGCAGACCGGCGCCCGCAACGATGAAGGAGGCACAGGTCGAGACATTGACCGAGCCGGAGCCGTCGCCGCCGGTGCCGACGATGTCGACGGCGTCCGCGGGCGCATCGACCGCGAGCATCTTGGAGCGCATGGCCGAGACCGCGCCGGTGATCTCGTCCACGGTCTCGCCGCGCACCCGCAACGCCATCAGCAGGCCGCCCATTTGCGAGGGCGTAGCCTCGCCGGACATCATGGCGTCGAAGGCGGAAGCCGCTTCGTCACGCGACAGGCTGGCGCCGGTCGCCACTTTTCCAATGATCGATTTCAGGTCGTCCATCGCGTGCTTTCAACTCACTGGTTCGCGCCGGTCACCTGCGCGAAGGCGGCCTGATTGATGCTGGTTCCGATGTCTGTTTCAAGCTTGTTGACGTAGGATGCGACCTGCTCCTCGGTCTGCGCGCGGTCGAGAGTGTCCTTCAGCTTCTTGACCGCCTCGGAAGCGGCATCGACCGTGGGATCGACGATCTCGGTGACGCGGAACACGATCACCTCGGTGCCGCCGGTCACCGGCGACTGCCCGACGCCGTCCCTGGCGACGCGGAAGGCGGCCGAGACGACGGTTGCGGGCACGCTGGCGGGCGAGTCGTCGCGCTTGAAGCCGGTGGCGGTCTCGACCTTGGCGCCGATCGCGGCTGCTTCGTCGGCGAGCTTGCCGCCGGATTCGAGCTTCTGCACCATCTCGGTCGCCTTGGCCTTCAGCTTGGTCGCGATCTGGTCCTGGCGCCAGCGCGCCTCGACCTGGTCGCGGACCTCGTCGAGATTGCGGTCGCGCGACGGCGTGATGGCAAGCACGTCGTACCAGACATAGCCGCCCTTGAAGGAGATCGAGTCGTTGTCGACGCCGACATCGGTGTTGAAGGCCTGCGACACCACGTCGAGGCCCTGCGGAATGCCGGAGACCGGCTGGCCGCTCGGGGCGCGGCCGGAACGGTCGACGGCGTCGATGGTCACGGCGGTGAGCCCGAGCTTCTGCGCCGCATCGATCACGCTGGCACCGCCGCCGCGCTCGTCTTCCATCTTGTCGCGGAGATCGGCGACCTTGACGCGCGCGCGCTCGGTGGCGATCTCGCGCTTGATGTCGGCGGCAACGCTCGCGTAGTTCGCCTCAACGCCCGGCTCGATCTTTTCGACCTTGACGATCGACGTGCCGAGCCGGCCCTGGATCGGCTGGCTGATTTCACCGGCGGGAAGCGCGAAGACGGCGTCTCCAACTGCGGGATCGAGCGAGGATTTGGTCATGAGCCCGAGATCGACGTCGGACGCGCTCAGTCCGCGCTCCTTGCCGAGGTCCTCGAACGACGTCCCGCTGGTGAGCCGCTCGCGTGCGGCCTGCGCCTCGGCGGCGTTGGGAAATACGATCTGCTGGATCTGGCGCTTCTCCGGCGTGCCGAGCCGGTCCTTGCGCTGGTCGAACACCTTCTTGGCGTCCTCGTCCGACACCTCGCTCCACTTGCCGATCTCCTCCGGCGAGACCACGACGAACGCGATCTTGCGATATTCGGGCGCGCGGAACTGAACCTTGTGATCCTCGAAATAGGCGGCGAGCGCCTCGGGCGACGGCGCGTCGATGGTGCCTGCCTGGGCTGCGTCGAGCCTGACGAATTCAATGGCGCGCTGCTCGTTCTGGAAGCGCGTCAGCACGTCGAGCATCGCCTTCGGCGGCTCGAGGCCGGCACCGATCGTGCCGGTGATCTGCCGGCGCAGCGAGACCTTGCGCTGCTCCGAGACGTAGCGCTGCTCGGTATAGCCGAAATTGCGGATCACGGACTGGAAGCGGTTCGGATCGAAGCTGCCGCCGACGCCCTTGAAGTTTGGGTCGTTCATGATGAGCTGGCGGATCTGGTCGTCGGACTGGCCGAGCCCGAGCCGGCGCGCCTCTTCGTCGAGGGCGGCTTCCGCGATCGTCTGCTGCAGCACCTGACGGTCGAGGCCGAAGGCGCGCGCCTGTTCAGGCGACAGCGGGCGGCCGAACTGGCGGCTGATCTGCTGGAGGCGATCGGTGTAAATCTGGCGGAACTCGTTCAGGGAAATCTCGGTGCCGCCGACCTTGGCCACGGTGGATTGCCCAAAGCCCTTGAAGATGTCGGCAATGCCCCAAACGCCGAAACTGATGATCAGCACGCCCATCACAACGGCCATGATGGTCTTGCCGAGCCAGTTTGATGAGGCCTTGCGCATTCCTCGAAGCATTTGGTCCAACTTGTTTGGCAGGAGGGGAACGGGAGCGCGTCTTAATGCAGATTCCGCAAAAGCGCGTCACCAAATTGATCAATCATCATAAAGTGGTGGCTTTCCCCCCGCAACCTCGGGTCCGGCAGGCTTTCGATCCCTGCGGTTAAAAGCCCCTGGTCTCTGGAACTGCCACGGGACCTCTGCTAGCGCATGAACAAACGAATTTTGCTGGAATTTGACATGACCGATGCCATCCGCCCCCTGATCGCCGGCAACTGGAAAATGAACGGCCTGAAGGCCTCGACTGCCGAATTCGACGCCATGCTCAATGGCGCGGCAGAGGTGGCCGGCAAAGCCGACCTGCTGGTTTGCCCGCCGGCGACCCTGATCGCAGCTTTCGCCGAGAAGGCCCGCGGCAAGAAGGTCGCGGTGGGAGCCCAGGATTGCCACCCCAAGGCCTCCGGCGCGCATACCGGCGATATCGCCGCCGAAATGCTGGCGGATTCGGGTGCGACCGCGATCATCGTCGGCCATTCCGAGCGCCGCGCCGACCATGGCGAGGGCGATGCCCTGATCCGGCAGAAGGCCGAGGCCGCCTGGCGCGCCGGGGTGACGGCGATCGTCTGCATCGGAGAGACGCAGGGCCAGCGCGATGCCGGCCAGACCCTGGATATCCTGCGCGGCCAGCTCAACGGTTCGCTGCCGGATGGCTCGACGGCCGCCAATCTGGTCGTGGCCTATGAGCCGGTCTGGGCAATCGGCACCGGCCTGACCCCGACGTCCGGGGATGTCGAGCAGATTCATGGCTTTATACGGGAATTCCTGACCTCCAGGTTCAAGGCCGACGGCGCCGGGATGCGCATCCTCTATGGCGGCTCGGTCAAGCCCTCGAACGCGGCCGAGCTGATGGCCGTGAAGAACGTCAATGGCGCGCTGGTCGGCGGGGCCAGCCTGAAGGCGGCCGATTTCCTTGCGATTGCGCAGGGCTGTCCCTAGCTAACTCCAAACCTTAGGACCCGGCTGATCGGGGGTGGCAATGCCCCGTCTGATCGTGTAACACCGCGCAACTTCAGGAAAACCCCGCGAAGCACGATTGGCCGCCGTCTCGGCGCTGTCGGCTTGTGACGGAAGGACACTATGCAGACTGTTGTCATCGTCATTCACCTCATGATCGTCACCGTCATGATCGGCGCCGTCCTGCTCCAGAAATCGGAAGGCGGGGGCCTGGGCATGGGAGGTGGCGCAGGCTTCATGTCGAGCCGCGGCACCGCGAACCTTCTGACGCGGACCACCGCGATCCTGGCCGTTGGCTTCTTCCTCACCAGCCTGTTCCTGTCCTGGTATGCCGGCTACGACCGCAAGCCGTCGTCGATAATCGGCGCACCGGCGTCGCAGACCCAGCCGGCCGGTGGTGGACCGATCGCGCCGCCGACCTCCGGCGGCATCCTGGATTCGCTGAAGAAGGCCGACGAGCAGCAGCAGGCTCCGGCACCGAGCGGCCCGCAGGTACCGCGTTCGCAATAAAGCAGGGGGGCCATGCAGGGCGGCTTCTACCGTCCTGCATCAACAATCCCCATCAAGGCTCTGTCACCACTCTTAGTTCTGGCTCACCCACAGCCCCGCAAAATGTTTGGGGCGGAATACGAATCGCTTTGGCGAATCGAATTCGAGGGATTAGAGGTTAAGCCCCATGGCGCGGTACATATTCATCACCGGCGGCGTGGTTTCTTCGCTCGGCAAGGGTCTGGCTTCAGCGGCACTCGGTGCCCTGTTGCAAGCCCGGGGCTACAAGGTCCGCCTCCGCAAGCTCGATCCCTATCTCAATCTCGATCCCGGAACGATGTCGCCCTATCAGCACGGCGAAGTGTTCGTGACCGATGACGGCGCGGAGACCGACCTCGATCTCGGACACTACGAGCGCTTCACCGGGCGGCCGGCGACCAAGGCCGACAACATCACGACCGGGCGCATCTACCAGGACATCATCTCCAAGGAGCGGCGCGGCGATTATCTCGGCGCCACCATCCAGGTGGTTCCGCATGTCACCAACGCCATCAAGGATTTCGTCCTCGACGGCAACGACGATTACGACTTCGTGCTGGTCGAGATCGGCGGCACCGTCGGCGACATCGAGGGTCTGCCGTTCTTCGAGGCGATCCGCCAGCTCAAGAACGAGCTGCCGCGCGATCACGCCATCTACATTCATCTGACGCTGCTGCCTTACATCCCGAGCGCCGGTGAGCTGAAGACAAAGCCGACGCAGCACTCCGTCAAGGAGCTGCGCTCGATCGGCATCCAGCCGGACATCCTGCTCTGCCGTACCGATCGCGAGATCCCGAAGGAGGAACGGCGCAAGCTCGGGCTGTTCTGTAACGTGCGCGAGAGCGCCGTCATCGAGGCGCGCGACGCCGACAGCATCTACGCTGTCCCTCAGGCTTACCACGCCGCAGGCCTCGACGACGAAGTGCTTGCGGCCTTCGGCATCGGCTCGCGGATTCCGCCCGAGCTGCGGAGCTGGCAGCAGATCAACGAGCGCATCCGCAATCCCGAGGGCAACGTCACCATCGCCATCGTCGGTAAGTATACCGGTATGAAGGATGCGTATAAGTCGCTGATCGAGGCGCTCTCGCATGGCGGCATCGCCAACAAGGTGAAGGTCAATCTCGACTGGATCGAAAGCGAGATCTTCGAGAAGGAAGATCCCGCGCCGTTCCTCGAGCACGTCAACGGCATTCTGGTGCCTGGTGGCTTCGGCCAGCGCGGCGCCGAAGGCAAGATCCGCGCGGCGCAGTTCGCGCGCGAGCGCAACGTGCCGTATTTCGGCATCTGTTTCGGCATGCAGATGGCCGTGATCGAGGCCGCGCGAAACCTTGTCGGGATCGAGGAGGCCAACTCCACCGAGTTCGGCCCGACCAAGGAGCCCTTGGTCGGCCTGATGACGGAATGGCTGCGCGGTAACGAGCTCGAGAAGCGCACCAACGCCGGCGATCTCGGCGGCACGATGCGCCTGGGTGCCTATCCGGCGGCGCTCAATCGCGGCAGCCGCGTCTCGGAGGTGTACGGCGGCGCGACCGAGATTTCCGAGCGCCACCGCCATCGCTACGAGGTCAACACCGCCTACAAGGATCGCCTCGAGCAGCACGGGCTGAAATTCTCGGGCCTGTCGCCCGACGGCGTGCTGCCGGAGATCGTCGAGTACGAGGATCACCCCTGGTTCATCGGCGTCCAGTTCCACCCCGAGCTGAAGTCGCGGCCGTTCGAGCCGCATCCGCTGTTCGCCTCGTTCATTCAGGCGGCGATGGTGCAGTCGCGGCTCGTGTAATTAAGACTTAGGCGGAACGATTGAATCGTTCACGCCGGAAAATCAACGGCTAGTCTCAGATTCAGCGGAGCAGGGCGCTCACACCTCGCCTGACGTCTGGTGGGTCGATCTGAATATCTAGCTTGTCCAAGCCAAAGATGTCGCAAAGGCCGGTCTGGCCAGCAGTTGTCAATTGCACGGCCCGTGTATCAGTCACGCGAACCAGCCAATTCAGCTCCATGCAGCATCGTTGGATCTCGGCTCCGACATGGCCGGCGATGTGATATCGGCGCTCGCTCCAGTCGAGGCACGGCTTGCAAAAGATGCGTTTGTTTTGGCGCTTTCGATTCAGGTCGACGCCAAATTCTGTCAGTAATTTTGCGCCGGCATCGGTCACGTCCCCACCATCCTCACCCAGAACGATGTAGCCGCCGGCGACTAAAGAGTCTGCAATCGCAACGCCCAATCGACCCGCCAAATGATCGTAGCAAGTCCGGCCGAACCGCAACGCCGAGTCACGCGCCGATCGAGGTTGATATCGCTGAGGAACCTCGAGAGCAGCCACTAGCTTGATGCTCTCAAGCATGCTGGCAACCAGCGGTGAGGAAATTCGGTAGTACCGATAGCTGCGCTTCCTGGTCACTGAGATAAGCCGGGCGTCGACCAGCTTGGACAAGTGCTCGCTGGCCGTCGGTCGCGAAATTCGCGCGAGAAACGCCAGCTCACTTCCGGTCAAGGATTGTCCACCCATGAGGGCTGCCAACATGGTCGCGCGCGCGGTATCGCCAACGAGCGCTGCAACCTCGACCATGTTCGCCGCTGCGACCATTGCCCCCTCTACCATCGTCGCCATCGGGTCAACAAGCGACATGAGTTCGGTATGCACCAAACTCATGAATGGAGACAATGGGCGCCTCGGATGCGACAGCCGGGCCGTGTTGAGTCCACTTCATCGATAGTGACCTGCAGGAGCCGGCCGTGAAGCGCGAACCAGTCAGAGTTGAACCCATTTCCACCTATTTGGAGCAACGGCGGAAGGGGCCGATCTGCCCAATCATTGTCGCCGGTGAGACGGTTTATGTGTCAGGCCTTCCGCCATTTGATCCGGTCACCGGTGAGGTTAAGCGATTGCCGTTCGTGCAGCAGAGCGAGATCGTGCTCGACCAACTGAAACTTTGCCTGGAGGCTGCCGGCTCGTCGTTGCGGGATGTCGTGAAATGTAATGTCTACTGTACGCCTGAAAGTTCAAATTTCGATGCGTTCAATGATGTCTACCAACGCTATTTCCCGGTTTCGCCTCCTGCGCGGATCTATTTAACGGTCCCTTCCTGGCCGGGTGAGTTTGATGTTGAGGTCGATTGTGTTGCGATCAAATCCGATCTGGAAGATCGGCCGGCGACCGCAAGGGACATGAACCAACTAAAGCATCTCAATGCCGGCTATATGCGCTCGGTCGCCTTGAAGGATGTCGATTGGTTTCGCGAAAATCTGAGCGATGATTTCGTCAACAGCAACCCTGACGGATCGATGGTTGATCGTGCCGGGTTCATTGAACAAATTGCCAGGCCTGCAGCCATATCGAATTTGGGATACGAGGACGAGCGGATCCGGATTATGGGTGATATGGCGATTATCCATGCGAGGACCACCTATACCAAAGCCGATGGCTCGGCCGGACTCGGACGATATACCGACAGTTGGGCGCGTCGCGAGGGCGTCTGGGTTTGTGTTGCCGCCCACGTGACCCGGGGGTGAGCAAAGGCAGGATTTGCGGCAACCTGAGTTCGTGGTTGTCGTGCTGCCGGAGATCGTCGCGTCGGAGGATCACCGTGGTCCACCGGCGCACAGTTCCCGCCGAGCTGAAGTCGCGGCCTTCGAGCCGCACCCGCTATTGGCCTCGCTCGTCCAAGCTGCGATGGATGCAGAGCCGGCTGGTCTGACTTCCCACCTTTACGATCGCGTCATTTGTTGCGACAACTCCCTGCCGCAAGAACAACAATACAGGGATTGAACTCCGATGATCTACGAAATGCGCATCTATCGCTGCGTGCCCGGCCGCCTGCCGGCACTGCTCAAGCGGTTCGAGACCGTCACGCTGAAGGTGTGGGAAAAGCACGGCATCAAGCAGGCCGGGTTCTTCACGACGCTGATCGGTGAATCCAACCAGGAGCTGACCTATTTCCTGGCCTGGGAGTCGCTCGCCGAACGCGAGAAGAAGTGGGCCGCCTTCATGACCGATCCGGACTGGATGAATGGGCGCGCCGAGAGCGAGGCGGACGGCCAGATCGTCGGCAACATCGTCAGCCAGATCCTGGCGCCGACCGCCTTCTCGGCGGTGAAGTAGAGGGTGCCGGTGCGAGGCGTCGCGGGGGCCTGGGCGCAACCCTGATATTCTGGGAGCCCAGGCCGAATGGGGTTGATCCGCCCTTCATCGCGGCTATGGTCGCGCCGAAACGAGGGATTTGCCTTGAGCTCTTCGACGTCAGCGGCGCCGGTCGTTACCATTGGCAAGGTCAAATTCGGCAATGATCTGCCGATCTCGATCATTGCCGGGCCGTGTCAGCTCGAAAGCCGCCAGCATGCGCTGGAGGTGGCCTCCGCGCTGAAGGAGATCGCCGCGCGGCTGCAGATCGGCCTCGTCTACAAGACCTCGTTCGATAAGGCCAATCGCACCAGCGCGTCGGCTGCGCGTGGCCTCGGGCTTGCCCAGTCGCTGCCGATCTTCGCCGAAATCCGATCGTCGCTCGGCCTGCCGGTCCTGACCGATGTGCATGACGCCGCGCAGTGCGCCGAGGTGGCGCAGGCGGTGGACATCCTGCAGATCCCGGCGTTCCTGTGCCGGCAGACCGATCTGCTGCTGGCGGCGGCCGCGACCGGCAAGGTCGTCAACGTCAAGAAGGGGCAATTTCTCGCGCCCTGGGACATGGCGAACGTCGTGTCCAAGATCACGAGCGCGAACAATCCCAACGTGCTCGTCACCGAGCGCGGTGCGTCCTTCGGCTACAACACGCTGGTCTCCGACATGCGCGCCTTGCCGATCTTGGCGCGCACCACCGGCGCACCCGTTATCTTTGACGCCACTCATTCCGTGCAACAGCCGGGCGGGAAGGGGACGTCTTCCGGAGGCGAGCGCGAATTCGTGCCGGTGCTCGCACGCGCAGCCGTCTCCGTCGGTGTTGCCGGTGTCTTCATCGAGACCCATCCCGACCCTGACAGCGCGCCGTCCGACGGTCCGAACATGGTGCCGTTGCGCGAGTTCGAGGCGCTGATCCGAAGGCTGATGGCGTTCGACGCGCTCGCCAAAGATTCGACCAAAGCCGACCCGCGCTGATGCAGCAAGGCGAGGCGCGGCCGCACGATCACGGCCTGCCGGCCGCGCTCTACGTCATCTCCGGTGCAAGCTTTGCCGCGGCGCTCTCCGCGCGCGCGCTCGATCCGGTGCTGCCGCACGTCGCGGAAGACTTTGGCGTCAGCATCGCGACCGCGGCCGGTTTTGCCGCGGTGTTTGCCTTCACCTTCTCGATCATCCAGCCGATCGTCGGCGCCGCCGCCGATCTGTTCGGCAAGACGCGGCTGATGATCGGCTGCCTCGCGCTGCTCGGCCTTGCCAACATCCTGGGGGCGCTCTCGAGCTCGTTCTCGGTTCTGTTCGCGACCCGTATCCTCGCCGGCATCGGCTCCGGCGGCGTATTTCCGGTGGCGTTGAGCCTGACCAGCGATCTCGTCGGCCCGGAGAAGCGCCAGGTCGCGATCAGCCGCACGCTCGCCGGCGCGATGACGGGCAATCTCCTCGGCGCCTCGGCCTCCGGCCTGATCGGCGATTTCCTCGGCTGGCGTGGCGTGCTGGCGGTGCTCGGCGCGCTCGTGATCGTTGCGTCGATCGCGGTCGCCGCCGGTTTTCGTGGCGCCAAGGTCAAGCATCCGCCGAAGACGAGCCTGTCGGCGCTGAAGGCCGGCTATCGCACCATCTTCACCAACCCGAACGCCTATGTCTGTTATTCGGCGGTGTTCATCGAAGGCTGCTGCGTGCTCGGCCTGTTTCCCTACATCGCTTCGTTCCTGTTCGAGCTCGGCCAGACCTCGCTCTCGATCGCGGGCATCGTCATCGCGGGTTTTGCGGTCGGCGGTCTGTTCTACACGCTGACAGTGTCGCGCCTGCTGCCATGGCTGGGCATGAAGCGAATGATGATCGCGGGCATGACGCTGGTGGCCTCGCAGCTCGTTGTCGTCGCCTTCGGCCTGCGCTGGGAAGTGCAGGCCCTCAATCTCATCGTGATGGGATGGGGCTTCTACATCGCCCATGGCTGCCTCCAGATGTTTGCCAGTGAGCTCTCGGTCGAAGCACGCGCGACCGCACTGTCGCTGCACTCGTTCTTCTTCTTCATGGGGCAGACGGTCGGGCCGCTCGCCTATGGTCTTGGCCTCCAGCATGGCGGCAAGATGCCGACCCTGTTCGCGAGCGCCGCGATCATGGTGGTATTGGGCCTTGTCTGCGCGCGCCTGCTGAAACAGCGCGCGCCGTCCGACGCGCGCTGAGGCTATTCGGTCCCTTAAGGGGGATCGGCCCCACCAAGACACCGTCGGCCCCGTATACATGGCACACGAATTGCTTCGATTTTGGGCAAATCGAGGTGTGAGATCGTGGACGCCCAGACCAGCCGTTCGCCCAGCGCAGCCAGCGTGCCCCGATCGACGGGATATCCCACCAAACCCCCGCTCCGGCGCTTCCTGACCGCTTGTTACGAAGAATTCCGGGCCGACAATTCGGGCGAACTTGCCGACTACATCCCCGAGTTGAAGCGCGCCAACCCCGACCATTTCGGCATCGCGCTCGTCACGATCGATGGCCACGTCTACGAGGTCGGCGACAGCGCGGTGCCATTCACGATCCAGTCGGTCTCGAAGGCCTTCGTGTTCGCCCTGGCGCTGGAGACGGTGGGCGAGGAGCGCGTCGCGGCCACCATCGGAGTCGAGCCGAGCGGCGAGGCCTTCAATTCGATCCGGCTCACCAACGACAACCGCCCCTTCAATCCCATGGTCAACGCCGGTGCGATCGCCTGCTCGGGCCTGATCTACGAGGTGGATGGGAAGGGCGCCTTCGAGCGCGTCCGCTCAAAGCTTAGCCAGTTCGCCGGCCGCGAGCTTGGCGTCGACGAGGCCGTGCACGCCTCGGAGACCGCGACCGGCAATCGCAATCGTGCGATCGCGTGGCTGTTGCGCAATTACGCGGTGCTACCTGACGACGTCGATGCGGTGCTTGACGTGTATTTCCGTCAATGCGCGATCCTGGTGACTGCGCGCGATCTGGCGGTGATGGCGGCAACGCTCGCCAATCGCGGCATCAACCCGGTGACGGGTGCGCAGGTGATCACGCCGCACATCGTCGCCCGCACGTTGTCGGTGATGACGAGCTCGGGCATGTACGACTATGCCGGCGAGTGGACTTATCGCGTCGGCATCCCCGCCAAGAGCGGCGTCGGCGGTGGCATCGTCGCGGCGCTGCCTTCGCAACTTGGGCTCGGCACCTTTTCGCCGCTGTTGGACAATCATTTCAACAGCGTGCGCGGCCTCAAGGTCTGCGAGGCGCTGTCGGCGCGGTTCGACCTGCACATGCTCAACCGCAACGCCGACGTACGCAGCAGCGTCATGGCCGACTATGATATCTACGGCATCTCGTCGCGTCGCAGCCGCCAGCCGCACGAGCAGCAGATTCTCGACGATCGCCACAGCGATATCCGCATCCTCGAGCTCGTCGGCGCGCTCAATTTCGGCACCATTGACTACGTCACACGAAGACTCACCAGTGAGCCGCCGAACGCGCCGCTCCTGATCATCGATTTCCGCCGCGTCCCCGACATCACCGCAGCCGGCGCAGAGCTTCTGGGTGAGACGCTGACGGCGCTCAACAATGCAGGCATCACCACGGTTCTATCAGGCATCGAGGAGACGTCCGCGGTATGGGCCGCGATTTCCGCGCGCACGGCGGATCCGCGGAGACTGCGGCGCTTTGCGCTGCTCGACGATGCGATCGAATGGGCCGAGGACCAGGTGATCTATCGCTTCGGCGGCTTTACCGACATGAAGGAGAGCGTGCATCTCGGCGATCAAGCGCTGCTGGCCGAGCTCGACGCCGACGAGATCGCCGCCATCGTCAAGCTCTCGACCACGCGCCACTACTCTGCCGGCCAGCGCATCGTCGCGGCCGGCACGCTCGCCAATTCGCTGTTCTTCCTCCAGAGCGGCATGGTCAGCGTCAAATTGCGAAGCGGCGTGCGGCTGGCCTCGCTCGGCCCCGGCATGGAGTTCGGCGAGATGGCAATCCTCGAGAGAAGCCGCAGCGCCGATGTCTTCGCCGATACGCTCGTGACCTGCCTCGAACTGCCGCTCGACAGTTTTGCCGACTACCGCCGGCTGCATCCCGAGACCGCGCTGAAGATCATGCGCAACCTCGCCGCGATCCTGGCGCGGCGGCTGGTGGCGGCCAACGCCAAGGTCGACCTGCTCAGCGCTTATTAGCCGGAACGCACTGCTTCCTGGAGACTGGAAACGTTCAGCCCCGCCCGCGATAGGGCGCGACACCCTGTTCGGGCACCCACAATCCCTTCGGCGCGCGGCCGGTCTGCCAGAACACGTCGATCGGGATGCCGCCGCGCGGATACCAGTAGCCGCCGATGCGCAGGAACTTCGGCTTGATCTCGCTCGCGATGCGCTTGCCGATCATCACGGTGCAGTCCTCGTGGAAGGCGCCGTGATTGCGGAAGCTCGCGATGTAGAGCTTGAGCGACTTCGACTCCAGCAGCCATTGGCCGGGGGCGTAGTCGATCATCAGATGTGCGAAATCCGGCTGTCCCGTGACCGGGCAGAGCGAGGTGAATTCGGGCACGGTGAAACGGACCAGATAGTCGGTGCCTCCTTGCGGATTGGGCACGCGATCGAGTTTCGCCTTCTTGGGCGCATCCGGCCATTCCACGGCGCGGCCAAGCTGCAGGGCAGCTGAATCCGAGCTTGAGTTCTTCGATTTGCTGGGCTTTTTCGACATCAGTCCGCCTCCGTGGCGCCCTCTTAGCCAATCATCGTGCGGCCGTCACCCGGCCTTTTCCGCTTCGATGCATTGCGGTAGAAGCACCCCAACTGACCGCTTAGTCCCCCGAAAAGAGGCCCTCATGACCGCCATCATCGACATCATCGGACGCGAAATCCTGGATAGCCGGGGCAATCCCACCGTCGAGGTCGACGTCGTGCTGGAAGATGGTGCGCTCGGCCGTGCTGCCGTGCCGTCCGGCGCCTCCACCGGCGCCCATGAGGCGGTGGAACTGCGCGACGGCGACAAGGCCCGTTATCTCGGCAAAGGCGTCACCAAGGCGGTCGGCGCCGTCAACGGCGAGATCTTCGAGGCGTTGAGCGGCCTCGATGTCGAGCAGCAGGCCCAGCTCGACCAGATCATGATCGACCTCGACGGCACGCCGAACAAGAGCCGGCTGGGCGCCAACGCCATCCTCGGCGTGTCGCTCGCCTGCGCCAAGGCGGCCGCGAACTCGCTCGACATGCCGCTCTACCGTTATGTCGGCGGCACCTCGGCGCGTCTCTTGCCGGTGCCGATGATGAACATCATCAATGGCGGCATGCACGCCGACAACCCGATCGATTTCCAGGAGTTCATGATCCTGCCGGTTGGCGCGTCGTCCTTTGCCGAGGGCCTGCGCTACGGCGCGGAGGTCTTCCACACCCTGAAGTCCGAATTGAAGAAGGCGGGCCACAACACCAATGTCGGCGACGAGGGCGGCTTTGCCCCGAACCTGCCATCGGCGGACGCCGCGCTCGAATTCGTCATGAACGCGATCGGCAAGGCCGGCTACAAGGCGGGCTCCGACATCGTCATCGGCCTCGACTGCGCCTCGACCGAGTTCTTCAAGGACGGCAAGTACGTCTACGAAGGCGAGGGCAAGACCCGCTCGATCTCCGAACAGGCCAAGTACCTTGCTGACCTCGTCTCGCGTTATCCGATCGTGACCATCGAGGACGGCATGTCGGAAGACGACATGGACGGCTGGAAAGAGCTGACCGACCTCATCGGCAAGAAGTGCCAGCTCGTCGGCGACGATCTCTTCGTCACCAACGTCAAGCGCCTCGCCGAAGGCATCAAGGCCGGACGGGCCAATTCGATCCTGATCAAGGTCAACCAGATCGGCACGCTGACCGAGACGCTCGCCGCCGTCGAGATGGCGCACAAGGCCGGCTACACCTCGGTGATGTCGCATCGCTCCGGCGAAACCGAGGATTCCACCATCGCCGACCTCGCGGTCGCCACCAATTGCGGACAGATCAAGACCGGCTCCCTTGCGCGCTCCGATCGCACCGCCAAATACAACCAGCTCCTGCGCATCGAGCAGCAGCTCGGCAAGCAGGCGCTCTACGGCGGCAAGGCGGCGTTGAAGGCGCTGGCATAAGCCAGCGCTCGGGCAAAGACAGGGGAGGATCGACATGAGCGACGGCAAGACCGGCCTGCAACTGCGTTCGCTGATCAAGACGAGCGGTGAGCTCGAAATCTCGCTGCTCGACGTGCCGACCCCCGAGCCCGCCGCGGACGAGGTTGTCGTCCGCGTCGAGGCGGCGCCGATCAATCCGTCTGATCTCGGGCTCCTCATCGGCGCGGCCGACATGAGCACGGCAAAGGCTTCGGGCACCAAAGACGCTCCCGTCATCACCGCGAAGGTGCCGGAAGGCGCGATGCGGGCGATGGCAGGCCGGCTCGATGAGTCCATGCCGGTCGGTAACGAAGGCGCGGGCGTCGTAATCAGGACGGGCTCGTCGGATGCCGCGAAGGCGCTGATGGGGAAGACCGTCGCCATGATCGGCGGCGCGATGTATACGCAGTATCGCACGTTGAAAGTGCGCGAGTGCCTGCCGCTGCCGGAAGGCACCACGCCGGCCGAAGGTGCCTCCTGCTTCGTCAATCCGTTGACCGCGCTCGGCATGACCGAGACCATGCGGCGCGAGGGTCACAAGGCGCTGGTGCACACTGCGGCCGCCTCCAATCTCGGCCAGATGCTGAACAAGATCTGCATCAAGGACGGCATCCCGCTGGTCAACATCGTGCGCAGCAAGGAGCAGGCCGACATCCTGCACAAGATCGGCGCCAAATATGTCATCGATTCCACTGCGCCGAGCTTCCTCGATGATCTCACCAACGCGCTGGTCGAGACCGGCGCCACCATCGCATTCGACGCCATCGGCGGCGGTAAGCTCGCCGGCGACATCCTCAACTGCATGGAAGTCGCGATCAACAAGACCGCGAAGGAATACAGCCGCTACGGCTCCAACGTGCACAAGCAGGTCTATGTCTATGGCGCGCTCGATGTCCGCCCGATCGAGCTGCCGCGCGGCTTCGGCATGGCCTGGGGCGTGGGCGGCTGGCTGCTGTTTCCGTTCCTGATGAAGATCGGGCAGGCGGACGGGGCCAGGCTGCGCCAGCGCGTGGTCGACGAACTGAAGACCACGTTTGCCAGCCACTACACCAAGGTGGTGTCGCTTTCCGAGGCGCTCGATCCCGCCAACATCGCGGTCTACGCCAAACGCGCCACCGGCGAAAAATTCCTCATCAACCCAAATAAATAATCGCCACGTGCGACGGCACGTCACCCAAAGAAGGTCTTGCCTTCTGAGCGAGGCGGGAGATTATTCCGCCGCCATTGAAAGCGGAAAAACCGCAAGGCGCGCTCAGAAGGGGACTTCTCCATGACCGATCTCAACCGCCGCCATTTGCTCGCAGGCGCCGCCGCCCTCAGTGCGGCTGCGATGACCAAGCTTGGATCGACCACCGCCAATGCCGCGGTGCCGCAAGCCGGCACCCAGGCGCCTGGCTTCTACCGCTACAAGGTCGGCAGCTACGAGTGCACGTCGATCAATGACGGTGCGCGCACGTTCCCGATGCCGGACAAGTTCGTCGTCAACGCGCCGAAGGAGGAAGCGCTGGCCGCGGGCGAGGCGGCCTACATGCCGAAGGGCATGGTCACAGTGCCGTTCAACCCGCAGCTCATCAACACCGGCTCCAAGCTCGTGCTGATCGATACCGGCAACGGTGTCGCCAATCTCGAGCCCAGCAAGGGCGCGGTGGGCCGCACGCTGCAGAACCTCCAGGCCGCCGGCGTCGACCCCAAGAGCATCGATATCGTGCTGCTCTCGCATCTGCATCCCGACCACACCAACGGCATTCGTCTCGCCGACGGTGCGCTTGCCTTCCCCAATGCGGAGATCATGGTGCCGGGCAAGGACTGGGAGTTCTGGACCAGCGAGGACAACGCCGCCAAGGCCGAGTCGAACGGGATGATGAAGAACTATTTCGCCAATGTGAAGAAGACCTTTGCCGGCCTCGAATCCAAGGTGACGAAGTACGAGTGGGGCAAGGAGGTCGCGCCGGGCATCACGTCGATCGCGACGCCCGGCCACACCCCGGGCCACACCTCGTTCGCGGTCGCCTCTGGCGATGCCAAGGTGCTGATCCAGTCCGACGTCACCAACATCCCCGAGTTCTTCCTGCGCAATCCGGACTGGCATGTGGTGTTCGACACCGATGCTGCGCTGGCGCAGGAGACCCGCCACAAGTTCTACGACATGGCGGCGGCGGAGAAGGCGACCGTGATCGGCTTCCACTTCACCTTCCCCTCGGTCGGCCATGTCGAGAAGGACGGCGCCAAATATCGCCTGATCCCGTCGGCGTGGAATCCGACGATCTGAGCCGATTTGCGGATTTGTACCAAGGAGTCAGGCCGCCACTTGGCGGCCTGATTATTTGGGCAACCGTTCAGAAACCCAGCGTTTCCAAATCCGACCGGTCCATGCACTTGCATCCATCACTCGGGATCGCTTAAGTGCCGCCCCGGCACTCCCGCTGAAGATTTCGAGGACACTCCATGGCCTATAACATCGTCACGATCGCCGGCAGCCTGCGCAAGGACAGCTTTTCGCTGAAGATCGCCAATGCGCTCGCCAAGCTCGCGCCGGCCTCGCTCAAGCTCGAGGTCGTCACGCCGGCCGGCATCTCGTTCTTCAACCAGGACCTCGAGGGCGCGCCGCCGGCCGACTGGCTGTCCTTCCGCGAAAAACTTCAGAAGTCAGACGGCGTCATCTTCGTCACGCCGGAATACAATCGCGCGATCCCGGGCGTGCTGAAGAACGCCATCGACGTCGCCTCGCGGCCCTATGGCAAGAGCTCGTTCAACGGCAAGCCGGTCGGCATCATCGCGAACTCGCCGGGCCCCCTCGGCGGCGTCAGCGCCGCCAAGACGCTCCAGAACATCCTGCCGGGCATTTCCGGCCCGATCATGCAGCAGCCGGAGGCCTATCTGACCGGGGTGGGCGACGCCTTCGATGCCGACGGCAATTTGACCAAGGAGTCCCTGAAGCCCGTGCTCCAGGCCTATATCGACGCGTTTGCGGTGCACGTCGCGAAGCACCACGGCTGAGGCTAAATCGTCCGCAGCCACAGCGTGGGCCCTCATCCTGAGAAGAACGCGAGGCGTTCGTCTCGAAGGATGGCTCCGGGAAATTGCCGGGCCTTCATGGTTCTCGCGGCGATGCGAAGCATCGTCCGCTAGACGGCGCTTTGCGCCTCCTCACCATGAGGGTCCGCTAGCGTCGCGCGCGGGGCCCAGCCGCCCGAAATTAGCACGCCCTTAACCAACCTGTCCCATCTTCCCAGGATGGTCTCCCGCGCGCGCCTGAAATCGATCCTGACCGGTCTTGCCCTCTATGCGATGGCGGCCGCCATCGTCGGCTATTTCGGCGTCAACGCATATACCGGCAAGTACGGCCTCAACGCCCGCCAGGAGCTCGACCAGGAGATCGTGGCGCTGACCAGCGAGTTGGCCCAGCTCAAGCGCGAGCGCGCCAGGAGCGAGCAGCGCGTTTCGCTGCTGCGCTCCGCGAAGATCGACCCCGACATGCTGGACGAGCGGGCGCGCTTCCAGCTCGACTACGTCAATCCGCGTGATCTCGTCCGGACGATCCCGGCGAACTGACAACTCTTCCTCAAGTTGAAGGACTGCAACCGGATTGCCGCCTTGACGGGATCGTGGCAACCGGCTCATGGCTTCCGGCGCTATGGCCAGGGTTGACGCAGATCAACCGGGCCGTGCCGGCACGCTCTAAATTGACACCCGGAGGAAACAGTGATGAATGGGCAATCCCCCCGGCATCACGCGGCCCGTGTCGAGGCCGCCATTACGTCGGGCCAAGCGGCACGCTCGTCGCTCGTGGCCTCGTGGCGCCGTTCATCCCGATTGCATCGTCTCGATCCCGCCGGCCGTAGCTCGCCGAACCGGCTGAGCGAAGCCGAGCTGCACCGCGCGCGGGAGCGCGTCGCGCCGCTGCTCGCCGCTGCGCGAGGTGCGATGGACCGGCTCTACCAGGCGGTCGGCGCCAGCGGCTGCTGCGTGCTTCTCGCTGACGGCGAGGGCGTGCCGGTCGATCGCCGCGGCACTCCGGCGGACGACGCGACTTTTCAGTCCTGGGGCCTCTGGACCGGCGCGCTCTGGAGCGAAGAGCATGAGGGCACCAACGGCATCGGTACTTGCCTCGTCGAGCAGCGTCCGCTGACGATCGACCGCGACCAGCATTTCTTCACCCGCAACACGCTTCTGAGCTGCACTGCCGTTCCGATCTACGACCATGAGGCTGCGTTCGCGGGCGTGCTCGACGTCTCCTCCTGCCGCGCCGACCGCACCGACGTGTTTTCCAGTCTGATCGCGCTCGCGGCCGGCGAGGCGGCCAGGCGTGTCGAGGCCGATCTGTTTCGCAGGGCCTTCGCCCATGCCCGCATCGTGCTGACGCAAGCTGCGGACGGCCAGTGCGGCGGCCTCGTTGCGGTCGATGCGGACGATCTCGTGATCGGTGCGACCCGGTCCGCCCGAGCGGGACTCGGGATTGCGCCCGGCCGGGCGTTGCAGCCGATGCCCGCCGCCGATCTTCTCGGCGGCGACACCGCGCGCGACCATCTTGCCGGCGGTCAGCGAGCAGTGTTGCAGCGGGCGCTCTTGCGCGCGGGCGGCAATGTCTCGGCGGCCGCCAAGGCCCTCGGCGTCAGCCGCGCCACGCTGCACAGGAAGCTCAAGCGGTTCGAGCTGAACGCGCATTGAGCTGCTGATAGACCCTCATGGTGAGGATCGCGAAGCGGTCATCTCGAACCACAAGATGCCCTGCCGTCACCCCCAGCCATCCTTCGAGACGCGCGCAAGAGCGCGCTCCTCAGGATGAGGTCAGTATGTGCGGCGGCATCATTACGTGCGGCGGCACGACGTGCAGCCTCGTCACCTGTCGCAGAACTGCGACAGGTCGGTGCCGTCATCGCGCCTATCAGGGCTGACAGAAGCCGCCTCCCGCGACATCGTCGGCGCAAGTCGCGACCACGCGACGAATTGCGCAAACAGCAAACATCGGGAGTGATCAATGAACAAGGTAGAATTCCTCAGCGTCACCAAAATTCCCTTCGCCGAACGCTACGACAATTTCATCGGCGGCAAATTCGTCGCGCCGATCTCCGGCAAGTATTTCGACAACGCCTCGCCGGTGACGGGCCAGATCGTCTGCAAGATCGCGCGCTCCGACGCGCAGGACGTCGAGGCAGCTCTCGACGCAGCGCATGCCGCGAAGGCCGCCTGGGGCCGCACCAGCGTCGCCGAGCGCGCCGCGATGCTGAACCGGATCGCCGACCGCATGGAAGACAATCTCGAGCGTCTCGCCATCGCCGAGACCTGGGACAACGGCAAGCCGATCCGCGAGACCCGCGCCGCCGACCTCCCGCTCGCCATCGATCATTTCCGCTATTTCGCCGGCGCCATCCGCGCCCAGGAAGGCTCGATCGGCGAGATCGATCACGACACCGTCGCCTACCATTTCCACGAACCGCTCGGCGTAGTCGGCCAGATCATCCCCTGGAACTTCCCGCTGCTGATGGCCTGCTGGAAGCTCGCGCCCGCGCTCGCCGCCGGCAATTGCGTCGTGCTCAAGCCGGCCGAGCAGACCCCGGCCTCGATCATGGTCTGGGCCGAGATCATCGGCGACATTCTGCCGCCCGGCGTCCTCAATATCGTCAACGGCTTTGGCCTGGAAGCCGGCAAGCCGCTCGCGTCCAGCCCGCGCATCGCCAAGATCGCCTTCACCGGCGAGACCACGACGGGCCGGTTGATCATGCAATATGCCAGCCAGAACCTCATTCCCGTCACGCTCGAACTCGGCGGCAAGTCGCCCAACATCTTCTTCAGCGACGTCACCGCCGAAGACGACGACTTCTTCGACAAAGCGATCGAAGGTTTCGTCATGTTCGCGCTGAACCAGGGCGAGGTTTGCACCTGTCCGAGCCGGGCGCTGGTCCATGCCGACGTCTATGACCGCTTCATGGAACGGGCGCTGAAGCGCGTCGCCGCGATCAAACAGGGCGACCCGCGCGCGGCCGACACCATGATTGGCGCGCAGGCTTCCGGCGAGCAGCTCGCAAAGATCCTCTCCTACATCGACATCGGCAAACAGGAAGGAGCAAAGGTGCTGGCAGGCGGCGGTCGCGCCGAGCTCGGCGGCGATCTCGCCGGCGGCTTCTACGTCCAGCCGACGGTGTTCGAAGGTCACAACAAGATGCGAATTTTCCAGGAGGAGATTTTCGGGCCCGTCGTCTCCGTCACGACCTTCAAGACCGACGACGAGGCGCTCGCGATCGCCAACGACACGCTCTATGGCTTGGGAGCCGGCGTCTGGAGTCGCGATGCCAACCGCTGCTACCGTTTCGGCCGGGCGATCCAGGCCGGCCGGGTCTGGACCAACTGCTACCATGCCTATCCCGCGCATGCGGCCTTCGGCGGCTACAAGCAGTCGGGCGTCGGGCGCGAGACCCACAAGATGATGCTCGATCACTACCAGCAGACCAAGAACCTGCTGGTCAGCTACAGCCCCAAGAAGCTCGGCTTCTTCTGATCGGGCGGGCAGAGAGGGCTGCGCTGTTCTGCGCCGCCCGTTCCAAATGTCGGGACCGCGTTGGCAACGTTGCTTGACGCGGTCACGAATCTGCGCGTGCGGCGACCGTGTCGATTTGTTGCCCGATCCGCGTCAAAGATTTTGCAATATTACGATCACGTTGCAGTGCGGCATAATGAAAGTCGTGCCATGCCGCCGCGGTGCTTTCCAAGGGCGTTTGACTTGGGTTAGAGAGGGCTGAAGTTTTCTCTGACCCGGAATTCCCATGGCCGCACCCAAGAAAGCCGCCGCAAGCACTGCACAGGACAAGACCGACGGCGGTTCGCCCCCGGAATTCACCAGAGAGCAGGAGCTCAAGGCGCTCCGCGACATGCTCCTGATCCGGCGGTTCGAGGAAAAGGCCGGCCAGCTCTACGGCATGGGCGCGATCGGCGGCTTCTGCCACCTTTATATCGGCCAGGAGGCCGTGGTGGTCGGGATGCAGATGGCCCTGAAGCCGGGCGATCAGGTCATCACCGGCTATCGCGATCACGGCCATATGCTCGCCACCGGCATGGAGGCCAACGGCGTCATGGCCGAGCTCACTGGCCGTCGCGGCGGCTATTCCAAGGGCAAGGGCGGCTCCATGCACATGTTCAGCAAGGAGAAGCACTTTTACGGCGGTCACGGCATCGTCGGCGCCCAGGTCTCGCTCGGCACCGGGCTCGCTTTCGCCAATCACTATCGCGACAACGACAATGTCAGCGTCACCTATTTCGGCGACGGTGCGGCCAACCAGGGCCAGGTCTATGAGAGCTTCAACATGGCGGAGCTCTGGAAGCTCCCGGTGATCTACGTCATCGAGAACAACCGCTACGCCATGGGCACCTCGGTTTCGCGCGCCTCGGCGCAGCAGGATTTCTCCAAGCGCGGCGCCTCTTTCAACATTCCCGGCCAGCAGGTCGACGGCATGGACGTCCGTGCCGTCAAGGCCGCCGGCGACGAGGCGGCGGCGTGGTGCCGCGCCGGCAAGGGACCCTTCATCCTGGAGATGCAGACCTACCGTTATCGCGGCCACTCGATGTCCGATCCCGCAAAGTACAGAACGCGCGAGGAGGTCGAAAAAGTCCGCCACGACCAGGATCCGATCGAGCAGGTGCGCAACCGCCTGTTGGCCGCCAAGGTCAGTGAGCAGGATCTGAAGGCGATCGACGCCGAGGTGCGCGACATCGTCAACGCGTCCGCCGATTTCGCCCAGCATGATCCCGAGCCGGATGCCGCCGAGCTCTGGACCGATATTTACCGCTGAACGCGCGCAAGCTTTCTTTTGGAGTCGATATGCCAATTCAAGTGCTGATGCCCGCGTTGTCGCCCACGATGGAGAAGGGCAACCTCTCCAAATGGCTGAAAAAAGAGGGTGAGACGATCAAGTCCGGCGACGTCATCGCCGAGATCGAGACCGACAAGGCGACCATGGAAGTCGAGGCGACCGATGAAGGTACGCTCGGCAAGATCCTGATCCCCGAGGGCACCGCCGACGTGGCCGTGAACACGCCGATCGCGACGATTCTGGCCGATGGCGAGAGTGCCGCCGATCTCGCCAAGGCGCCCGCGCCTGCCCAGCAGCAGAAGGCGGCCGAATCCGCAGCTCCTGCCGCCGCGAAGGCCGAGGCTCCAGCTCCCAAAGCTGCGCCGGCACCGCAGGCCGTCGCAGAGCCCGATCCGGAAGTGCCTGCCGGCACCGAAATGGTGACGCAGACCATCCGCGAAGCCCTCCGCGATGCCATGGCCGAAGAGATGCGCCGCGACGCCGACGTCTTCGTGATGGGCGAAGAGGTCGCCGAATACCAAGGCGCCTACAAGGTGACGCAAGGGCTGCTTCAGGAATTTGGCGCCAAGCGCGTCATCGACACGCCGATCACCGAGCACGGCTTTGCCGGCATCGGCGTCGGCGCCGCGATGAGCGGGTTGAAGCCGATCGTCGAGTTCATGACCTTCAACTTCGCCATGCAGGCGATCGACCAGATCATCAACTCCGCGGCCAAGACGCTCTACATGTCCGGCGGCCAGATGGGCTGCTCGATCGTGTTCCGCGGGCCCAACGGCGCCGCTTCCCGCGTGGCCGCTCAGCACAGCCAGGATTATTCGTCCTGGTATTCGAACGTCCCAGGCCTCAAGGTCGTCGCGCCGTTCTCGGCCGCTGATTACAAGGGCCTGCTCAAGGCTGCGATCCGCGATCCCAACCCGGTGATCTTCCTCGAGAACGAAATGCTCTACGGCCACACCGGCGAGGTGCCGAAGCTCGACGATTTCGTGATTCCGATCGGCAAGGCGCGCATCGTGCGCTCGGGCAGCCATGTCACCATCATCTCGTGGTCGAACGGCATGAGCTACGCGCTGAAGGCCGCCGACGAACTCGCCAAGGACGGCATCGAGGCCGAAGTGATCGACCTGCGCACGCTGCGCCCGATGGACACCGAGACGATCGTCAACTCGGTCAAGAAGACGGGACGTGCCGTCACGGTGGAAGAGGGCTGGGCCCAGAGCGGCGTCGGCGCCGAGATCGCCGCGCGGATCATGGAGCATGCCTTCGACTATCTGGATGCGCCTGTAACCCGCGTCTCCGGCAAGGACGTGCCGATGCCCTATGCCGCGAACCTGGAAAAGCTCGCGCTGCCCTCGGCGGCAGAGGTGGTCGAGGCCGCCAAAGCCGTCTGCTACAGGTAGACCATGGCGGGCCCGAAGGAGCAGCCATTGCCACCCGACGTCCTCGTCCGCGATGATGCGGTCGAGATCCTGCGCGTCTTCGTGCTGGACGGCGGGCTGTCGATGGCGTTCCAGCGGGCTTTCGACGAGCCCGACATGTGGGGCCTGCTGCTCGTCGATCTCGCCCGTCATGCCGCGCGCGCCTATGCGCGCGAGAGCGAATACACCGAGGAGGACGCGCTGAACCGGATCATCGAGATGTTCCAGGCCGAGATCGAGCGTCCCACCGACACCGGCACCACGACGCCGCGCGGGAAAGGGCACTGACCGTGGCGATCGAATCCTATCATTTCGATTTCATGCTGGAGGCGATCCGCGAGGCGGAAGCCTCGATCGCGCAAGGCGGCCTGCCGATCGGCGCCGTGCTGACCCGCGACAACAAGGTGATCGCCCGCGGCCACAACAACCGCGTGCAGGAGAACAACCCGATCCTGCACGGCGAGATGAGTTGCCTGCGCGAGGCGGGTGCGATTTCGTTCCACGATACCGTTATGTACACCACGCTGTCGCCATGCGCGATGTGTGCCGGGGCGCTCGCGCTGTTCAAGGTCAAGCTCGTGGTGATCGGAGAGTCCGTCACCTTCGAGGGGTCCAAGGACATCCTCGACAAGTTCGGCATCCCCTGGATCGACCTTGCCGACGACCGCTCAATCACCATGATGAAGAATTGGCGTTCCATCCCTGCCAATGAGCGCCTGTGGCAGGGCGACATCGGCAACTAACCTGGTCTGTCCGTCTTCGGTCCGGAGACGGATTTTTGCAAAGTTCTTCTTGAGGTCAGCATGCCCATCAACATCCTGATGCCCGCTCTTTCGCCGACGATGGAGAAGGGCAACCTCGCCAAGTGGCTGAAGAAGGAAGGCGACAAGGTCAAATCCGGCGACGTCATCGCCGAGATCGAGACCGACAAGGCGACCATGGAGGTCGAGGCCATCGACGAGGGCACGATCGCCAGGATCCTCGTGCCCGAGGGTACGCAGGACGTCCCGGTCAACGACGTGATCGCGGTGCTGGCCGGCGAGGGCGAGGACGTGAAGGCGGCAGGTGCAGCCAAGCCCAGCGCCTCGGCAGCACCTCCGAAAGCGGCGGAAGCTCCCACTGCCGCATCGGCTCCTGCGCCTGCTGCGCCCAAGGCCGCGCCGGCGCCCGCCGCCGCACCTGCACCGCAGGCTGCAGCACCGGCTGCGCAGAGCAACGGCCATGCCGGCCGCGTGTTCTCATCGCCGCTGGCGCGTCGTCTCGCCAAGGAAGCCGGCGTCGATGTTGCGATGGTGACCGGCACCGGCCCGCATGGCCGCGTGGTGGCCCGCGACGTCGAGCAGGCCAAATCAGGCAAGGGCCTCAAGGCTCCCGCGGCGACGCCGTCCGGCGCGCCCTCGGTCGCGCCGACCATGTCGGACAAGCAGATCCTGTCGCTGTTCGAACCCGGCTCCTACGACGTCGTCCCCCATGACGGCATGCGCCGCACGATTGCGCAGCGCCTGACCGCGTCGATCCAGAACGTCCCGCACTTCTACCTCACCATCGACTGCGACATCGGCAAGCTGCTCGCCGCGCGCGAGGAGATCAATGCGGCTGCTCCCAAGGACAAGGAGAAGAAGCCGCTCTACAAGATCTCGGTCAACGACTTCGTCATCAAGGCGATGGCGGTGGCGCTGCAGAAGATTCCGAACTGCAATGTGAGCTGGACCGAATCCGGCATGGTCAAGCACCACCATTCCGACGTCGGCGTCGCGGTGGCGATGCCCGGCGGCCTGATCACGCCGATCATCCGCAAGGCGGAGACCAAGACGCTGTCGACCATCTCAAACGAGATGAAGGATTTTGCGACCCGCGCCCGCTCGCGCAAGCTGAAGCCCGAAGAATACCAGGGCGGCACCACGGCCGTCTCGAACCTCGGCATGTTCGGCATCAGCCACTTCACCGCCGTGATCAATCCGCCACATGCGACCATCCTCGCGGTCGGCACCAGCGAGGAGCGGCCTGTGGTCCGCGGCGGCAAGATCGAGATCGCGAACATGATGAGCGTGACCCTGTCCTGCGATCACCGCGCCATCGACGGCGCGCTCGGCGCCGAACTGATCGGTGCCTTCAAGCAGTTGATCGAAAACCCTGTGATGATGATGGTGTAGCCCGGGGAGGCGCGGGGTGAATGCGAACGCGCTGGCCCTGGATCTCCTTGTTGCTCTCGGCTGTGGTTGCACTCAATCCGGTCGGGCTCGATATTCTGCATTCCGCGTTCTTTGCCGGCGAGCAGCTGGCACGGAGCATCGGCCAGGCGGTCATTATGATCGCGCTGGCTATCATGGCCGGCGCGATCCTGCTCGAATGGCTGGTCAGGGTTTTGATTTCCAGGCGCCGCGCCCGCGGCGCCACTTGAGTTGAACGGGAGCCGCCATGGCCGATACATCCTTCGACATCATCATCATCGGCTCCGGTCCCGGCGGCTATGTCACCGCGATCCGCGCCGCCCAGCTCGGCTTCAAGGTCGCGATCGTCGAGAAATCCTATCTCGGCGGCATCTGCCTGAACTGGGGCTGCATCCCGACCAAAGCGCTGCTGCGCTCGGCCGAAATTTACCACTACATGCAGCACGCCAAGGATTACGGGCTGTCCGCCGATAACATCTCATTCGATCCCAAGGCCGTGGTGCAGCGCTCGCGCGGCGTCTCGAAGCGGCTGAACGACGGCGTCGGCTTCCTGATGAAGAAGAACAAGGTCAGCGTGATCTGGGGCGCGGCTTCGATCGACGCGCCCGGTAAGGTGACGGTGAAGAAGTCCGACGTCGAGGGACCCAAGGGCACGCTCGGCGAGGGGGCTTATCAGGCCAAGCACATCATCGTCGCGACCGGCGCGCGGCCGCGGGTGCTGCCGGGGCTCGAGCCCGACAAGAAGCTGATCTGGACCTATTTCGAGGCGATGGTGCCGGAGCGGATGCCGAAATCGCTGCTGGTGATGGGCTCGGGCGCGATCGGGATCGAGTTCGCATCGTTCTTCAAGACGATGGGCTCCGACGTCACGGTGGTCGAGGTGCTGCCGCAGATCCTGCCGGTCGAGGACGCCGAGATTGCCGCTCTTGCCCGCAAGCGCCTCGAGAAGCAGGGCATCAAGATCCTCACCAACACGGGCGTGACGAAGCTGGAGAAGAAGAGCGACAGCGTGGTCGCGACGCTCGATGACGGCAAGGCGAAGCAGACCGCCGAGTTCGAGCGCGTGATCTCGGCCGTCGGCGTCGTCGGCAATATCGAGAATCTCGGTCTCGAAAAGCTCGGTGTCAAAACCGAGCGCGGCTGCATCGTGATCGACGGCTACGGCAAGACCAACGTTCCCGGCATCTATGCCATCGGTGACGTCGCGGGTCCCCCGATGCTGGCCCACAAGGCCGAGCACGAAGGCGTGATCTGCGTCGAGGCGATCAAGGGCCTGCATCCGCACCCCATGGACAAGCTGATGATCCCCGGCTGCACCTATTGCAACCCGCAGGTCGCCTCCGTCGGCCTCACCGAAGCCAAGGCCAAGGAGAACGGCCGCGAGATCCGCGTCGGCCGCTTCCCCTTCGTCGGCAACGGCAAGGCCATCGCGCTCGGCGAGGACCAGGGCCTGGTCAAGGTCATCTTCGACAAGAAGACCGGTCAGCTGCTCGGCGCGCACATGGTCGGCGCGGAGGTCACCGAGCTGATCCAGGGCTACGTCGTCGCCATGAACCTTGAGACGACGGAAGAGGAGCTGATGCACACGGTCTTCCCGCATCCGACGCTGTCGGAGATGATGAAGGAAGCCGTGCTGGATGCTTATGGAAGGGTGCTGAATATTTGACATCAGACCCGTCATCCTGAGGTGCGAGCGCAGCGAGCCTCGAAGGATGCACGGCCGAGATACAGCAGCCGGGCTCGTCACCCTTCGAGGCCTCCGCTTCGCTCCGGCACCTCAGGGTGACGGGATAGACATTGAGAACACCAGAACAAGAAGGAAACCACCCCATGCACGACAACGATAACCTCACTATCGAACGCCCGAGCTTCGTTACCCATCTCGAATGCGCGATGGAGGGCGACCATTATCCCGCCGACCAGGTCCACAACCTCTCCAAGGCCGGCAAGCCGCTCCTCGTGCGCTATGACCTCGCGGGCGTGAAAAAGGCGCTGACCAAGGACGCGCTGGCGCAGCGCCCTGCCGACATGTGGCGCTACCGCGAGCTGCTGCCGGTGCGCAAATGCCAGGACATCGTCTCGCTCGGCGAGGTCACCACGCCCCTGATCCGGCTGCCCAAGCTCGGCGCAAAGCTCGGCGGCGGCGAGATCATCGTCAAGGACGAGGGGCGGCTGCCGACCGGCTCGTTCAAGGCGCGCGGCCTCGTAATGGCGGTGTCGATGGGCAAGGCGCTCGGCATCAAGCACATGGCGATGCCGACCAACGGCAATGCCGGCGCCGCGCTCGCGGCCTATGCGACCTCCTGCGGCATCAAGACCACAATCTTCTGCCCGGCCGATACGCCCGAGGTGAATGTCAGCGAGATCGAGCTGCAGGGCGCGACCGTCTACCGCGTCAACGGTTATATCGACGATTGCGGCAAGATCGTCGGCGAGGGTAAGGCGAAAGTCGGCTGGTTCGACACCTCGACCTTGAAGGAGCCGTACCGGATCGAAGGCAAGAAGACGATGGGGCTCGAACTCGCCGAGCAGCTCGGCTGGGACGTGCCCGACGTGATCTTCTATCCGACCGGCGGCGGCACCGGCCTGATCGGCATGTGGAAGGCCTTCGACGAGCTCGAGAAGATCGGCTTCATCGGCTCGAAGCGCCCGCGCATGGTTGCGGTGCAGGCCTCCGGCTGCGCGCCGATGGTGCGCGCCTATGAGGCCGGCACCGAGCATGCGACGCGCTGGGAGGACGCCCACACCATCGCGTCAGGCATTCGCGTGCCGCAGGCGATCGGCGACTTTCTCATTTTGCGCGCTGTCCGCGAGAGCAAGGGCTTTGCCATCGCGGTCGACGATGACAAGATCTCGTCGGCGCTGAACGAGGTCGCGCGCGAGGAGGGATTGTTGCTCTGCCCCGAAGGTGCTGCAACCTACGCCGCCTACAAGGACAGCCTCGCCGACGGCCGCGTCAGCACGACCGACCGCGTGATGCTGTTCAACTGCGCCACCGGCCTGAAATACCCGCTGCCGCCGGTCACCCGGACGCTCGATCGCCACAAGCCGATCGACTATTCGCAGTTCTAGCGCGGCATTTCGTCTCTTCACGAACGATCCCTCTTCCCGTACGCGGGAAGAGACAAAAGCAACAATGACACCGTTGGGAGAAGACAATGAAGGCCGCCTGGGCTGCGCTGATTGCTATTCTCGCTGTTGCAGGCGCCGCGCGCGCCGACGACTATCCCTCGCGTCCGATCACCATCATCGTGCCCTTCGCCGCCGGCGGTCCGTCGGATGCGATGGCACGGGTGCTTGCCGAGCGGATGCGCACGGCGCTCGGCCAGCCGCTGGTGATCGAGAACGTCACTGGCGCGGGCGGCTCGATTGGCGTCGGCCGTGCCCTGCATTCGGCCCCCGACGGCTACACGATCTCGTTCGGCCATCTCGGCACCCACGTCGCCAACGGCGCCGTCTACAAGCTCAATTACGATCTGGTCGCGGACCTGGAGCCGGTGGTGCTGCTGCCGAGCAATCCGATGATCGTAGTCAGCAAGAACGCGGTGCCCGCGACCTCGCTGAAGGAGCTGCTGGATTGGCTGAAGTCGCGGCCATCGCCGCCGACCGCCGGCACCGCCGGCGCGGGCTCGGGCAGCCATATCGCCGGGGTCTATTTCGAGAGCATCAGCGGCATCAAGCTGCAATACGTACCGTATCGCGGCACCGCGCCCGCCCTGAACGATCTGATCGCCGGCCAGATCGACGTCATCGTCGACCAGACCTCGAACTCCATCAACCAGGTCCGCGCCGGCACCATTCGCGCTTACGCCATCACCGACGACAAGCGCCTGTCCTCGGCGCCCGACATCCCGACGGCGGCGGAGGCCGGCCTGAAGGGTTTCAACATGACGCTCTGGTCCGGCATGTGGGTGCCGAAAGGCACGCCGAAGGCGATCGTCGCCAAACTCAATGCCGCAGCCGTGGAAGCGCTGAACGATCCCGGCGTGAAGAAGCAGCTCGAAAGCCAGGGGCTGGAGATGACACCCCAGGATCAGCTCACGCCCGAAGCGCTTGGCGCGCGCCAGAAGGCGGAGATCGCGAAGTGGTGGCCGATGATCAAGGCGGCGAACATCAAGGTGGATTGAGGCAGCGCGGCGCTTGTGCGCCACACCCTCCGACCTCGTCCTGAGGAGGCCGCAAAGCGGCCGTCTCGAAGGATGGCCACGGGGCAGCTGGGCCTTCATCCTTCGAGACGCCTGCTTCGCAGGCTCCTCAGGATGAGGGGATAGAGCGGACGTAAGCGGCTACTCCGTTCCCATAAATCCCACCGGAGTCGCCACGGCCGCCGCGTCCTTGGTCACGACGCGCTGGTCGCTCTTGCCGGCGATCATGCCGCTGCCCTCGAACCGGGCGCGGTAGACCAGCACGTTCTCGATCACGCGCTGGACGTAGTTGCGCGTCTCCGACAGCGGGATGCGCTCGACCCAGTCGACCGGGTCGATCTTGGGATCCCTGGGGTCGCCGCGCGCCTGCACCCATTCGCGCACGCGGCCACGGCCGGCATTGTAGCCGGCGAAGGTCATGATCTGGTTGCCGCGGTATTCCGACATCAGTGCGCTGAGCTCGGCCGCGCCCATCTGCGTGTTGTAGACGGGATCGGAGACCATCTTGTCCCAGTCATAGGTCAGGCCGAAGCGCTTTGCGGTGTCGCGGCCCGCTTCCGGCGTCACCTGCATCAACCCGACTGCATTGGCGGCCGATTTGTCGCGCTGGTCGAACGAGCTTTCGGTGCGTGCCACCGAATAGATCACGCTGGGGTCGATCGCGGGCGCGACCTGCTTATGTTCAGGAATACCGATGGTCGGGAACGCGTAGTGATCGAGCGCGAGCCCGCGCGCCAGTGCCGACTTGCCGACCTCCAGCATCACCCGCGCATCGTTGCGCCGGCCGGCGAGCTCGCCGAGCGCTTCGAGTGCCGCGACGTCGGTGCTCTCCTTGGCGAAATCCTCGGCGAAGTAAAACACCATGTCGCGCTCACCGACGCCATAGAGCATGTCGGCGGCGCGCACGCGCTCGTCCGCGGGCGGCGTGTCGACTGCTGCCAACACAGGCGAGGGCGCGCGCAGCTCGATGCGGTCGAGGCCGAGCCTGGCGCGGGCGAGCTGGCCGTAATAGGCCGTCGGATAGCGCGCCGCCGCCTGATAGCTCAAACGCGCATCGGCGGTTGCGTTCATCGCCTCGGCCGCGCGGCCGCGCCAATAATGCGCGCGCGACAGCGCGATCGGATTGGACGAGCCTTCGTCGATCGCGGCGAAGTGCCTCATCGCCGCCTTGGGGTCCTCGAGATAGCGCAGCGCGATCCAGCCGCACATGAAGTGATAGTCGACGCGATAGACTTCCATCGCGGGCACGGCCGCAGAGCGCACGACGTCGTAGGCGGTTTTGAACTTGCCCTGGTCGAGCAGCTTTCGCGCCAGCAGGCGGCGCTCGCGCCACCAGGCGTCGGTGTCTTGCGCCGCCATCGTATCGGGCGCGGCGGCCAGGATCACCTCGGCCGCGTCGTCGATGCGGTCATTCTGGAGATGCCATTGCGCGCGGCACAGTACATAGCCGAGGTCGCGCCGCGCCTCGGCTGAGACGTCCTCGAGATAATCCTTGGCCTTGCTGGCCTTGCCGGTGACCGCGGCGCAGGCCTTGACGATCGCCAGCGCATCCTCGCCGAGCCGCTTGGCTGCGCGCCGCGCACCTGAATAGTCCTTGGCGCCAAGACGCTTGTCCATGCGGGCACGATGATCCTCGGTGGTCAGGAGATCGCGAAACGCTTCGTAGGAGTCTTCCTCGCTGCGCTCGGACAATTCGTCGGTGCGCCAGGCATCGCGCACCAGACGCGCGGCCCTGTCGCTGTCGCCCTCGGTCATCAGCACGCGGGCGAGTGCGAACTTGCCCTTGGCGCTGGTCGGCCGGTCCATCGTGAATTTGTGCACGGTCGCCGCGTCGGCCTTCTCCTGCCACAGCCGCGCTTCGGCACGGCGGCGGAGCAGCGCGCTGCTCGGCCAGTCCGGATTGGCGGCGAGGAAGGCGGCGTAGCGCCTGAAGTTCGCCGTGCTCTCGGAATGGCGCAGCATGAACCAGTCGGCGAGTTTCTGTCCGGCTGGGTCGGCAATGCGGTCGCGTGCCGCGCTCGCATCCTCGGTCTTGCCCTTCCGCGCGAGATCGATGGCATCCTTCAGCGCGGCGAGATCGCCGGTCAGCGGCGGGGCTGCCGGCTTGTCCGAGGGCGCGTCGTCCTGCTTCTTCGACTTGCGCTTGGCCTCGGCATGCTTGCCGTGCCGCGCTTTGCCGGTGGAGGCGTGGCGCTGCTTGCCGGCTTTCGCCTCATGCGTCTTCTTCGGCGCGGACGATTTGTGACTGCTCTTCGCTGCCAGCTCGGTAGGGATGAAGGCCAAAGCGGCCACGGCAACGACGCACGCGAGCGAGCGTAGGCACTGGTTCATTCCGTGGTCCCCCTGCGAAACCAGTACAAACCAAAGTCCGCGACGAGATGCGGCTCGAGAATCAAAACGGCGTCAAAAACGGTGACACGACATCGTTTCGCATTCCTCACGCTCCCGCAACAATGCGGCAAAATACGGATGAAGGCGGGAACTTGTGCAACGGCGGATAGAGCGGGACTCTTAACCTTTATTAACCAATCGGGCTCGCGCGACGGTTGCGGGCGGCTCTCGGCGCCACACGGGCCGGATTGTGCGTATTCCCTCGGCCAAATAGCGTGTATTGGGTTCCATAGTAGTTCCTTCAGCCCATTTGCCGCACATCCCATGCCGCTCTTCAACCAGTCGATCCGGCGCAAGATCGTCGGCATCGCCCTCGGATTGATCGTCCTGATGCTGGTCACCTCGATCCTGTCGATGGTGATGTCGAGCCAGGTCGGCGTCCTGCTGGACGAGCTGACCAACCGTTACATCCCGGCGTACAGCCATCTCGCCCGCGCCAATATCCGCTCGCTGGAGCGGGCGCTGGCGCTGCGGCGCATGGTCATGACGAAGATGCAGTTGCCATCGGACGAGGAGGGCTACGCGGCGCGGCTTCGCGACTTCGAGGCATTGGACCACAAGTTCGAGGAGGAGGCCGAGACCGCGCGCAAGCTCATCAACGCCATCATCGACGACCCCAGGACCTATTCCGACAACGCCGCACTGGCACGGCTCGACGTTCGTATCGAAAGCGCTGTCGCCGAGCTGCGGCGCAATCTGGACGAGGGCAATATGAAGCTGCTCAAGCAGATCGAGGCCAAGGACATGGCCGAGGCCCGCGGGACGCTCGAACAGCTCGATTCGCTGCGCGATGCGTTCAACCGGAAGGTCGACGCGATCCGCGGCGACATGCTGACGCAGGTCTTCTTCTCGACGTCGCAGGTGATCAGCCGACAATACCAGGCGATCATCGTGTCGGGAGTCGTGACCTTGCTGGCGGCGGTGCTCGGATTTGCCTTTGCGCTCCTGGTATCCAGCGGCATTACGCGCCCAGTGCGGCTGCTGCTCGCCGGCACGCGCGAGGTCGAGGCCGGCCGCTTCGACAAGACCATCACCGTCTCCACCCAGGACGAGATCGGCGAGCTGGCCGCAGCCTTCAACCGCATGACCGAGCAGCTCAGGCACAATGAGCGCGTCCGCGAGACATTCGGTCGCTACATCGATCCCAAGGTGGTGCAGGGGCTGATCGACCGGCCGGAGGTCGCGATCGATGGCGAACGCCGGGTGATGACCATCATGTTCTGCGACATGAGCGGCTTCACCGCGATGAGCGAGGGTATGACTCCGCGCGGGTTGGTCAGGGTGATGAACCACTATTTCACCGTCATGTCCGGTCCGATCAGGAGCAACCGCGGCATCATCGACAAATATATCGGCGATGCCATCATGTCCTATTGGGGCCCGCCCTTCATCGAGGAGGAGGAGCAGGCTCAGCTTGCCTGCTTCGCCGCGCTCGACATGGCCGAGCAGTTGCCGGCACTGCAGAAGCAGTTGCCTGACCTGCTCGGCATCCGCGCCATGCCCGCGCCCTGCGACCTGCGCATCGGCATCGCCACCGGCGAGGTCCTGACCGGCAGCATCGGCTCCGAGCTGATGATGAGCTTCACCGTGATGGGCGATGCCGTGAACCTCGCCTCGCGGCTGGAGGCCGTCAACAAGGCCTATGGCACCCGTATCCTGATCTCGCAGGCGACGGCGGATGCGACCGGCTCGCACTTCGAATTGCGCGAGGTCGATCGTCTTGCAGTCGCCGGCCAGAGCGCGGCGCAAACAATCTTCGAGGTGATGGGCCGGGCAGGCGCACTCACGGCCGCGCATGAGAGCCTGCGTTCGCACTACGCTGGAGGCCTCGCCGCCTATCGCGCCCGCCGCTTCGACGAGGCCCGCGCCGGCTTCAACGCGGCACTTGAAGCCGTCCCGGGCGACGGTCCTTCGCGCGCAATGCTTGCCCGTATTGCGCAATTCGAGGCCAATCCGCCGGGCGAGGGCTGGGACGGCGCGTGGCGGCTGGAGCAGAAATAGCCGCCGCCGCGGGAAAAATTGATTCTACTCGATAACGATGTTCGCCGTGACCTATTTCCCGGGCTTAGGTTTGGTGTCCTTGAGGCGTTTGACGGGGACACGCCGATGACAGAACTTGAGAACAGGCTCGAACGGTTCGAGACGCTGACCGCTGAATGCGAGCTGATCGCCAGGCTCGCCACCGATAGCACCAAGCGCGAGTTTTATCTGAAGCTCTCGGAGCAGTATCGCCAGCTGGCGGTGGACATGCGGCAGGCCATCGCGGGCAAAGCTGCGGCCTGACGCCGGCAATCCGTTCTTAACACTTGGCGCGCATCCTCAATGCAGATACGGGGACGCTTGCTGCTTCTCCGCTGTGGGAATGCTGGGATACGTTGCGGTGCAGCGTGCCTCGGGAGATTGTTTTGTCTTGCCTTACAGGGCGATCCCATGCGCCTCCTTGCGGTCATCATGTTTGGACTCATGACGGCAGCCTGCAACCAGGAGCAGGACATCACCGGCTCGACCCCGGTTTGCGCGATGCGGACCTACACCTCTTTCAATCCCCGCGACATGAACCAGTGCGTCGCCGCCTGCAAGGCGTGCGACCACGGCAACACGGTCACCTGCACCACGTCGTGCACGCTCAAGGGCGCCCGCTGAGCCGCTCCGCCTTCTGGTTTGGGGCCGACGGTGCCTTGACGGTGTTTTGGCACCGGAACGATTCACATGGATTAATCATTGAAGCGATGGCAGGACGCGGAGTCCTTTGGAATGGGTATGCTCGATCCCGGTCGGTTCCTGGTGTCATGCTCGCATTGCGCGGCCTGGCCGATGGCGGCCAATGTGAAACGTTCGAGCTGGTCGGCTTCGCCAAACGAGGTCCGCTTCGTGTGCCCGCGCTGCCGCCGCGAGGAGACTGCGATCATCTCCGCCTCCGGCGAGTTGACGCCGATCCGGCGCGTCGACGTCCCGCCGCGCGACGTCACCGCGGCCTGGGCTCAGGCTCAGCGTCCGAGGGGGCGGGCGTAGCCCGCCCGTTTAAGGAGAAGAGGGCGAGGCGCCTAGGTTAAGTCGCTGAGGTCCGGTCATGGCTATGACCGGACCCAGCGCCGCAAGGCGACCGCTGTCCAAACCGTCTCGACAAACCCGACGGCCAGGCGCCACGAAGCCGTCGCGGTTGCCCGTCGGGCAAAACATCTGACCATTTCTCGATACGCCCGTGTCAATCCACTCGGGCAAAATATTCCACTTTACCGAAATTCGGTTTTGGCGTATGTGTCGCCCATCCCGGCTCATCCTTGAGGGGCGATCTCGTTGTCGTCTTGATTGCGAGCCGGGCTTGCGGTGGACGCGGCAGCGT